>JABEUX010000144.1 GCA_013044185.1 Vulcanimicrobiota bacterium | reverse complement strand
GCGCGAAGATATGCTCCGCGCCGACGAACCGAAAGGCATCATGGGCGATCACGCGCGGCGGTTACGCGAGGTTCCCAAGGGGCGATGGTATCTCGATATCCCGGCCGAGCGCATCGCGTTCGCCGAGCTCTCCGATCGCAGCAGCGAGGATCTCGCCGCCGATCTGCGCGCGACGCTCGATGCGCTGCGCGCCTACGGCATCGCCAGCGTCGTTGCGGTCGATCTCTCGCCGCCCGATCTCCCGATCTCGGTGGTACGCGCGATCGTGCCGGGCTTGGAGCATGCCATGATCACGCAGGTGCTCGGCAAACGTGCCCGAGCATTGCTCAACCCATTCGCGGTGGCGTAACGGTGCGCGAAAAATCGTTTATGGATGCGATCTTGCACGGCGTAGCGCCGACCAACGAACAGATCGCCGCATACCTCAATGCCTTTCACCATCGGAAGCCCGGCGTGACGAGCGCCATCATGCTCGGCCTGCGGACGACCGATGGACGCACCTCGTACGACGTCGTTGCCGATCGGATCGCCGTCGCGCAACCCGATAGCGTTCTCGATATCGGTTGCGGCGATGGCGAACTGCTCGCGTCGATTCGCACGCGCACTTCTCGAACCGCGCTCGCCGGAGTCGATCTCTCGGTGGAGGAGCTCGCGCTCGCAGCTGAGCGCTTTACCGGGAGTGCGATCGATCTCCGCCTCGCATCGGCTGGTACGCTGCCGTTCCCCGATGGCGCGTTCGCTGCGGTCGCCGCGCATTTAGTCTTCATGCTCATTCCACAGGTCGATACGGCGCTGCGCGAGGTTCATCGCGTGCTCGCACCGGGCGGAACGTTCGCCTTCTTACTCCCGAGGCGCCCGAAACAAGCGACCGGCCTTACCGAACTTCTCACAGCGCTCTC
Organism: Vulcanimicrobiota bacterium; assembly: GCA_013044185.1. Taxonomy (GTDB): domain Bacteria; phylum Vulcanimicrobiota; class Vulcanimicrobiia; order Vulcanimicrobiales; family Vulcanimicrobiaceae; genus JABEUX01. The sequence continues at coordinate 5,164 of JABEUX010000144.1, read as the reverse complement.
GCAAAAAATCGTGCTACGGTACCCGGATTTCGCGCCTTTTGCTATCGGCGATCGGGCGCTCTTCGAACGATTCGGAATCGCCGATTTGCTGGGCCGTGCAGGATTTACCGCCCTGCCGACCTTCGACGAATTTGAGGTGCGTGCCGCGGTCGATGGCGAGTGGCTCTGGAAAGCGATCTCCGGGCGCTACATCCTCGGTTCGCTCGACGACGAACTAACTGCGGAGTTGCGTGCGCTCGTCGTCGCCGCCGCCGCGAACGAAAACTTCGAGTACCGCGAATCGCTGCGTCTCGTTTCGGTGCCACGGTAGCGGCGGGAACGAGAATCTCGTCCAAGAACGGTAGCCGCATTCGCCGCTCCTTGAGTGTACGGCGAACAACCTACATTGTTATGAAAGGATCGACGCGAAATGAATGACGTAGCTCGACGGGCGGTCGCCGCCGGTTTTCTGCACGCCCTCCAAACCACGCCCGCGCTCTTCGACGAGTGGATGAAGACCGCGAAAGACGATACCGCCGCGATCGGCGCGCTCGTCGCACGAACCCTCGGGCTCGCGCAGGTTCCGAACGCCGACGATCTCCACGCGATGGCGCACCACGTCGATGCGCACTTGTCGGGGATGGTCGCGGAGATTCAGGCGGCGAACGCCAATGCGCCGAAGACCGTGGGCTTTATTGCACTTATGCAGCACTAAAGGCTCGAATGTACCAGGCGGCGAGCTGCGCGCGCGAGCTCGCCCCTGCTTTGCCGAAGGCATTCGCGATATGCCCCTCGACGGTGCGCTCGCTCAGCACCAACCGTTCGGCGATCGCGCGATTGCTCAGTCCTTCGGCAATGAGCGCCGTTATCTCGCGTTCGCGACGTGAGAGTGCTCGAAGAGCGCCGATTTGGGCGCGCCCGGTACGGGTTTCATCCAGTAGATGGGCGGCGAAAAACGGCGCACCGAGCGCGGTGAATTCGTCGGATAATGCCGCGCGCTCCCCGTCGGGAATCCGGCGGCGCAGTGCGCGCGTTGCATGCAGCCGCGCCAATAGCCCCATCGCCAGCGACCAGCGCTGACGATCCATCCGCATAGCACCGGAGGCGAGGCGTTCGAGGAGATCCTCGTCGCCGAGCCGTTGCGCGGCGATGCTCGCGACCACCGGAATTGGGAAGAGATCGAGCGGGGGCGGCCGGCGCTCCATCGCTGCGATCGCTCGTTCGAGCACCGCCCGCGCTCGGTCGCGCTGCTTCGATGCATCGAGCGCGGCAAACGCACAGGCAATCGGAACGAACGTGAAATTTCGCTCCTCGCTGAGAAAGCGGACTCCTTCACTCTCGACGATCGCTCCCAATCGTCGTGGCAGCGTGCGTTCGCCGATCGCCGCCGCGCTCGCGGCCAGCCCGACGAGCGCGCGCCCGGCGTAGGTTCCCGCAACCGCGAGCAACGAATCATGGACCTGCGCGATCGCGTCGTCGAACCGCCCACTCGCAATCTCGGCGAGCGCACGCGCACAGAGGACGGGAAACGTCCCGACGAGAGATGGTGGGGCATCGTTCATTCCCGGGGCGCCATCGGTGTAGATGTTCCGCAGGAATGCGACGTGCGTCGCCATGATCGCCGCGACCGGCGAAGCGCCGCTATCGCCAACCGCAAGCGTCGGGAGCGATATCGGCGTCGTGCCGCCACGATGAAGCACCATCGTGTCGAGCGCCTTTAAGCGCGCTGCCGCAAGTGGGGATGCAAGCGCCTCCTCAGGGAGCAGTGCGCGCGCGCGAAGATACGCCTCTTCGTCGAATTCGCTGGTCGCAGCTACCATACGTGCAAACGTCACGACCGCTCTTGCCGCCGGGTGCGATTGCGGCTCATTGAAGCGCGCGCAGAGCTCGTCGAAGCCGTCGCGTGCTCCGGTGTGCCACGTAGAGAGCAGCAACGAGGCGATGAGTTGTGCGGCTCGTGGGTCTCGGGAAGGGTTTTCGATTCGCGCGAGCGCCTCGCGCGAGACACGCAGACTCTTACGTTCGTCTCCGATACCGTTATAGAGGTTCGAAAGCATCGTGCTCGTTGCAATGGAACCGCCCTCGTCGGATTCGATCAGCGGCAACAAACGTTCGAGTGCACTCGCCTGCAGGGCGAAGTCGCGAGCCGCTTCGGCGGCTGCAGCGAGACGTTCGAGATATTCGCGTTCCAGTGCAGTGTCACCGCAGGCGCGTGCTTGTGCGATCGCCTGCTCGAGATCGGAGCTCGAGGGGGCGGCGAGCTTTGAAATCGCGGCGAGGATTCGCCGACGATAGGGAATGTCGATCGCAATCGTCTCTCGGGTCGCCTGTGCGAGTGCGGCGTGCCGGAAAGCAATACCGGCGGGAGCCGACGTCAGATACCGCCCCGTACTCGCTTGCAGCAATGGCAAGAAGTGATCATCGCTCCACAAGAGTTGGAGCAGCGCGATTGGGATCGGTTCTTCCATGAGCGCGAGCATCTGCAAGAACTCGCGACGCTCCGGCGTCATCACGGCGAGGTCGCGCGCGACGACGGCGCGCAAGCCGGCGGCGACACCGGCGATGTCGTCGCTGCCTTGCGCGAGCGATTCGGCGATGGCAACGATATCGATAGCGCGCCCCGCTGAAATCTCGGCGATGCGCGCGATCGCTTCGTCGCTCGCGTCGGGCAGAAGCGAGCGCGCGAGCGCGCGAGCATCGCTCTCGGCGAGCGCGTCGAGAACGAACGATACATCGCTCTGCGCGAGACCATCCCAACCGGGTTCGTCGAGTCGCTCGATGGAGAGCAGCACGAAACGCTGGTCGGAAAAACGTTCGATCAACCGCAACAGTAACGAAAGCGATTCGGGGTCGCACCATTGCATATCGTCGACGGCGACGAGCAGCGGAAAATCGAGCAGCACCGCTTCGATGAGTCGGTAGAGCGCCTCTTCGTTCTTCGCTTCATCACGTTCCGTGGTGAAATCGCTCGGGAGCCCGACAGCAAAAAGTGCGCCGCGCTCGCCGAGTGCGGCGAGGATTCCCGCGCCGATCCGGCGTGCGACGGCGAGGGGAAGGCTGGCCTGAATGCGGTGGGCGGGTTCGAGGAGCGCGAGCCAGCCCGCAGCGCGAGCACGTTCTACGGAGGCCGAGGCCACGGTGCTCTTGCCGATTCCGGAGCTGCCGATGAGGCGACAGGTCCGCGCTACCTGCAAGCGCCGGCCATCCTCGAGGACGGCCGCGATGCGGTCGAGTTCCTTCGTGCGTCCGATCGGCGTGCTCACGGGGGAGCGATACGCGAAAAACCAGGGGTTTTCCCGGAGGCGCGGGCCGGGTGTTGGGGGCTATCGTAGGGGCATGGAGGATTTCAGCATGTACGCACTCGCCGCCGAGACTATCGAACCGAGTGCCCCCTCGCTAACCGCGACGGGTGGACAGCCCGAGATTCCCTACTGTTTCGTCCTCGACGACGACTATCGCGTGGTGATGGCGGGGCCTGCGAATGCGGTCGACCCCTTCGGATCGCTCTATGGCGACGATTCGACGCCCGACGCCCTCCCCGGTCCCATCGACCGGGCCGTGCGCGCGATGACCTCGAACTGGCGCTCCACCCGCACGGCGGGCTCGAACGCTGCGGTCGTCAGCGGCTTCCGCGTCATCGTCGCGCCGCTCAACGGCGAGAGCGGACGGCGCATGGCGGTCTTCGTGGAGCGCCACCTCTAATAGTGACCGCCAATAATATCCTAGGAGCCCGTCGAAGTATTACCCACGCGTTCAACAAACGGCCTACGGCTGCGGCCAATACTCCGACGGGCTCCTAGTACGGGTAAGCTGTTTTTTAGAAGCGAGCAGTGGCTCGCTTCTCTTATTTTAGGCGCAAGGCGGGGTCTTGGGAACAAAAGTATGACATGGCTGTTGTCATAGGTTTATACCCGATGTATACTTAAACCCGATGGTTACCAAGGGCACTCGCGAAAGGCTGCGTCTACTTATCGCCCTCGCACGGGGGCGACGCGGGTATACCTTTACGGTGGCCGATGCTGAGCGCGTTGGGATCTCCCGCAAGACCCTCGCAAAGATTGCAGGCGACCCGGATGGGAGCATGCGCATCGCGCGCTTCGACCGAGGCGTCTATCAGGTCATCCCCGATCGCCAGGAGGACCACTACGTTGCGGCATGGCGCAAGGTCGGTGAGGACGCAATCGCGTCGCATCAAACAGCGCTCGCGCTGCACAATCTTTCCGACGTCGATCCGCGCGCGTATGAGTTCACCGTTCCGCGTGAGCATCGTGGTCGTAAGAAGAGCGCGCGCTTCAAGCTGCATACGATGACGAAGCGCCCGAAGGTTGTACGCGTGAACGGCGTTCCGACGACGACGCCGGCACGCACGATCGTGGACTGTGCCTATCTCGGCGAGCAAACCGAAATGGCCATTGCTCAAGCACTTGGTCGTGGGATGACGACCGAGAACGAGCTACGAGCTGAAGCGCGCGTGCGCGGCCGCGGCGTTCTCGAAACGATTGACCGCGCACTTTCTGTCGTCGACGACTACAAGGCGTATGTATAGGTGGACATCAAAACGTACAAGACGTCGACCGACTTTGAAGTAGCCCTCATTTAACGCCTTGGGATAGTCTCCAGGGATGAAGCTATTGACGTTCGGCGTCTCCGGCGCGAGGTTGCCTACGATAGATTTCTCGCCCGATTGAAGTATGTCTCGCCAGAGGGCTTCCTCTTGAAGGGCCGCGTTGCGCTCGATCTGAGATTCGCACGGGCCGAAGCACGACGTACGAAAGACATCGATATTGAAACACGCATCGCGATGAACATGAAAGAGGCGGCGGAGTTCATCGCAAATGCGGTCGCCGCAGACCTACATGACTATTTTTCGTTTGCGATAACGAACACTCCCGACGCACCGATCATCGAAGACGTGCCTGCGTACCGCTTTAGCATCGCAGCCATCATCGGGGAAAAAACATTTGAACAGCTTACGTGTGACATCGGCATCGCGGATGAAAATATCGGCGAGCCGGACGTGGTTGTAGGCCGGCCCCTTCTCGAATTCGTGGGGATTAAGCCCGTCGAGCTCTTGGCCGTTCCATTGCCGCGCCATATCGGCGACAAGCTCCACGCATACGTTCGCATTCACCCAAACGGCAGGGTGAGTTCGCGCGCGAAGGACTTGGTCGATCTCGCCCTTATC
>JABEUX010000143.1 GCA_013044185.1 Vulcanimicrobiota bacterium | reverse complement strand
GGCATGCGCCTTCACGAATTCTATTTCGATAATCTCTCGAAAGGCTCGAACGATCTCTCGGGCGGTAAACTCTACGATGCGTTGGGCGAAAGTTTCGGCAGCTTCGAGGCATGGAAGAAAGATTTCGCCGCAGTCGGAGCCATGCGCGGCATCGGCTGGGCAATTGCGTTCTACGATCCCCACGCCAAGGCAGTGAGTAACCACTGGATCGCCGAACACGAAATCGGGAATCCCGCCGGCTTCATTCCGTTGGTGGTAATGGATGTGTGGGAGCATGCCTTCATCCGCGACTACAAGCCGTCAGAGCGCGGAAAATATATCGAGTCGTTCCTTGCAAATCTCAATTGGAAGGCGTGCGAGGCTCGGCTTCCATAGCAGCGAGAAGGGCGCGCGCGCGTTCGGGCATACCGATCAGCGCGCGCGCATTCGTGTAAAAGACCAATCCCGGCGCTCCGTCGCGTTGTTTACGAACGTATTTTCGGCGCGTGAACTCGATGTCGACCCTCGCGCTCGCGCTGGCATGCGAGAAAAGCGCGGCGCAGTCGGCGGCGACTCCGAAAGCTTCATCATCCTCTTCAATTTCGGTATCGCACTGCAACACGACGTGCGCGCCCGGGATGTTCTTTGCGTGAAACCATCGGTCGTCGGGGCGCGCGATACGAAAGGTGAGATCGGCATTTTGCTCGGGGGATCGTCCGATGAGGATGCGGAGGCCCGGGCGGAGCCGCAGTTCGCGCGGCGCGCTGCGCTTCGGCGCTTTCGTCGCACGGGTTCGCGTGCGATCGGTGCGCGGCTCGAACGCGGTATCGAACGAGCGTTGCACTTCGGCAAGAAGTTCGGGCTCGACGCGCGAGGCCTCCCACTGGAGGAGCCGCGCGCTCTCGATGCGCGCGTGCAATCGCGCGAGTGCGGGTTCGAGGCGCTCCGCACGGAGCCCGAGCGTGCGATAGCGCTCGAACAATCCGCGCGCCTCTTCCTTCAATGCATCGCGCGCTGCAAAGGGCTCCTCGTGCAGGCGCGCGTAAATCGCTTCTCCGGCGGCGCGCAGAGAATCGCGTTCGCCGATCTCGCGCAATCCTCCGAGAATCTGCGCGGCATCGCGTTCGTCGGCTGCGAGCCGTCTCGCGATCCGTGCGACGAGTCGCTCGCGACGCGTCGCCACCGATTGCGATGAGCCCTTTGCGTGCGGACGGGCTTGCATTTCGGCGAAGAGCGCGAGAATCGAGGGTTCGCGGCTCTCGATCGCATCGGGCACTGCGAGCGGCACGAGATGTGCTTGTAGGAGCCGTCCCTCGATGTCGCGATAGACGTAAAGGTCGCCGAGCTTCTCGATGCTCGATTCGATCTCGGTGACGATGCGTTGGGCCTCCTCGCCGTACGCGCGCGCGATCGTTCGTGGAATGCGGAGCCGCTCGTCGAGTGGCGGCGGCTCGTACGGAGCACCCTCGATCGTGGTTCGTCGCGCATTTGCGGTGGCATCGAAGCTCTGTAACGCCGCGACGATACGCCCTTCTTCGTTGAGTAGAAGCGCGTTGCCGAAACGTGGTACGAGTTCGAGGACGAGATCGTGATAGCGTGCAACCCCGAAACGCGAACGCGTACCCATTCTCAAGCGCAGTAGCCGATCGTTCCGTCGCGAGGAGACCTCGAGGACGCGCGTGCCGATGAGCCGGTCTCGAAGAACGCGTCCGAAACCCGGCTGCTCCTCGAGCGGAAGATCGGGAACGAACGCAACGGTTGGGGTGGGATCGAAGCATGCCGCCGCCAGCAAACGCGCCCCACCCGCGCCTTCAAAGCGCAGGACGAGACGTTGATCGAAGCTCGCAGCCGCCGCACTGCAGCGCGCTCCACGCAGCGCGCCGAGGAGTTCGAGCGCGCAACGACGCAAAAGTAGCCAATCCGTGAACACGCGCACCTTCGTTCCGCCTCCGCCCTCCCCGACCCGCCTTTGGGGCGCGCTGTTGGCCGTGGGGGTGCTCCTGAGCGCCTGCGCGGGCGGAGCGGCGGGGCCGACCGGGTGGCACGCGGGCGCTCCAGGATCCTGGAGATCGGTGAAGCACCCCGGCGAGCACCTCTCTGCGACGCAGAAGCCTTTCCAGGGGGCACCATCGGATCTCGCGAGCCGTATCCTGGAGAGCGTCGTCCTCGCACCGGGCGGTGGCAAAATGGTGAAAACCAACGCGATGGGCGAATGCCCGGGAGCCGCCGGGGAGATGGAGTTCGTTCGGAAGATTCCTCCGCGACGGATTGTGGTCTTTTTCTCGATACGCAATAACGTGAGCTACGAGATTCGCTGGAGTGGCTCTATTAAGGACGCGCTCCCCCCCGAAGTCCTCGGATTCGCCCAAAGCCGGCTCTGCCGCGTCATTTGATGGCGGCCTCGCAACGAGGAAGTTTCGACGTGCTTGGCGTATGAAGCAAGGAGCGTCGGTGGGAGGGCGTGCGATTATCGGCCCCGGCTTACTCTTTGTTATTTCGGGTCCCTCGGGCGCAGGGAAAGACACGTTGGTCGATGCTCTACGCGCACGAATGCCGATGCTTCGCTACTCGGTCTCGGCAACGACCAGGGAAGCGCGACCGGGCGAGCGAGATGGGGAGCACTATTTCTTTCTCTCGCGCGACGAGTTCGAATCGCGTCTCGCCGCCGGCGGCTTTCTCGAATGGCGAGAGTATAACGGCAACGCTTATGGAACGCCGCGCTCCTACGTCGAGGGCACCCTTCGCGAGGGCTTCGATGTCGTCATGAAACCGGAAGTCAATGGGGCGATGGCCATCGTTCGCGCCTTCCCCGAGGCGGTCTCGATATTCGTCCTACCCGATAAATTCTCCAACTTGCGCCGACGTTTGCTGGAGCGGCGAACCGAGAGCAACGAAGAGATCGCGCGTCGCTTGGCGATCGCGCACGAAGAGATCAGATATATTCGAGACTTCGACTATTTGGTGATCAATCAAGAACAACGCTCGGATGAAGCGGTCGACGACCTCGCCGCGATCTTCCGGGCCGAACGTATGCGGATTCACCGCGTTCCCGACGACTCGCTTGCGAGCGTCACGCAATCGTAACCACGCTAGTATAGAACGGATAGAGAAGAAGATGAGCAAACGAATATTCGGCGACCTCGAAGGACTGATGGAGCATGCGGATTCGAAATTCACCCTGGTGAATATCGCGATGATGCGCGCACGTCAACTCAATAACTGGATCCGCATGGAAGAGACCCCACCGATGGAGCGTCGCGAGTATTTCGCCAGCGAGCCGTTGGTCGATCGCGACGCCGCGAACCGGAACAAGCCGGTCTCGATCGCTCTCGATGAGATCGCCGCAGGAAAGATCGAGTACACGCGCACGCGTGAAGGCATAAAATAGGCGATTATGTGCGGGATCGTCGGGTATGTCGGGCCGAAGAACGCCATTCCGTTCCTCCTCGACGCGCTCTCGCG
>JABEUX010000142.1 GCA_013044185.1 Vulcanimicrobiota bacterium | reverse complement strand
GTCTGCATCGGTGCCTTCATGGGGCAGCTCGACGCCAGCATCGCGCAGTTGGTGCTGCCGACGCTGCAAACGACGTTTCGCTCCTCGCTCGCCGACGTCAGTTGGGTCGCGCTCGCGTATCTGCTGGTGCTCGCCTCGACGCTACCGATCTTCGGCCGGCTCGCCGATATCTACGGGCGGAAGCTGCTCTATACCGGCGGCTTTCTCGTCTTCATTCTCGGCTCGGGGCTCTGCGGCTTCGCCCACTCGCTCGCCATCCTCATCGCCGCCCGCGTGCTGCAGGCTATCGGCGCGGGGCTGCTCCAGGCGAACAGCGTCGCGATTATCACCGCTGCGGCAGGGCCGCAACGGCGTGGGCGCGCGATCGGCATACAAGGCGCCGCGCAAGCGGTCGGGCTCTCGTTAGGGCCTGCGCTCGGCGGTCTGCTGATTCAAGCGATCGGTTGGCGCTGGGTCTTCTGGATCAACGTGCCCGCGGGTATCATCGGCACGATTCTCGGCTGGTTCGTTCTGCCGCGAACCGAAGGAATGCATCTGCACGATCGCGGTTTCGATTGGCTCGGTGCGTGGCTGCTGACTCCGGCACTCGCACTCGTCCTCATCGCGCTGAGCGAAGCGCCGAGTTGGGGGCTCGCCTCACCGCTCTTCATCGGCTGCGCGGTCGCCGGCATCGCGCTCATCGTCGTCTTCGTGCTACATCAGCGGCGCGCGAAACCGCCGCTGATCGATCTCACGCTCTTCAAATCGCATGCGTTTAGTGCGGGGAATCTTGCGGGACTCATCTCGTATGGCTTGCTCTTCGGTGTCTTCTTACTCGTGCCGTTCGCTCTGGAAGGCGGCTATCACGACGCACCCTTCGCCGCCGGGCTGCGGCTGGCAACGATCCCGATAGCGCTCGGCATCGTTGCGCCGTTCGCCGGAGCGCTCTCCGATAAACTCGGCCCGCGCTGGCTCACGGCGGTCGGCATGATTATCGCCGCCGTTTCGTTGGCCGGGCTTGCCTTCGCGCTCGACGGCGCGCCGGGATCGTTGATCGCCGTCACCGCGCTGCTCGCGCTCTTCGGCCTCGGTCAGGGGCTCTTCACTTCGCCGAACAACAGCGCGATCATGGGCGCCGCACCGATGCATCGTTTAGGGGCGGCGGGCGGCGTACTCAACGTAACGAGAACCTTGGGGACCAGCCTCGGCGTCGCGGTCGCATCATCGTTGCTTTCGTGGGCGATTGCGAGCTACGGCACGTTCCGCGATACGCTCGATGCGCCGCGCTCCGTGCTCCTCATCGGTATCCACGACGTGCTCTTCGTCTTTGCGGTGCTCGCACTCGTCGCCGCTGGCATCTCCGTGCTGCGCGGTCGCGAGGAGGCGATCGACGAGGCGCACCGCGAGGAGATCGCGCTGATCGAACGCTCGGGCGGAGTATGAGGTTGCGGCGACACCTCCGCGTTGTCGTCGCGATTGCGATCACATTGAGCATTTTTTGTATACGAACGGCAATTGCCGGCCCCACGGCGCAGCCGGAGAGGCTTCGCGATATCGATGCTCTCATCGGCATGGTCCATCGGCTCGCCGCACCGACTCCCCCACAAGATATCGACATCGGAAGCATCGCCATCGTTCGATCGTTTGCAATCGTCGAATGGTTCGCACAAGAGACGCGTCGGTCGATACCGCGAAATTCGCGAAACGATGGAGGCACCTTCGTCGCACGGAAGAGCGCCCACAAATGGCTGTTGGTTCGCCGACTACCAGACAGTTATGGCGCCGCCACCCTTACCCGTCTCGTTCCCGGTCTTCCCCCCGCCACTGCCGACGCGCTTATCTATAGCGACCGGATCGGATCGAGCCTGCAAGGCTGCAATCGCGATGGGACGTGCAGCAGCACGGCGCAGGAGATCGCCTTTGCGGTCATACGGAACGGGATGAACCGCAGTGGTTTTGGAGTCGCACCCGTCGTCGCACCGATCGTTCGCGATGGATCGGTCGCGCTCGCCGAGTTTTCGGTAGGCGAGGGCGGAGGCGAAGCGCTCCTGCAACAAAAGCAATCGCGTTGGCACGTTGTCGCTATGGGCGGCGGAAGCATGAACTCCGTTGGATTCCTCGCCTCTGGATTTCGCTTACCGCTCGCCGTAGCCCGCACGCTCGTTACCTCCATGAAGAAGGACGACGTGGCGACCTATTCGGGGCTCTGCACGCCGAAAGGTCGATGCGACGATCGGGCTCGCTCGGCGAGTCTTGCTTTCACCAGCCGCTTTGCAACAGCAAGCAGTGCTCGTAGGAAAGCGATCGTTCGTGCGGTTGCAATCGCCGGGAAAAATGCCTTACTGTATTACGGCGACGGCAAGCTTGCAGGCCAGGCACTGCTTCGCTTACGAAATAATAGGTGGCAACTTCGGGCGATGGGAGCCGTCTCGCTCGCTGATTCAGGCCTCCTCGTAAGAACCTTCGGCATATCTCCAGCAAACGCAGCTCGACTCGCCTACAAAATGAACGACCTCGTGCCGTAAGACCGATTCTATCGAGAGCCCCGAAACGACGCGAGAGGCCGGCCGTTCGTGCCGGCCGGCCTCTCGCGTGAAAGCGCCTTAGCGACCTTACTTCGGGTAGGTCATCTCCCGGGGAACGACGATCGTGTCGAACTCTTCGGCGGTAACGTAACCGAGTTTGAGCGCGGTCTCTTTAAGCGTTGCGCCATCGTGGTGCGCTTTCTTCGCGATCTCGGCGGCCTTGTCGTAGCCGATC
>JABEUX010000141.1 GCA_013044185.1 Vulcanimicrobiota bacterium | reverse complement strand
TTCGTCGGCGAAAACGTACCCGTGCGATTGAAGGCCACCGAACTCGGCAGCGATTCTTTCCGATAATAATCGAGGCAGGCATCGACGAGTTTCTCGGGGTCGGAGTTGGTGACAATCGTCGAGCCCGTCTCTTTTTTCACCAACCCGGCGATCTTCGGCAACTCGTTGGAGATGCCGCCGGAGTCGGTGAGGATGCCGATGAGTTTGCCCTCATCGTAGGCGATGCAAAACTCGCCGAGCGTGCCGCTGCGCCCGCCGACGAAGAGGACGAAATCCGAGCTGTGAATGTTGTGCGTCTCGCGTCCCATTAACCCCGACCCGGTAAAAACCATCGTCGTGTATGGCTGCAGCGGCGAACCGTAGACGTTGACGTGCTCTTCGCGCGAGAGCGCGGGCGAGACGCCGAGGCTCGCGCCGCCCTCTTCGTTCGCGCCGAGCGTCGCCGCGTGCGGGAGCCCCGGACACGCGCCGGTGACGATGGTGCAGCCGCGCTGGGCGATGCGCCGCCCGAGCCGACGCGCGCGGTCGAGTTGCTCGGCGGTTAAAATACCGCCGGCGGAGCCCATAACGCCGATCTGTATCTTCATGTTCTCAGTCTTCGGCGCAAGAGTACGGAGAGCCCGGTGCCGAAGCAACCGCTCATGGCACAAGAACGCGATCGTCTCGATGTCGATGTCCTCTTCGTGGGCGCAGGGCCCGCCTCTCTCGCCGGCGCGATCCGGCTCGGCCAACTCGCCGCCGAACAGAAGCAAGCGCTCGAAATCCTCGTGATCGAAAAAGGCGGCGATATCGGCAGCCACGGCATCTCCGGCGCCGTGATGGATCCCAAGGGGATCGCCGAATTACTGCCCGATTGGCTGCAGCGCGGCGCGCCGGTGGAATCCCCGGTCACCAGCGACGAGCTCTGGTTTCTCACTGCGAGCGGGAAGATCAAGGCGCCGTTTACGCCGCCACCGCTCAACAATCACGGCAAGTACGTCGCGAGCCTGCAGAAGATGGCGAAGTGGCTCGGCGAGCAGGCCGAGGCCGCCGGCGCGCAGGTTTTCGCGGAGTTTCCCGGGCAGGAGTTGCTCTGGGATGGCGACCGCGTCGTCGGCGTGCGCACCGGAGATAAAGGCGTCGCGCACGACGGCACGCAGAAAGCGAATTACGAACCGGGCGCCGATATCTATGCGAAGGTCGTCGTGCTCGGTGAGGGCGTGCGCGGAACGCTCGCCAAACAGGCGATCGCGAAGCTCCGCCTCGATGCGGGGAAAGAACCGCAGGTCTATGCTGCGGGCGTCAAAGAGCTCTGGAAGCTTCCGGCCGGGCGCTTCGCCGCCGGCTCCGTGATTCACACGCTCGGCTACCCGCTCGCGCCCGATACCTTCGGCGGCGGCTTTATCTACGGTATGGCTGACGACGTGCTCGATATCGGGCACGTCACCGGGCTCGACGCGAAGAATCCAACGAGCGATCCGCAGAACGAATTGCAGCGCATGAAGCAGCACCCGGCGATCGCCGCGTTGCTCGCCGAGGGCAAACTCATTCGTTACGGCGCGAAAGCGATTCCCGAAGGCGGCTTCTTCGCGATGCCGCGCCCCTACGCCGACGGTTTGCTGCTCACCGGCGATTCCGCCGGCTTCCTCAACGGCATGCGTTTGAAAGGCATCCATCTCGCGATCAAATCGGGAATGCTCGCGGCGGAGACGATCTTTGCCGCCGTGCAAGCCGATCGTTACGACGCGCAACAGCTCAGCGGCTTCGTCGAACGCTTCCAGTCTTCGTGGGCGTACGAGGAGATGCGCTCGGCGCGTAACTTCCACCAAGGCTTCGAACACGGCATGTGGGCGGGGATGTTCAATGCCGGGCTCTCGACGGTCACCGGCGGGCGCGCGTTCGGCTTCATCGATAAACTCGGTGCGGCTGCCGGGCACGAACGGATGGAGAAGCGTGGCTACAAGCCCGATCCCTCGCCGCGCGCGACGGTCGATAACGTGTTGACCTTCGATAAGCTCACCGACGTCTTTAATTCGGGGACGATGCACGACGAAGACCAGCCCTGCCACCTGCACGTCTCCGATACCAATATCTGTCGCGATCGCTGCACGGTTGAGTACGGCAACCCATGCGGTTATTTCTGTCCGGCGGCGGTCTACGAACCGCTCTTCGAGAAAAAGGACGGAAAAATCGAAGGGCGCCTGCAGATCAATTTTACGAATTGCGTGCACTGCAAGACCTGCGATATCGCCGACCCCTATCAAATCATCACGTGGGTGCCGCCGCAGGGCGGCGAGGGCCCCGTCTACACGGGAATGTAGGCGATGAATTCGTTGGAAGAACGCGACGAGATCGTCGTTATCGGTGCGGGGCTCATTGGGTTGAGCCTCGCCTTCGAACTCCGTCGTCGCGGCGCGCGCGTCGCCGTCTTCGACCGTTTCGAGCCGGCGAAAGCGGCCTCGTGGGCGGCAGCGGGCATGCTCGCCGCGCGAACCGAGGAGATCGCCGACGAACCGATGCACGTGCTCTGCAACGATGCGCTCGAAGGCTTTCCCGCGTTCGTCGAACGCGTGCGCGAAGCGAGTGCGATCGATCCGCAACACCGTCGCGATGGTATCGTGCAGGCGGCGTTCGACGAAGCGGGGCTGACGCGGCTGCAAGCACGTGCGAGCGCGCTCGCCGCTGCGGGGGTCGGGCACACCCTGCTCGATGCGCGCGGTGCGCTGACGTTGGAACCGGCACTCGCGAGCAACGTTCTCGGTGCATTGCTCACGCACGATGAAGGCAGTGTCGACAATCGTTTGCTCGGGCGCGCGCTGCTCGCCGCGCTCGCACGCATGCACGTGCAAGTTGCAACGAGCGAAGAGATCGAGGTGGAGTTCGATGCGCGTCGCGTCTGCGGCGTGCGTACCCGCTGGGGCTTTCGCCCCGCCGAGATCGTCGTGAACGCCGCGGGTGCCTGGGCACCGCACGTCGCCGGAGTTCCCGAGGAGTGTCGGCCGCCAGTCGAACCGGTGAAGGGTGAGATGCTCGCGCTGGCGATGCCGCACGATTTCGTTCGCCATACCATGTGGCTCGGCGGTTGCTACGTCGTTCCGCGAACCGATGGGCGCCTGCTCGTCGGTGCAACTGGCGAACGCGTTGGCTTCGATCACCGCGTTACGGCGGGTGGGCAGCGTCAGTTACTCGACCGGGTTCTCACCGGCGCTCCGAGCCTCGCCGGCTTTGCGCTGGTCGAGCAGTGGTCGGGGCTGCGCCCCGGCACACCCGACGAGCGACCGATCCTCGGACGGACGCCGCGCGATGGCTACCTACTCGCGACCGGGCACTACCGCAACGGCGTGCTGCTCTGCGCGCGTACCGCCGAGTTGCTCGCCGACGAGATCGAACGCGGCACGCCGATCGATGCGGCGTTCGCACTCGCGCGATTCGCAGAGAATGGAGCCGGGATCGGCGCGTGACGGTCGAGATAAACGGAGAGATTCGCGAGATTTCCGCCGCCGACGCGACGCTCGCCGAAGTACTCGCCACGCTCGGCATCGAGGCACACGGCGTTGCGATCGCCTGTAACGATTGCGTGGTGCGGCGGAGCGATTACGCGCGACACCGCGTCGCCGAGGGCGACCGCATCGAGATCGTCCGGGCGGTTGCGGGTGGATAACTCCTCGAGAAACGACATTAGCGGGATGCACGCTGCTCGTCACGATGGAAGATAGGGCGGAAATGCAGAGTTACGAGGATACCCCGCTCCGAATTGGAGCTTACGAATTTCGTTCGCGCTTGATCGTCGGCACGGGAAAGTATCCCTCGATGGATGCGATGCAGGCCGCTCACGCCGCAAGCGGCGCGGAGATGGTGACGGTGGCGATCCGGCGCGTGAACCTCGGTGAGAAGGGCGGTTCGCTGCTCGACTATATCGATCGATCGAAGATGACGATTCTACCGAATACCGCGGGCTGCTTTAACGCCCGTGAAGCGGTCGCGACCGCGCAACTCGCGCGCGAACTGCTCGAGACCGATCTCATCAAACTCGAAGTGATCGGGGATACGCAGACGCTTCATCCCGACACGCGCGAAACCTTGATCGCCGCCGAACAGCTCGTTGCCGATGGGTTTACCGTTCTGCCGTACATCGGCGACGATCCGGTTGCGTGCGCGCAACTCGAAGCGCTCGGCTGCGCCGCAGTGATGCCGCTCGCCGCGCCGATCGGCAGCGGGTTGGGAATCTGCAATCCGTATACGATTCGCATTATCAAAGAGCGCGCAGGCGTTCCGGTAATCGTCGACGCGGGCGTCGGCACGGCCTCGGATGCAGCGGTCGCGATGGAGTTGGGCGTCGATGCGCTGCTGATGAATACCGGCATCGCCGCCGCGCAAAATCCCGTCGCGATGGCCGAGGCGATGGCGCTCGCAACGCGTGCCGGACGGCTCGCCTTTCTTTCGGGGCGGATGGAGAAGCGGCTCTACGCCAACGCCTCCAGCTCGATGCAGGGATTGATCGGCGCACCGACCGCGTAACGTCGC
>JABEUX010000140.1 GCA_013044185.1 Vulcanimicrobiota bacterium | reverse complement strand
TACGTCCCTATTCGCATCGGCATCGGGCTGCATCGCGGCGATGTGATCCTCGGGACGATCGGCGAAGAGCACCGTATGGAGACGACGGTAATCGCCGATGCGGTGAACGTTGCGTCGCGAATGGAAGGGCTCACGAAAGTCTTCGGCGTCGATCTCTTGGTGAGCGGCGGGGTGGTCGATGCATTGCCGAAGGGGCACGGCATTCCGCTGCGCCACCTTGGTGCGGTCAAAGCGAAGGGGAAAACGCAGAGCGTCGAGATCTACGAGTGTTACAGCAACGATCCACCGCAATTGCTTGCACATAAAGAGCAGAGCAAAGCGCTCTTTAAGCAAGCAATGGGCGAATTCCGAAAAGGGATGTTCCTCACCGCCGGCAAGATGTTCGCGCGCGTCGCCGAGCTCAGTAAACTCGACGCGCCGGCAGCGTACTTCCGCGATGCCTGTTCGCTCTCGATCGTACGGCCGCGGAGCGCCGAGCCGTGGGACGGCGCTGAGGTCGTCGAAGTAAAGTAGCGTCCTCGACCGACTAGAGGCACCTGAATTGCGAAGGGATAGAGGCCATCGGCAGGGCTATCGGTGGCCCAAGGTTCGGCGGGTACCTCTCCATCCACCGCACATCGAGCGAGGTAAATGGTTCGGCGAGCAACGGGGTTCGGGTGAATCTCGGACATCCCCGAAAAACGCTTAATCGGAAATGAAGGAAGGTTGTCTTAAAGAATCCACGTTTATCGGTGGATGTCGTGCATGTTTGGCTCGGTGAGCGGGCGATCACGAGCGCTTTTGCGACCGGTCGTCCCATCGCGTCGCGCACGTAGCCGCTCACGACACCGGTGGTGCCCGCAAGGCACGCAGCGTAGCTCGCAAACGCGACGAATAGTGTGAGGGCAGCTCTTTTCATTAAAAGAGAAAGGCCGGCGTTTTCGCTAGCCTTTCTCTTGTTTCGCACGGTTGTCGACCGTCCTAACTGCAACCGCTCGTCGCGCCGCAGGAGTCGCACTTCTCGCAGGAGCCGTTGCGCACCATCGTGAGTTGTCCGCACTCGCTGCAGGCATTACCGGTATAGCCCTTCGCCTTGGCGGCGTTGACCGCTACGTGCTGTGGGCGCTCGACGACGGCCGTGCCGACACTCTGCGGGCTTGGCGCAGTGGCGGTGAGCGTTGCCGCACCGTAGCTCCCTTGCGCCGCCGCATCGGGATGGAGATGCGTGGAGACGGGGTGAAGACGCTCGGCAACGCCGGCCTGGCGTACGTTCGTCGGCCCGGGCTCCTCGGCGAGATACTCTTCCTTCGATTCCGCTGCATCGACGCCCATCGCATCCATCTCCATCGAGGGAGCGACATGCGCGAGATCGTAGCGCCCGAGATAGCTCACCGCAAGCTCGCGGAAGACGTAATCGAGCAACGAGGTTGCCATCTTGATATGGTCGTGCCCGGCGACGGGGCCGTTGGGCTCGAAGCGCGTGAAGGTGAAGGCTTCGACGAACTCCTCGAGCGGTACGCCGTACTGCAAGCCGAGGCTAATCGCAATTGCGAAATTATTCATCAGCGATCGGAAAGCTGCGCCTTCCTTGTGCATGTCGATGAAGATTTCGCCGAGTTGTCCGTTCTCGTATTCGCCGGTGCGGAGATAGACTTTATGCCCACCGACGATCGCCTTCTGCGTGTAGCCGCTGCGCCGTTCGGGCATGCGACGGCGCTTGGCGATATAGCGATAGACGAGTTTTTCGGCGATCTGCACCGGCGTATGGTACGGCTGCGTCGGTCCATCCTCGGCCTCGATCTCGCCGCTGAGATCGTAGCTCGCCGCGAGCGGCTGGCTCAGCTTCGAGCCGTCGCGATAGAGTGCGACCGCCTTGATCATCTTTTCCCAGCTGTAGCGGTAGGCTTCTTTGACGTCGGCGATCGTTGCCGTCTGCGGCAGATTGATCGTCTTGGAGATCGCGCCGCTGACGAAGGGCTGCGCCGCCGCCATCATATCAACGTGGGCGAGCGGGCGAATGTAGCGCGTGCCGTATTTTCCGCAGGGCGTCGCGCAATCGAAGACCGAGAGATGCTCGTCGTTGAGCTCGGGCGCACCTTCGAGCGTCATACGTCCGCAGATGTAGGCCGAGGCCTCTTCGATCTGCCGATTGCTGAAGCCGAGGGCATCGCGCAGGATGGAGAAGCTCCAATCATCGAGTTTTTCGGCGGCGATGCCCAGCGTCTTGGTGCAGAAGTCTTCGCCGAGCACGAACTTATTGAAGACGAACGGCAGCTCGAACGCGCCCGCGAGCGAGCCTTCGATCTTCGCAATCGTTGCGTCGTCGAAGCCCTTCGCTCGGAGCGTCGCGCGATTGATATGCGGCGCCCCTTCGAACGAGGCGGTCCCCTTCGCGTAGGTCTCGATCTTCGCAATCTGCTCTTCGCTGTATCCGAGCTTCCGTAGCGCCGGTGCAACGGATTGGTTGACGATCTTAAAGTATCCGCCGCCGGCGAGCTTCTTGAATTTCACCAACGCGAAATCGGGTTCGATACCGGTGGTATCGCAATCCATGACCAGCCCGATCGTGTTGTGCGAGATGAATCCGTTCGCCACGTAAGTGACGTTTGCCGGAACCGAGAGATCGTAGGTCAGCTGCTCGCCGCCGTCATCGTTCGAGGTGACCGAATCGTAGAAGAAGGAGAGCGCCGATTGTAACTCGGGAAGGTGCGTGCGTTCGAGCAATGTGGTCACCGTCGCGCGGCTCAGCGCTCCCTCGTGACGGCTCCGATAGGTCACGGCGCGGCTGTAGCGATCGCTCTCCTTCGGGACGATCCGGTCGATAAGCGAAGCGGGCAGGAATACGCGGTCGCCCTTGGTGCCCTGCCACGTATCGGAAAAGTGAACGCTCTCCGCTTTGCGCTTTCCAATAAATCCAACGGCGCCCATAAAGGCCCGCGCGTATGCAGCGTTGCGCACGCCGAGGACGAAGAGATCGCTCTGCCCCCACCCAGAGGTATCGATTTTCGTGCTGGTGGGAATGCCCAATGCGAGCAATAACGTGCGCAGTTCATCTGCAAACGAGGAGCGTGCCGTGGTGACGGACGCGGTGCCGTTGGTAACGGTTCCGTCGGCTTCAAAGACGCCGCGAAGAAATGCGCCATAGGTGGCGGCATCGTTCGTTGCGAGGATCGCATCGGGGATCCGCGGCGTGTAGTCTTTTCCTCGATGATCGGGCGAGGGAGCGAGCTTCGTGAAGCCGCAGGCCTCCCACCAATTAACGAGCTCAACGGAGTGAATCGCGAGTTCGATGTAGTTGCCCTTGACGGTGAACTTCGGTTCGATATTAAAGAGCGAACGACTTAGCGCGGCCAGATGGTCGCATACGTCGGTGTCTTCCGCGGCGACGCAGAGGCGCAGGCCCTTTGCATGCAGCGATCCGTCGCCCATGAAATACCCGACCAGTTCGGCGAGATTGCTCGTGAGTGTGCGCGGAACTTTCGTCGTGTAGTCGGCCGGCCAATACTCCTCGCCAAGCGGCGGGAGCGTCACCACGTTGGGCTCGCCGGCGAGCGTTCCCATCGAAAGCGCGACGGTATCCTCCGGAGCAACCTCCGCCAGCCGTTTCCATACAAGCTGACTGGTCGCTGGGTCTACGATCTTGACGCGGTGCTCCGGCGTGCCCTGAATCACGTAGCCATTAGCGGTGGTGATGCGGCGCGTCGGCGAGATCCCGTTGATGAAGAACTTCGTCGCGCGCTGTTCGCCGTCATCGGTGAGAACGCGGAAATCGATATCCTGCCACTTCGCACCATCGACATTGCCGAGGCGGTCGAGGCGCTGTAAGCCGCGGTTGGTACTGACGAGCGTCGTTCCGACGAGGCAGCCGGTCGGCGCGATGACGGTGACCTGTGCGTTGCGATAGCCATGCACTTCGCCGATCGAGAGTGCATCGTCCCACATTTTGCGCGCGAGTGCCCACGTGCTCTGCGTGAAGAGCGAGGGCGCGTGCGTGACCGGTGAGACGCGCAGCCCTTCGTACTCGCCTGCCGGCGTTTGATACGCGGCGCGACGATGGTTACGAATGACGCGCAGCATCGAATCGGCATTCGGTTTGTAGCGCGGGAAGGCGCCGAGTTGCTCGGCCATCTCCGCCGAACAGCGATAGGCAGCACCGGTCATTAACGCCGAGATCGCCGCGCACCACCCGAGCCCCTCGGGGGAATCGTAGGCGAGGCCCATGTGCATCAAGAGCGTGCCGAGGTTCGCGTAGCCGAGCCCGAGCGTGCGGAAATCATAGGATTTCTGCGCGATGGTGTAGCTGGGGAACTGCGCCATCAGGACGCTGATCTCGAGCGTGAAGGTCCAGATACGGCATGCTTGTGCGAAACGCGATGCATCGAATTCGCCGTTCGCATCGAGGAAGGTCGCGAGATTGAGACTCGCGAGGTTGCAGGCGGTATCGTCTAAGAAGAGATACTCCGAGCACGGATTGCTCGCGTTGATGCGGCCATCGCTCGGGCAGGTGTGCCATTCGTTGATCGTATCGTCGAATTGCAGCCCCGGGTCGGCACACTGCCACGCAGCGAGCGCGATGCGCTCCCAGAGATCGCTCGCCGGGAAGCTCTTGGCGATGCCGCCGTCGGTGCGGCGTATGAGGTTCCAATCGGCACCCGCGTCGAGTTTCGTGAAGAACTCATTCCCCAGCCGCACGGTGTTATTCGAGTTTTGCCCGGAGACCGTGCCGTAGGCATCGCCGTCCCAGTTGACGTCGTAGATCGGCACTTGCATCGAGGTGTAGCCTTGCTTGGCGTAATCGAGTGCCTGCGCGATATTTCCCTGCGGGACGCCGGCGCCGAGCGCTTCGCGCAGTGCCTGGCGCAGATCGGGATTGAGTTGCGGATCGAGGCGCGCCTGCTCGGGAATATGCTCGGCGTGCGCGGCCTTCATGATCGCGTTGAGTTTGCGTTCGCAGAGCATCGAACCGACGACGAGATCGGCGACTTTCTGCTCCTCGGTGACCTTCCACGAAACGAACTGCTCGATATCGGGGTGATCGGCGTTGAGCACCACCATCTTCGCCGCGCGACGCGTCGTGCCGCCCGATTTAATCGCTCCCGCCGCGCGATCGCCGACGCGCAGAAAGGACATTAAACCGCTCGACGAGCCGCCGCCGGAGAGTTTTTCGCCCGAGCCGCGCACGTTGGAGAAATTGCTCCCCGAACCCGAACCGTATTTGAAGATGCGCGCTTCGCGTACCCAGAGATCCATGATGCCGCCTTCGTTGACGAGATCGTCGGAGACGCTCTGGATGAAGCAGGCATGCGGAGCGGGATGTTCGTAGGCGCTCGTGCTGCGGGTGAGCTCCGCGCTGCGCGGATCGACGAAATAGTGCCCTTGTGCGGGGCCGCTGATACCGTACGCCCAATGCAGCCCGGTGTTAAACCACTGCGGCGAATTCGGCGCGCCGACCTGGCGCGCGAGCATCGAACACATCTCGTCGTAATAGGTGCGGGCATCGGCCTCGCTATCGAAGTAGTCGTGCTTCCAGCCCCAATACGCCCAGCAGCCCGCCAAGCGATTGAAGACATCGCGCGCATCGAGCTCCGCCCCGAACTGTTCGTCGCGCGGAAGCGCTGCGAGCTCCGCCTCGTCGGGAACGCTGCGCCAGAGCCATTCCGGCACGCCCTCTTCGGCGACGCGCTTGCGCCGCGTCGGCACGCCGGCCTTGCGGCAATATTTTTGCGCGAGCACGTCGACAGCGACCTGGCTCCAGGCCGCCGGCACCATGATGTCCTTTGCCTCGAAGATCACCGAGCCGTTGGGATTGACGATGCGCGAGGTGCGCGGTTCAAACGCCACCCCCGCATACGGCTCCCCGGCGACGGAGTAGAGGCGAGCGAACTTCATGATGGATCTCCTTGTACAAACGGCGGCAGCAGGGCAAAAATCGACGGGCGGGCGGCGGGCGAACGAACGTTCGATATTTTAGTGGTGAGGCAAGGTTTAGTGCTTTTGAGCACTGGGGACCTACTATATATGGTGGCAACCTGGAATCTCCCTCTGGAGAGGCTGTCCAAAAGCAGAAAAAGTCGTGGGTAAAGGCGGGCTCCGCTGTGGGCAACTCCGAGGATAGTGGGGATAGAGCTTACAAACCCTTAGCCCATGCCTAGACGCCTCCAACAGGTGCCCCTGCTCGCCGCGATTCGCCCCGAGAGCCTGATCGCCGAGGGGGTGCGCGGGCTGATTTTAGACCTCGATAACACCCTGCTCGGCTTTGGCGCGAGCGCGCCGAGCCCCGAGAACCAGGCCTGGGTCGCCGCCGCCCGCGCCGCCGGGCTGGAGATCGTATTGCTCTCGAACAACTTCGGCCCGCGCGTCTCCGAGATCGCCGCACCGCTTGGGCTGCACGGCATCCCTAACGCCCTCAAGCCGCTGCCGCTGGGCTTCCTGCGCGCGAAGGGGGCATTGGGCATGCGGGCACGCGAGGTGGCGGTGATCGGCGATCAGCTCTTTACCGACGTGCTCGGCGCGACGCTCTGCGGCATGCGCGCGATTCTGGTGGAGCCGATCGAAGACCGCGATTTCCCGCTCACGCGCATTTTCCGGCGCCTCGAGCGGCTGGTGCTGCCGGAGCGCCGCGCGTGAAGCTCGCACTCATCGGCGACCCGGTCGACCATTCGCGCAGCCCGCACCTGCACCGCGGCTTTCTACGCGAAGCGGAGATCGATGGCAGCTACGTGGCGATCGAAGTGCCGGCCGGCAACGCGATTAACGTGCTGCGCCGCATGCGCCTCGACGGCTACACCGGTGCGAACGTTACCACGCCGCTCAAAGAAGAGGCGCTCGCCGCGTGCGACGTACTTACCGACGAAGCGCGCCGCGCGAAAGCGGTGAACACGATCTATTTCGACATGCAGATTCGCGGCACGAATACCGACGGCATCGGTTGGCGCGTCGCGCTCGAAGCGATTTTGGAGGATTCGATCGCGCTGCGCCGGATCGGCGTGCTCGGCACCGGGGCGACGGCGCGCGCGATTTTAGCGCAGTGCCAAGAGTACGACGCGCACGCCTATCTGTGGGGGCGCAATCCCGACCGAGTTGAGGAGTGTATCCTCGATTACGACGCGCAACCGTGGCCGGAATCGGTGCCGGAGATCGTCGTGAGTACGTTGCCGCCGGGCGCGATTTTACCGCACGATCTCGCAATCGAACTCGCGCAGCCCGAGATCGTGATGGATCTCAATTACGGCCCGCGCGCGACGTTGGCACGGCGATTGGAGCGCGATATCGTCACCGGCGAAGCGATGCTCGAAGCACAAGCGCGCGCGAGTTTCGATTTCTGGCTCGCGCACCTCGACCGCGTCTCGAGCGACGACCGATGAGCGTCGCGGATATCGTCGGTGCGACGGCGCTCCTTATCGCCGATCTCGTGCTGATCGCCAGTAAGGATCCGCGGGTATCCTGGCTTAAAACGACCGCGCGCGTGCAGGGGGTTTCTTTAGCGCTCGGGCTTGCGAGCGGCGCGGTTTTCAACAACCCGCGCTTCGTCGAGTATGGATTTATCGGCGTGGCGCTCAGCGCTATTCCGTTTTTTATCGCGTATTTGCAGCGCCGAAAGAGCACGATGTAACATAACGCGTGTATCGACCCGATAGGGGCGACGGGTTCACATACAGGGCTGCGAGATCTGCTGATCGATCCACCCGGCCCAGCCGGCATGGGCACCGAGCGCCACCGCGAGCAGCGTCGTCACGATCCAGAGGAGCGGCGGCAACGCCGCAGCACTCCCACCCGCGCCCTGCGTGCGCAGGCGAGCAACGATATATGCGAAGAACGCGACGGGAGCGCCGACGAGAAGCCACTGCACGCCGTTCGAGCGGAGGTTCGTCGTGGAGAGGCCCCACGCGAACGTAAACACGATAACGGGTGCACCGATGATGACCTGCCAGAGCGCGCGCGGCTCGGCAGAGAGGCCGAGAAACGATGCGATGCTCGCAACACCGAACGCAAAGAGTCCCGAAACGACGGTTTCAAACGCGGGGCCGATAAGGCCGAGTTGCGCCGCGCACGGATCGAGCGCTGAGGTGAGCCCCCCGACGGTGTGCAGTTCGAAAACGATCTGTCGGAGAGAATATGCAACGTGCGCGGCGGTAAATCCCAACGCAGGAACGGCAAATGCATAGGCGAGCCACGGACGGCCGAGCGCGAGCCCCAACGCAAAAAACGTCGTCGTATTGGCGAGCGCCGCGAGCGGAATCGCGTATTTCCCGTGGAGTATCACGATTTGAAAGAAGAACGCAACGAGCCGAACGACGGCGGCAACGTTTGCGGCGTTCCGTGCTGCGTACGCTTCTTGCCGCCCTGCAAGCACGAAAAGTGCCGCACTCGTTACGCCCGCAAGCGCGAGGTTGGCGAGAACCACGACGACGAGCGAGCCCCCGTGGAAGAGCAGGGCGAGCGGAATCGCAAGACATGCGACGACTGCTAGCGTGCCGTAGGGGCCGAATAATGCGAGCGCCGCAATGAGAAGCGTGAGGTTCCGATTGCTTTTTGGGAAGTAGTCTAGCACGGCAACTTTCGTGGGACTTCGGAGAGGGGGAGATTCGAACTCCCGAGACCGGTAAAGGTCTGCTCGCTTTCCAAGCGAGTGCATTCGACCACTCTGCCACCTCTCCAGGGCGACGCCCAGCCTTGGCTGCCCGCTTGGGGGAAACCTCCGAGCGCCTATTCCCGGCACGGGCGCCGGTGAGACAACTTTCTTAACAATACTAGACAGCGCTCGCTTGCTACGTTACGCTCGCTCGACCCCCCAACCGCGTAAAGGGGGCTCAACCCATTCCGATCCGGGAGGGCGACCGTGAGTGCAGGGATGCTCGGGACCGAAGATCCACCGGCGATTCGCGCCTGTGAGGCCCTGATCGCCGAGGCGATCGAACGGGGTGCCTCCGATATTCACCTCGAGCCGCGCCGCGACGGCGGCCTGGCGCGCTTGAGGATCGACGGCCTCTTACAAGACGGCAGAAGTTTTGAGAGCGTGCTCTTCGAGCGCGTCGTCATGCGGATGAAATTGCTCGGCGGCATCGATATCGCCGAGCGAAGGAAGCCTCAGGACGGGCGCTTCAATGCTGGTGCATTCGATGTTCGTGTCGCAACGATGCCGCTGTTGGAAGGCGAACGCGTGACGGCGCGGCTGCAAGCCAATGACGCGCGCCTGCCGAGCCTCGATGCGCTTGGCTTCGAGCCGACGGTGCTCGCTCGATTTCGTTTTTTGATCCGCTCTCCGCAGGGGTTGCTGATAGCCTGTGGCCCTACCGGAAGCGGCAAGACCACGACGATGTATGCCGCGCTCGCCGAACGGCTCGGAAACAACGAGAGCCTTTGCAGCATCGAAGACCCGGTCGAAATTCGCACGCCGGGAATCAACCAGGTGCAGGTTCACGAGAAAGCCGGCCTTACGTTCGAGAGCGCGATGCGCGGCCTTTTGCGTCACGATCCCGATGTCGTATTCATCGGAGAGATTCGCGATCGCGGAACGGCCGAACTCGCGGCGAGTGCCGCACTTTGCGGCCGATTGGTGGTGAGTACATTGCACGCGGCCGACGCGTGGACGGCACGAATGCGAATGCTCGATCTGGGGCTTCCCGAGCGACTCGTCGACGGAGCCGTGACGGCGTTTGTGTCGCAACGCTTACTGCGCCGTATCGATCTCGACGGCGTATATGGTGGACGGATCGGGGCCTTCGAACTCGCGGAACCTCACGCACTCACACCGCGGTCGCTTGCCGATCCCTCACACCCGCTGCGCATCGATGCAGAACGGCACGTTCGCGAAGGGCGAACGAGTACGGATGAAATAGAGCGCGTCTTCGGGCCGAGCCACTGATGCAAGCCGTTACGCGATGTTTCTTCGACGACATCTTTTATGAAGCGCGTCGCTTAGGGGCATCCGATATTCATTGTAGCGCCCAACGAGCCCCTGCCATGCGTATCGACGGCAGGTTGCGCGAGATAGCATCGCGCCCCGTTGAGGCGAATGCGCTCGGAGAGCTCTATGAAGAGACGAGGAAGAACCAACCCGATAGCTTCGCAACGAACCGCGACGTTACCATCGTGCTCGCCGAACCAGATTGGGGGCGCGTGCGCCTCCACTGGACGAAATCGGAGATGGGCCTCACCTGCGCGATACGTTTATTCCCCGATGTGTGCCCCGACGCACGCGCGCTCGGACTCTCCGAACGGCTCTGCGAACTCGTCGCTTCATCGCGCGGACTTCTTTTAATTGTCGGTTCGACTGGGAGCGGTAAATCGACAACGTTGGCCGCGCTTTTGAGGATCGTCGCCAAATCGAGATATCGAAAAATCGTCACGCTCGAGGACCCGGTGGAGTTTGATTATTCTGGGTTACCCGGCAATGTCGAGCAACGAACGATAGGAAGAGATGTTCGCTCGTTGCACGACGGCGTTCTCTCGGCTCTGCGCAGCGACCCCGACGTCATTGCAATCGGTGAGGCGCGAAGCTCCGAGGATTGCAACGCGCTTCTACGAGCGGCAGAGACTGGCCACTTGGTACTCGCGACGATGCATGCGGCGGACGCCGCATCTTCAATCGATCGAATGTTACGCGCGTTTCCAGCGGGAGAGGCAGCGATCGCTCGCAACGTATTAGCCGACGTACTGCTCGGAGTCAGCGCTCAAGAGTTAGTCGCACGGCCGGCCGGTGGGCGCGCACTCGAAAGTGAGTTGCTGCTCGCAACCGATGCCGTGCGAGCTATCGTTCGCGACGGCAGGTGCTTCCAGTTGCGAAATGCCATGACGCTCGGCGGCTCTGCGGGCATGAACCGGTTCGCACGGCCGACGTTCGCATGAACGAAGCATATCTCTATCTCGCGCGTCGAGTTGACGGTACTCGGTCGAGTGGAATTTTGAGCGCGGAATCCTGGCAAACTGCCGCGACGGAGCTAATGGAACGGGGGCTTACCGTTGTTTTTCTCGATCGTCAAAAAAGCGCTCGTTCGCTGTTGCGGCCATCGGAGCGTTTTCGAAATAGTTCTGAAAAAGCGCGTCGATCGTTCTACCGTGCACTCGGAACGTTGCTATCGGCAGGCTGTTCGTTCTCTCGTTCGTTCGACATTTGTATCGCACGAACGGAATCGGCGGCTCTTTACGATGCATTACATGGGGCGTACGCGCGCGTTCGGTCGGGAAGAGCATTGAGCGATGCCCTTGCCGGGATGCCGCGCGAATTTCCTCCGAGCGATATCGCTCTTATTCGAGCTGGCGAAAAGATGGGCAGCCTCGACGCTGCCCTGCTTCGGCTCGCGGACGCGCTCGACAAAAAGGGCGAACTGCGCGAACGTGTGATTGCGGCGATCGCCTACCCGGCGTGGGTCTTTCTCGCCTCCGTAACGATTATGGGCATCCTTGCTGCGACGACACTTCCATCCATCGAATCGCTGTTAACGGAGTTAGGCACGCACCCCAGCGGACTTCTCGCCATCGCTATCGATGGCATGAATATCATCGAGCGGCCGATCACGTGGCTCTGGCTCGCCCCATCGCTAGTCGTCGCCTTCCTAGGCGTGGTGGGGGCGCGGGCTCGACCGGGAGTCGCTCTGCTGGGGGAGGTGGTACTACTGCGAATTCCTATCGTGGGAAGAATATTCGCCGACCGTTGTGCCGGGGAGTTCTTTTCGACGTGCGGTGATTTGCTCGATGCCGGCGTCGGCATCCTCGACGCGATAGCCCTTGGAGCAGATGCCTCGCCACATCTACTGTTTCGACAAACGGCTCGCGTCTGGATCGCACGAATCGAATCCGGCGAAACCTGGTCGTCGTCGATGGCAACGGATCCATTTATCGATCCTATGAGCAAGACGATGATCGAGATCGGCGAGGAGACCGGTGCGCTCCCTCAACTGTTGAACGCTATTGGGGCGCATCGGCTTTCGGAGGCAGGGATGCGGCTCCGACTCTTGACGTCGTTTATTGAACCTGCAGCCGTACTCGTTGTCGGATGCATGGTGGCGTTGTTTGTTAGTGGAGTTCTTATACCAATCTACAATGCTATAGGAGGAATACGATGAACGCCCCGGTCTACCTCGAATGCGACGAGCAGCATCGAAACGACATATTTGAACGATACGATTACCTCTGTTCTAATGCCGCGAATCGCTACCGAGGTGATCCAATATCCTATGACGACCTGTTACAGATTGGAAGAATCGGGCTACTCAAGGCAATCGATCGATACGATGGTTATCTTGGAGTGCCGTTTGCCGCTTACGCATGGGCGACCATTATCGGTGAGGTGCGCCACGCATTTCGGGACCAGGCGGAATTGATACGAACGCCGCGCACGGCACGACGCCGCGAACGAGAGGCTCGACGCATCTCCGAAAAGCTCACGCACGAACTTGGCCGATCGCCGACCGTTAACGAATTGCAGAAGGCCGTATCCGATGTCCTAGGCTTTGCCCCGGTGACGGAGCCGATTCGCATCGCTCCGCTCGATGCAGTCGACCGATCGGCGCCGTCGCTGGAGCGCGAGATCGACCGAGTCGTCGATACCATCGCTCTCGAAGTGTGTTTGCGCGAGCTCTCCAATTTAGAACGCGCGGTCGTCGAACATATATATATACGTGGCGAGGATCTTGCAACAATCGCTACAGAGCTAGGCTATTCGACTAGGCAAATATGTCGCATTCGGAAACATGCATTGCGGAAAATAGCCGATCTTTATGTCCAACAATAATCGAGTCGGGGAACTTTCTGGGTTATGGCAAGCATAACAGGCAGCGATAGTTGTTGTAATACGCGAGGTTTGCAACGACAACGGGGATTTACGCTTATCGAGATGATGGTGGTCGTTGCGATCATTGCTATTCTCGTTACGTTGCTCGTCCCAAATTTCATGCGTGCACGGGCCCAGGCTCAGACGGCAGCCTGCGAGGCCAATATGAAAGAGATCGCCACCGGCCTGGAGATGTATTATGCCGATAATTTAAGCTATCCATCGGGCGCGAGCGCCGGCGCCGGCAATCCGGTCGATGCGGCCGATCCACTCGTAAAATATTATCTGAAGCAGGCACCGGTGGACCCGGCGGCGGGACCGGGGAAGTATTATACCTACAGCATCGCGGGATCCGGCACCGGCGACGCATCGTATACGATCGTTTGCCCCGGGCTGCATGCAGCACTCACATTGCAAACGCTCAATGGGGGAACCGCACCCAGCAGCGACTCGGCGATTCAATACGACTCAAACACCGGATTTACGGTTCATTAAAATGACCGCCGGCTTCCTTTCCGCAGCAGCTATTGGGCTCGTGGCAAACGGCGGCCCCTGTACCGCCGCGCGAGTCATCGCCGGCTCGGCTTTTTATAGGGGGCCTCGACGGGGTCTGGCGTTAGGAACCTTCACCTTTGGAGCGTTCCTTACCGACGTTACCCTCGTAAGCTCGCTCGCGCTCTTTTTCCGCGCTCTCGAGGTATCCAGTTGGTGCTATGCCGCGGCAGCTATCGGTTCTCTCGCTGCAGGGCTTTGGAGGATCGCCCGACCGCCCGTGCATTCGTGTTCCTCGGGGGTCGTTCGGATCGGCGCGCCCGAAGCGTCAACGGTTCTCCTCCCCCTGATCGCGGGAATCGGCAGCGCATTATTATTGGGCGCCTGTTGCGCACCGTTCGTTCTCGCGGCAGCCGCGACGGCGGGAATAGCAATGAACCCGCTGAGTATAGCCCTTGCTTATGGATCGGGACATGCCGTCCTTCCCCTGATCTTGAGCCTCTGCTCGCGTGGTGTTAAAAACACATTCATGCGAGCCGGTGCGCTCGACGCGATCGTCTCGATTGAAGCGGGGCTCTTTATCGCGAGTGCGATCTATTTTGGGATACTGGCATGACGGCATCTCCCTATGTACGTCGTGCCATTCTCGTTGCCTGTGCGTGCGTGCTATCCGTGCCGCTTCTTCGCGCGCCGTTAGGCGAGGCGCTGCTCGCGAGAGGAGATGGAGCGTTAACGCTAGGGAAGCAACGAACGGCATGGAGGTTTTACGAGCGAGCGGAAGCGATAGACGGATCCCGTACGCCCCTACAAAGAATCCTTACGCTCGCGCTTCTCTCAAACAATCCCACGATCGTTCGAAACGCTCTGGGCGTCGTCGGTACCTTGAAGCCTAGCAAACGTGTTGCGTCGCTTATCTTTGATAGAGCACTCTTAGAGTGGCGCAATCATCAGCCGGTCGCCGCCGAGCGCGATTCGCGGATTTCTTGGCTTTTGAAGCGCTCAATCGAACCGTTGCTCTTCGCGGGAATACTCGCGCGTCGGCGCGGTGCGATCGGAACGGCTCTAGAGGATTTTCGACGCGCGCACAAATGGGCTCCGAGCGACCCTCGGCCGCTCTACCAGCTTCGGAGATGGGCGAGGTAATAAGAGCGTGCCGGAACTTATCATCCTTTTCTCTCTATCTTCGATATCGTTTGCAACGACCGGTCTGCTTGCCTATGAACGTATGCAGCACGTACTTCCGGCATCCTGGCGACGAACTTTCGCAGAGTTCGTACTTTTAGGTATTTCGTGCGCGTTGCTCCAACGCGTAGAAAATCTCGCCGAAAGGGTCGACTTTGCAGTTGCCCTCGGCGCGCTGGTGAGCCTCGCAGATTTCGACCTGCGCTCCGGTTACGTTCCTAATGCGGCTCTCATTCCGCTGGCCTGTTGTTCCGTCGTTCAATTTTCAATTGGCGAGCATCCGTTTGCGGGAATATTCGGTTCGCTGCTAGTCGGTGGCGCGGGCATCGCTCTGCATGTGATCGGCGACGGAACAAGCTTCGGGTTAGGGGATGTAAAGCTCTTAGGGATTGTAGGGTCCATCCTGGGAGCGGGGGATGCCTTTTATTTACTGGGCGCCGCTTTTGTGATTGGAGCGGTTATCGCACTGATCCTTATCGGGAGCGGACGCTACGCTCGGCGAGACGCTCTTCCGTTCGTTCCCATGGTTAGCTTGGCATTGTTATGGGAGATAGCGGAACATGCGTTTTAGTTTCGATTCTCAAGTCGAGTTGCCGCTCGGCATCGATATTGGGGCAAGTAAACTTCGTATGACCTACGCACGGAGAACCTCAGCCGGAGTCTCTGTCCAAGCGGTGACATCGCGCGACCGTGACGGGGAGTGTGACGAGGATTGGCTGAGCTCGATGCTTTATGAAATGCGCGCAGACCTCGGTGCTCGAACGCGCTCCTGCGCTATGGCTCTAGGGTCGCATGAGGCGACGATCGACGTTCTTGCGCTACCAAATATGTCGCATCGCGATCGTACCGCCGCGGCGAATATCGAGGCCCATCGCCGATACGCCGATGCCCGAACCCGCCTCGTTCGCCTATTCCCGACAATCAATAAGGATCGGTTTCTCCTCGCTACCACGCCATATTCGCACGTCGCCCTTCGAAAACAACTCGCAGCAAAGGCCGGGCTACGTTTAACGGTGCTGAGCATCGATGGTCTTACTTGGAGTCGCCTTGAACCGTCGCTGCTATCCGTTGTCGACATTGGGATGACTTCGACGCGTATACATACATTCGATAGCGGAGCACCGAGGGTGGCGCTCTACCCTTTCGGCGGAAGGAACGTCACCATCGAGATGGCCCGGGAGCTCGGCATCGACGAGCGCTCTGCCGAACAGAGAAAACGAATTCTTGGGTCGTCGGGTACCGGCGAGCACCTTATAGAGGGGCTCGTGGCATGGATCGTTGGGTGTATGGACAAGGGCGAGCCGCATAGGAGCCAGAGCGTGATGCTTGTCGGGAACGGAAGTCGCCTTCCCGAGATCCGGCGTCGCCTTGCTGACAACCTTACTCAACGGCGTTGGCTTACGGCTTGCAATCAGCTAGAGCGGTCCCGATATCCGGAGGACATTCGACGCGCTGCATTTTCCGATTGGGCTCTATCCATCGCGCTTGCTTCGACGGGATCGGTAGCGAGATGAACCTTCTCGCAACTCCATGGTCGGAGGCTTTGGCGCGCGCCTCCCTCGTCGTGGGCCGTAGAAGCCTGCGGATCCCGACGCTTTGCGTCGCGGCGAGTTTATTTTCGATCGGCCTCGGTAATGCGATGCTATCCTCGCGAGTCGCCGAGAGCGAGGCGTTGCAACGTACGACTGCGCGCGAGCGTGCCGCTTTAGACCGAGCCGTCGCCGGTACGCACGTACGCGAAACACGGCTTCGCGTCGACCTAACCGTGGCACGCAGAATTGCAAGCGTGGAACGTAATGCGAAAGATACGGTCGATTTGATCGCACGTGTCGTGAACCGTACCCCAATATCGGTCTGGTTTTCCGCGCTTACCGTAGACCGAACTCATCTTGCGATTCATGGGAATGCCGATTCACTCGTCGCTATCTCGGCAATGCTTCGATCGAGCTCGATGGTACTTCCAGAAAGGCGGGCACGTATCGACTCAATTATTCGCGCCTCCGATGTAAGCGATCCTATTCTTTCGTTTACCTTAGAACTCCATCGAATTGCTGCAGGAACACCAAAAGTATTCGATGCTAGATCGTAGTGCCGGCTCGCTCTACCTTGTGGCGGCAGGGGTCGCGATCTTATTTTATACCGGTCCATATCGGAGCGCTACAATGCGAGTGAACGTTGCGGTCAACGATGTAAAGCTAAATCGATCCGCGATTGCCGAGGATCGCGTAATTCTACAAAGGGTTGCATCCTTAAACGAACTACAACGACGCGTGCAGAAGGCACTCCGCTCTCCGTTACAAGTGGTAGGCTCCGGTGCCGACGAGGCAGGTTTTCTCGAACGCCTCCGATCGCTCTCCCGACGGGACGAAATCACCATAACATCGGTCGTCCAGGGTGGGAAAACACCGACCGACACCGGCAACGAGGTGCTAGCGAGCCAGCCAATTCGAATTACAGCCACTGGTGGGTTCGCTCGAATTTTGGAGTTCCTCGATTTGCTCGAATCTACCGTTGGGCTGGTGGATATCGATAGGATCGAGATGCGGCCGCTGCCGGTTACAAATGGGCGATCGGATGCCGGCGTTCAAGTTCAACTCGACGGAATGGCGATTCGGTTCAATCATAACGAGGGAAGGTAGAAGGATAATGCTGCAGGGAGTCGTCGATCATCGCTCGTTTTTCGCGAGTATCGGTGCGGTGTGTTGTATGAGTGCGTTATTCCTGGCACCCCTTGCTGCATCTCCGGATTCCTCCACACGCAATGCAGATCGGACACT
>JABEUX010000139.1 GCA_013044185.1 Vulcanimicrobiota bacterium | reverse complement strand
GTTCGCCCGGTGATTTTCTCGGCAACGCTGCACGCCTGCGCGTTCTAAGCACCCGATGGAGAGAGCGACCGACCACGCGCATCGGCTGCAGAGGATTGCGAACACCCGAAACTTTTGCATCATCGCGCATATCGACCACGGAAAGACGACGCTCTCCGATCGTCTCATGGAGTTGACCAAGACGATTGAATCGCGGGTTCTGGAAGAACAACAGCTCGATGCGATGGATCTCGAGCGCGAGCGCGGCATCACGATTCGCATGCACCCGGTCACGCTACGCTATCCCGCACTCGACGGCGAGATCTATCGGCTCAATTTAATCGATACTCCGGGACACGTCGATTTTTCCTATGAGGTCTCGCGTTCCTTAGCGGCCTGCGAAGGCGCGTTGTTGATTATCGATGCCGCGCAAGGCATCGAGGCGCAGACGTTGGCAAATTACCATCTCGCGCTCGAACATAATCTCACGATTATTCCGGTGATTAATAAAATCGATCTGCCCGCCGCCGATCCGGAGCGCGTTATGGCCGAGATCGAGGAACTTCTCGTGATCGAGCGGAGCGAATGCATCCTCGCCAGTGCGAAGAACGGCATCGGAATCGAAAACATTCTCGAGGCGATCGTCGCCCGCATCCCTGCGCCGCAGGGGCATAGCGATCTCGTTCGCGGGCTCGTTTTTAACGCCCAATTCGATCCCTACCGCGGCGTCGTGAGTTACGTGCGCGTCGTAGACGGTGTCATCGAGAGCGGAACCAAGTTTATGTCGATGGCGCACGAACGCGTCTACGAATGCACCGAGGTCGGCCTCTTCGCGCCCCAGATGCGCCCGACGAAACGATTGAGCATCGGCGATGTCGGATACGTTATTGCCAACGTAAAATCGCTAGGCGATATCGATGTCGGCGATACGATTACCGCGGCGAATAATCCCGCGCACGTTGCGCTTCCGGGCTATCGGAAGGCTGTTCCGATGGTGTACTGCGGCCTCTATCCCAATGAAGGGGCCGCCTACGAGTCGTTACGGGACGCCTTAGAAAAACTCAAGCTCAACGATGCCGCGTTGGTCTTCGAACCCGAGACCTCGATCGCGCTGGGCTTTGGTTTCCGCTGCGGGTTCCTCGGCCTGCTGCATATGGAGATCGTCCAGGAGCGCCTCGAACGCGACTATACGCTCGATCTCATCGCGACCTCCCCCTCGGTGGTCTTTCGCGTAACGCGAACCGACGGTACCGTCGAACTCGTCGATAACCCTTCGAAATTACCGCCGGCAAATCTCATCGCGCAACTCGAGGAGCCCTACGTAAAAGCGACGATTATCTCCCCACCGGAATACGTCGGAGCGATCATGGAGATCATTCAGTCGCGCCGCGGAGCGCTGCTGAATATGGAGTACCTCCACGACGGCCGCGTCATCCTCAGTTACGAAATGCCGTTGATCGAGGTAATCGTCGATCTCTTCGACCAACTGAAATCTCGCACGAAGGGCTACGCCTCGCTCGATTACGAACCGATCGGATATCGCGAGGGCGATCTCGTGAAACTTGAGATCCTCCTCAACGGCGAGGCGGTCGACGCACTCTCGTTCATCGTGGCGCGGGATAAGGCGTCGAATCGCGGGCGGCTTTTGGCGGAGAAGCTCAAGGAGCTGATTCCTCGTCAGATGTTCGAGGTTCCGATTCAAGCAGCAATCGGCGGCAAGATCGTCGCACGAGAGACCGTGAGTGCGATGCGAAAGAACGTGCTCGCAAAGTGCTATGGCGGCGACATCAGCCGAAAACGCAAACTGTTGGAGAAGCAGAAGGCCGGGAAGGAACGGATGCGTCGCGTCGGGCGGGTGGAGTTGCCGCAGGAAGCCTTTATGGCGGTGCTCCAACTCGAGTCGTGAGCGAATGCTTCTTTCTTGCCAGCACGAACGAGGGGAAACGAGCGGAGTTCGCAGCGCTTCTCGCCGAGCATGGCCTCGAGCTCGGGGCCTCGCTCCCCTATCCCGAGGTCGAAGAGAACGCCGGCGATTATCTCGGCAACGCGGCGCTGAAAGCGGCGGCACTCCATAGCGAACTCGTTCGCCTCGGAATTTCGGCGACGGTTTTCGCCGACGACAGTGGATTGGAGATCGATGCACTCGACGGTGCGCCCGGCATTCGCTCCGCTCGGTACGGCGGTGTCGAACTCACCTGGCCGCAACGGCGGGCGCGGCTGCTCGCTGCGATCGCCGAGGTGCCGGCGCCGCAACGGAGCGCGTACTTCCACTGCGCACTCCTCGCCATCGACGAACGGGGACGTCGATACCAAGGTTTCGGCGAAACGAGAGGATCGATCGTGCTCGCCGAGCGCGGCGAGGCCGGCTTCGGCTACGATCCGCTCTTTCTCCCCGATGGCGAGAGGCGAACCTTCGCCGAGATGAGCGCGCCGGAGAAGGCACGCGCGAGCCACCGCGCTCGCGCCCTGCGCGATCTCGTAGCGGCGATGGGCCGATGACGGCAGCCGAGATCGATTTTCGCGTCGCCACCCCGCACGAGGCAGAGATGCTGCTCGGGGGTGCGCTGTTGACGCCGACGCTCTCTGCCTTGGTCGCGCGCGAGCGTAGCGTTCTCACGATCGCCGACGGCGAACCGGCCGCGCTTGCGATCTACACCTGTGACGAGATCGCGGTCGAGATCCAGGCGATCGCGGTCGCCCGAGAGGCGCGCGGAGTCGGCATCGCCCGCGCGACCGTGGAGTTTTTGCGCGGCACGGAGGGCCGGGTGGTGCGGGCGCTCGTCTCGACGGCGCCGAGCGAACTCGCTCCCATGTATGGCGTCCTTGGATCGCTCGGCGCGAGCTACTTCGGCTACAGCATCTCGCTCCCGACTGCAGAGAGCCTCGCTCGCGAACTCGACGTCACCGCTGCAATCGCAGCGAGACCGATCCAACTCGTCGCCGACCTCAACGACCTGCTCGAACTCGACGCGCTCGCCGGACGTCCGCGCGACCGCGCGCTCCATCACTCCCTGCAAGCGTACGCGCAGGGGCTACTCTTCTCGCGCCCCGATGGCGAGAGTGCTGCGTATCTCTACGTCTCTCCCGATGGTGCGATCGGTCCGGGTGCGGCCGCGAGTGCGGCGATGCTCGGCGATGCGATCCTCTACGCCTTCGCGCGCCTGCGCTCGATCGGACGCGATCTCGCACGCCTGCGCGTCCCGGCGGCGAGTGGGCGGCTCACGCATCTCCTCCGTCGTTGTGGTGGAAGCATCGTTGAGAGCTCGGTGCTCCTCGGCGATGCAACCGAAGCGCGCGCCCCCGGCTTGCCTCTCTGTGGTATGCTCCGCGGGGAGCCGGCGGGACGTAGCTCAGCTTGGTAGAGCGCTTGCTTTGGGAGCAAGAAGTCGCAGGTTCAAATCCT
>JABEUX010000138.1 GCA_013044185.1 Vulcanimicrobiota bacterium | reverse complement strand
GGTAAAACGCACCGAGACGCGTGCGTCCCGGCGGAATGGGGCGGCTGGCATTGGTTGCGCTCCTTATCGTTCTCGCTGACTGAAAGGCCGTGTTCCCGGTTCCCAGTATAGCGCGACAAGGAGCCGGCGGCAACGATGTCCGCCAGGTGGCGGTCGGTAACGCGGCCTTGGAGGCTCGGGAGCCCAATAGGAGCCGCGGAGTCGGCGCGAGAAGGGCGCCGACGGGGGGATTACTCAGTCGCGGAGGGCTCCTAGTGGCCGTCTCGGTTTTTTCGCCGCGTGAACCGGGGCTTCGCAAGAAGGCCTCGGGCGATCGCTTTTCCCGCGTGCTGCGCATTTTGCTGAGCCTGCTCGCCGACGGCACCCTCGATTGCGAACGGTGTTGCACGCGCTTCGAAATTTCGCTGCGCGAATTACAGCGCGATCTCAGCGTGCTACGTTCGCTTGGCCGGGACTTCGGCTTTTCCCTGAGCAATGCGCGCAGCGGGCGCATCACGCTCGTACGTAGCGCGGGACGTCTCGCGAAGCTCGGCAACGCACAAGCGGAGACGGCGGCGATGCTTGCAGGCATCGGGCGCGCGCTCGGCGGGCCGGTCGAGAGCGAGGTGCGTTCGGCGCTCGGCGATGCTGCCGGCGGGCCGGGGTTTCTCGATCTGCGCGAACCGCGCCCGCGTGCCGGCGCGGAGGTCAGCGCGATGTTTGCCGCCGTGAAGGACGCCGCCGCCACGTCGGCGCGGCTAGCGTTTTCGTATACGACTGCGCGTGAGGGCCCCACGCTACGGCGCGTCGAGCCCTATCTCGTTATTGCGCGGTCGGGGCGCTACTATCTTGTCGCGTTCGACCTCGCGCGCAAGGATTGGCGCAACTTCGCGCTCGATGCGATCGCGGAACCGATCCGCCGCGACGGAACCTTCACGCCGCGCAAGGTTCCCGACCGCTTTCGGCGCGAGGGCGCGGTCGGCTGGATTCGCACGGGCGAGCCGCTGGAGGTGACGGTTCGCGTGGCCGCTACCATCGCCGGTGCCGTTACCTCGCGCGAGTGGCAACCGGAGCAACGAATCGAGCGCCTCGCCGACGGGAGCGCCGCGATCGCACTGCGTTTCGACGACCAAGGCGAAGCGGTGCGATGGGCGCTGCAGTTCGGCGCCGAGGCGGTCATCGTGGCGCCGCCGGAGGTCGCAGCAGCGGCTCGCGAGACGGCCGAGCGCATCGCGGGAAACTATGCGACAAACCCTTGTCGCGACGAGCGGGTAAGCTAGATACCGTGATAGCATTTTTTTTGAGCAAAAAAGCAGGGCCGTTACAAAAAGCACGGCCCCGATTGTCGGTATCTTGCGGCCGTTTCGCTCAACCTTGTCTTACTTTACTTCCCCAAGTGAGAGAACCAAGAACGGCGTCCCCTCGCCGCAATAATACTCGAAAGGTCCGGTGCAATGCAAGCCCAAGAATCATATAAGCCGTACTCGCTTGGTCTCGATATTGGGACGAATTCGCTTGGCTGGGCGGTCCTCGCGGTCGATCCTGACAATCTCGACCGGCCGACCGAGATTCTTGGGATGGGGTCGCGTATTTTCTCGGACGGGCGCGCCATCGACAAAGCGCATATGGGCGAAAGTCTCGGCGAAACGCTCCAGAGCGACCGTCGAAAGAAGATAAACACGATGCGCGCGCACCAACGCGATCGCGCACGTCGTGGGCGGCTCCTGCGAATGCTCTCTGATGGTCTTGGTCTAGTACGCACCAATGGCTGCGGCCGAGGCCTCCGAGTTGACTGGGTCGATCCCTTCAAAGCAACCGCTTCCAATCGTGACGCGTGGCTGCGAAGGGAGTCGGTATTCGCCGCGCGTGCCGCGTGTGCCACCCATCCGCTTGATTCGACGAATAAATACGACCGCGCACGCCTCGCACGCTCCCTGTATTCATTGCTAGTTAACCGTGGCACTCTGCTCACCGACGACGGCGAAATTGAAGAGCCTGAACCGGAGGCTCCGCCGAAAAAGCGAAAGGGTAAGGCGAAGGAAGTCAAGGCAACCATTCCAAAGGGCGATGATCCCGCTTCACTTCGGGCGGAATGCACGCGCCGCGAGGAGATCGTCGCTGCCGCATTTGGGATCGGGGGGCTCGGCATTTGGCTGTCGGCGCAGTTTGAGCGGAGGCACCCGTTTGCGCCGATTCGCGCACGTCGAATGGACTCCGACAGGCGCAAAGACCATTGGAAAAATCTCGACGACGAGACGATCGCTCGTATTGGGTCCCAGGCCCTGCCCGGGCGATCGAGCCGGAAGATGGTCGAGGAAGAGTTTGCTCGGATTCGCGAGACGCAGTCCGTGGCCTTCGAAAGCGCGGGTATCGGGGCCGGAGAGTGGGATAAACTCCGAGCGTTAATTTTCGAACGCGCACCATATAATGCCGTGCGGTGGCCGTGTCCGTATGTACCCGCCGACGAACGCACCCCGCGTTTCGATCCCAGTGCGCAGCAATATCTCGCATGGGAAAAAGCGTGGAATCTTCGTGCATTCGACGGCCAAGCGAACGAAATTGACCTCGATGTGACGTCCGGGCCGGGCTCCCCATCGCTCCGTCGTCGGTTCTACGCTACGTTATTAACCCAACCTCGCCTTACGTGGAAACAAGCATCAGCGGCCCTCGGCTTGCCCGAATCGACTTCTTTTAATCGAGTGAATGCGAGCGGAAAGGAAACGCACTGGTCGGGCCACCCGTTCCCGGAACTTGGCCGTTGGATATCTGAACGCGACCGTGGAACGCGAGACGATGGCAGAGAGCGTGTCGAATGGCCAGAGCTCCGGGATCGCGTCCTCAATTTGTTCTCCGCCCCGATTCGAGGAGAAGATCGTGATTTCGCTACGATTCCATCAGCTATCGCTGTGGAGATCCGTGACCTCCTGGTGGCGCCGCCGAGAGGATCGATCCCGTATGGGCGGTCGATGCTTCAGGGAATGCTGCCCTTACTCGAAACGATGCGCCCGCACGCGGCGAGAGATGCCGCGCTTGCGAGAATCAATGAAGAACGCGAGCTTGACACCTATGCGCTCGACGAATATCGGGCCGGGCGGTTGCCGTATTACGGTGCAGCTTTCTTAGGGATGCTTCCGCGCCTGCCGTCGCGGAGGAAGGGGCCGTACAGTAAGGGCAACGGGCCCACGCGCGTAATTTGCGACGTCGAGGCGAAGTATGGGCGAGTACCCAATCCGTCCGTGCACATCGCCTTGAACCAAACGCGACGCGTGGTGAACGAGATCGCTCGAAAATATGGACGCCCGTCGCGTATCGTCATCGAAACCACGCGGCAGTTACACCTTTCCGACCGGGGCCGAATGACGCTGTTGAAGCGTATAGCAGAAAACGAAAAACGCAACAGAGAGGCCGAGGCGGCGGTTCGAAGGGTCCTTGGAAACACCTCGGCCGAGGGCGAAGAGAATCGGCGCGCCGTCCGACGCTACAAGTTGTGGAAAGAATTGACCCTGTGCGGGGAACGGGAGGCGCGCCTTTGCCCGTATTGCGGCAATCATGAAGTCACGATGTCTGACGCCATCAACGGGCATGGCGTGGACATCGACCATATCTACCCCCGTTCTCTTGGTGGCGGCGACGAAATGGGGAACTGCATTTTATGTTGTAAACCTTGTAATGCCGAAAAAACGAATACGAAGACACCACTCGATGCATTTGGAAACGATGCCGAACGATGGGAGCGAATTAGCGACGCAACGCGCTACCTTCCGGCGCGCAAGCGGCGGATGATCCTCAATCCCGAAAACGAGCGGTCGAAATTTCTCGCCGGACAACTCGAGTCGACGTCCTGGGCGTCGAAGATGTTACTCCAGTGGCTGCGCCCGCTGTGCCTCGTCGAGACGAATGTTCTTGCATCGCGTGGAGAGCTAACGGGTACGTTGAGAAAGCGGTGGGACCTAGAAGATCTTAAGAAAGACGAAAGTGGTATGCGGATCGACGATAACCGCCACCACGCTATCGACGCCTTGGTGACCGCGGCGCTTAGTCGATCGCTGCTCCAGAAAGCTGCGCGCGGCAACGACCTTGCGGTAAAGAACTTCGATCTTTGGGATGGCTTTAAAGCAGACGTGGAACGGGCCCACAAGCGCATCGTCACGAGCCATAAGGTCGAACGCCCTCGCATCTTGTTTACCGCCGATGGAAGGCGGGCGGCAAGCGTTCCCGGAGCGATGCATTACGAAACGATATACGCGAGGTCGGGCGTACGAGAACAAAAGGCGAGCGCCTTGCTCCCGCCGCCCTTGACCAGGGGACGACTGCCGCTAAACGGACCGGACGCAGCTGCCGTACTGATGAAAGCGCACGACCTTCTTGGACGGCTCGTAGAAAGTCCCGTCGCGGGGAAATCCACCTACGATTCCTCTCAAGTGGCGCGCTTGTGCGACACTTTTTCACTATGGTTTGGCGCTGAAAATCCAAGTATGGCGTATTTTCGAGAACGTATTGACGGACAGTCCGAGATCTGGCTTCGCTGTAACGGGAGGAACGGGCCGAAGCTAAATGCGCGGCCACCTTCGGAGACCGGTGAAATCTGCACGACTCCCTGGAACTGCGAACATGGCACACTTTCGGGTGTGTTTCGCACGGCCTTCGACTTCCTTTGCGCTCGGAATGGGGTCGCAAAAATCGCAATTCGTCCGACACGCGGGCCCGACGAGAGTGGAAGCGAATATGATAGCGAGTTTTACGGCCCGCCCGACGGGCGTCGGGAGACAATCTACGGTTTGTGGCGGTCGGCGGAAAATCTTTGCGCGGTAGTAGAAAACATCATGCCGTTACGTGTTCGCCTATTTCAGCTGCTCCGCGTTATCGCCGACCCCGAGGAGTTGCACGCTTTTGCGGTCACCAAACCTGAAATGCGAATATACAAAAATGACGCGATCCGCATCGACCGGCGTGTCTGCCTCATTAAGACCATGAGAATAGATCAGGGGCGGTTTAGGATCGGCCTCGAGGACATCAACACGCGCGAAGACGTTGGCTCCGAACCCGCCCTCCAAACCCTCCTCAAGCGCCACGAGCGGGTCGAGCTCGGGGTAACTGGGCTGCTTGGCGGTTTTCGCCTAAAGATGCGTCTCGACGGATAACTGAGCTTAGGTCTTTATGCGCATCGTTGATGTGGCGAGCGACGGGG
Source organism: Vulcanimicrobiota bacterium (assembly GCA_013044185.1). GTDB lineage: Bacteria > Vulcanimicrobiota > Vulcanimicrobiia > Vulcanimicrobiales > Vulcanimicrobiaceae > JABEUX01. The sequence goes on along the minus strand of JABEUX010000138.1, from coordinate 2,121 downwards.
CCACGCTCGCGAAGGATCGCGGGTTCCTTGTCGACCTCCGGACGGGCCGCCGGACGCCACTCGAAGATGTGGACGTCGTGATGGTGAGCAGTTGGTCCGGGTCGCTCGGCATCGGCCTTCTGCGATGGGCCGCCGACGCGGGAGTACCTGTTGTACTCTGCGACGAAAAATTCCATCCTTCGGGCCTTTTTCTACCGCTCGTTGGCACGCTTGCCCACCCTTCCGTGCTCGCCGATCAAATTGATGCGAGCGTTCCGGCAAAGAAGCGCTTCTGGGCCTCGATCGTTCGCGTGAAGATTGCGATGCAGGCGCAAGCACTTCGCTTGTTCTCGCTGAATGACGCCTCGGTGCGAAAGTGGGCCAAGCTCGTTCGCTCGGGCGACCCGGAGAACCGCGAGGCAACGGCCGCTGCGGCGTATTTCTCGCTCATGTTCGGCCCCGGATTCCGACGGGGGCGCGACTCGGCGGTCAATCGTCACCTCGACTACGGGTATGCGGTGGCGCGCGCCGCGACGGCCCGGGGCGCGGTGGCCGTCGGCTTACATCCATCGCTCTCCATCCATCACTCCAGCACGCTTAATGCGTTCGCCCTCGTGGACGATCTCATGGAGCCATTTCGAGCGGTGGTGGATGCGGCGGTGCGGCTGCACGATTGTTCCGAAGAAGATCTCCTGCCCGCCTGTAAGAGCGCGGTTATAGCGCATCTGACCGGACTGCTGAAAATAAACCATGAACGTATTGTCGTAGCCGACGCCATGAGGGCTGTCGCCGCGGCTTGGAGGGCCACTCTGCGAGAGGGAGGAGTAGAATGCCCATCTATAATGTTCGACGAGGCGCAATGGTCGCCGACCGATACCGAAACATGTGGTTGATGGTTGGGTTCGACCTCCCCGTCCGAACCAAGACCGAGCGCCGCCTGGCAAGCCGATTTCGGCACGATCTGCAAAATCTAGGCTTCGAGCGGGTTCAGTATTCCTTCTATGGGTTCCACGCGAGAACGCGGGAGCGCCTTGACACCATCGAGCGCAATGTCGAGCGCCTGATTCCTCCGGGAGATGGCTGGGTCTTGATACTCGACATGACCGATCGCCAGTTTGTCGAAATTCGCCATTATAGGGGCGGTAAAATCGCCGAAAAATCGCCCGTGGAGGCGCCAAAGCAGCTTGTTCTCTTTTGATTTTTTAACAGCCAGTAATGCGAAAGGGCCCGTCCTGCGGGCCCTTTCCGGGGATCTATGATATCACCGAATCGTTATTTGGGGAAGTAAGACCAGACCTCAGCCGCGCAGACCTCAGCCGCGATGATATCACCGAATCGTTATTTGGGGAAGTAAGACGAAGGATTCAGCATCAAGGATGAAGAGAAAATGATATCACCGAATCGTTATTTGGGGAAGTAAGACCCTGCAGCGCAATATACGCATCGCGACCGATGATATCACCGAATCGTTATTTGGGGAAGTAAGACAGCGCCGACGAAGCACGCGACATCAGCGTAATGATATCACCGAATCGTTATTTGGGGAAGTAAGACCAGACGGCAAGCACCGGCATCCAGTACGGATGATATCACCGAATCGTTATTTGGGGAAGTAAGACGATACCTACGCTATGCCGAGTCTTATCGTATGATATCACCGAATCGTTATTTGGGGAAGTAAGACCTCACGCCTCGGCGTTGCGAATCTACATCGATGATATCACCGAATCGTTATTTGGGGAAGTAAGACCGCTTACTCGCCGACGTTGCGATCGCGCAAATGATATCACCGAATCGTTATTTGGGGAAGTAAGACCGTACTGTTTTGGCGGTTGTCCAAAGAAGATGATATCACCGAATCGTTATTTGGGGAAGTAAGACTAAGCGTTCTTGCCGATGCCGCTCTTCGTTATGATATCACCGAATCGTTATTTGGGGAAGTAAGACTGCACCGCCTGCTGCAATGCGTTAATCGCCATGATATCACCGAATCGTTATTTGGGGAAGTAAGACCCAGATGTATCTGCGCGCCCGTTGGCGACCATGATATCACCGAATCGTTATTTGGGGAAGTAAGACCCTCGCACGCCGAATGATGCGCCGAGCGTATGATATCACCGAATCGTTATTTGGGGAAGTAAG
>JABEUX010000137.1 GCA_013044185.1 Vulcanimicrobiota bacterium | reverse complement strand
TACCGATGTCGTTCCGCAGAGCCAACGAGGAAGAGCGTTAGGGCTATGGGGGATGGGAATGATGTTAGCGCCGGCTTTCGGCCCATGGATCAGCGGACTGATCGTCGACAATCTTCATGATTGGCGCCTGGTTTTTTGGCTCGGCGTACCATTTGGTATCGCCGGGTTGCTTGCATCGGCGAAGGTGCTCCCCAAAAGCGAGGACCGTCGCACGAATATTCAAACCGGAGCGTTCGATTTTCTGGGATTCGGCTTGCTTACCGGCGCTCTCGTCGCTTTTCTCGTCCCGCTGAGCCAAGGGAACCGTGTCGGGTGGAACGATGCAGCGATCGTCCTATCGTTCGTTGTATCGAGCGTCCTCTTCGCAATCTTTATCGCGTGGGAGTTGCGCACCACCCACCCCATGCTGAATCTTCGTCTCTTTCGCGACCGAGTATTCTCCGTCGCCGTCATTCTGCGGGCAATGGTCGGCATGGGGTATTACTTCTCTATTTTTCTGTTACCGTTATTCACGCAAGTGATCCTCGGCTGGGATCCCACGCTATCGGGGCTCATCCTGCTGCCCGCCGGGCTCGCGATGGGGGTTTTAATGCCGATCTCGGGCACGCTTGCGGATCGAGTCGGCGCTCGTTATCTCGTTTTTAGCGGTATGATTATGGCCGCATATGGAACCTTTCTCTTCGCCCGAATTGACACCGACTGGAGCGCAAGCCACATAACGCTCGACAACATGTTTCGCACTGCAGCACTCGGTTTGCTCTTCACTCCACTCACCGCGGCGGCAATTGCAAACGTGCCTCGCTTGAGTATGGGTGCCGCATCGGCGATCATCAACACCGTCTGGCAGGTCGGGGGCAGCATCGGGATTGCCGTCGGTCAGGCCTACCTCACCACTCAGACCGCCATGAGGTTGAATGCCGTCGCCTCGGGGGTTACATTCCATAATACGGCGGTCCATATCTTCGTTCAAAACATGGAGGCGCATATGGCAGTCCCGCAAATGGCACAATTCATCGCTCTGGCGACGCTCGATCACATGGCTATGCTCGATGCGTCGGTGCGTGCATACGGCGACACGTTTTTCCTCGGCGCCGCCGTCCTTGCGATATGCTCTCCCCTTGCACTGCTCTTACCACGCAAGCGCGCCGAGGCCGGGATAGATGGAGCGAGGGCGCGTCGATGATTGTCACGATTTCGCGTCAACTTGGTTCGGGTGGTCTCTTCATCGGCAAGGCCATCGCCGATGCAATTGGAGCCGAGTTACTCGACGAGCGCACCCTCGTCAGCCGCTCGGCGAAGCGCCTGGCGATGCCTGAAGAGTACCTGGAATCGATCGACGAGCGTCCCAAAACGATCTCGGAGGCGCTGCTTTCAGATCTGGCTCGCGCATCGGGTATCATTGTCCCCACCAAGGTGAACGCGCCCGACGCGGAGCTCTTCGATACGGTTCGCGAGATCGTTGCCGAAGCGGCGCAGCGCGGACATGTTGTCGTAATAGGCCACGGCGGCCGGAGCCTCGTGGCGCCGTTCTCCAAAAAATGGCCCACGTTTCACATTCTGGTCCACGCGAATTTGGGCTGGCGCGTCGCGCGCATTTCGGAGCGCTTTCAGCTCAGTAACGACGATGCAAAAAAACGCATCCTGCAGACCGATCCGGCGCGCGAGCGATATGTAGCCGCACACGCTCGTACGAACATGTACGACGCACACGAATACGACTTGACGATCGATACCGGACACATCGGCATCGCGGTGGCCGCAGCAATTGCCGTCGAGGCCGTACGCGCCGCGCTGGGCTAATGCACGAGAAGAAGAGCTGCGAGGAGCGCCGGCACGGTACAGGCGATGCCGATGCGCGCGAATTCGCGGGCGCTCGCACGAATGCCGTGTTCGCGAAGGCTGGTCGCCCAGAGTAGCGTCGAGAGCGAGCCGCTCATAGCAAGGTTCGGCCCCAGATCGACGGCGATCACCAGCGCACGATGTATGCCATGCGCGAGTCCCGGCGTCGCCACTTTCGCGACGAGAGCGGCGATGGGAAGATTGTTGGCAATCGCTGAGGCTACTGCCACGCTGAAACCCGCGAGCAACGTGCCGATAGCCCCGTGCGATGCCGCAGTAGCGAGCCATCCGCGCAGGGGCGCCAGCACGCCGCTCCGTTCGACGGCGACGAGGATTGCAAGCAGCCCGGCAACAAAGGCAATCGCGCTGAGATCGATGCGTCGCAAATCTACCGGCTTGAAGCAGCGCGTTCCGAAAGCCACGGTCAGGACGAGCGCTCCACCAACAAACGCCGCGAGCCCAGGCGGGCGATGCGTCAGGCTCGCTGCGAGGAGCAACGCGACCGCCATCGCGACAGCGTAGCCGACTCCCCGTTCGCGGGCCGAGAGCGGCGCGGCACTGAACCGAGCGCTCGTTCTGCCGGCGAGTTCGCGCGCGAAGATGAGTCGAAGCACCACATAGGTGCAGAGCAGTGAAGCGAGGCTCGCAAGCGCGAAGCTGTGCAACCAACCCAAGAGTCCTGGTAGGGCAGCCCCGTAAAGAAGAAGGTTCGCCGGATTCGCAATCGGCAGCAAAAACGAGCCGGCGCTGGCGACCAATGCACAGGCGTAGGCGTACGGCGCAGGATTCTCCTTCATTACGAGTGCCAGCGTCACGACGGCGGGTGTGAGTGCAACCGTGGTGGTGTCATTCGAGAGCAGCGCCGTGCAGAGAATGCCCAGGCCGACGGTGAGCAGCAACAGGCGATCGCGCCGCCCGCCCGAGAGAGCAAGCAGACGTTCTGCGGCAACCTCAAAGAGCCGCGCCCTCGTAGCGACCGCGGCGATGGTGATGATTCCGGCGAGAAAGAAACCGACATCGCGCGCGCCCCAGAGCGCGGCGCCGACTGCCGCCGCTGCCTTCCCATGAAAAGCGCCGCCAAGCGCCAGCGCAAGCGCCGCGCCGACGCTCCATTGCCACGGTTGGGAGCCCCACGGGCGGGTGATGATCCCGAGCAGCGCCAGCACGACGATGAAGATCAGGAGGATCTCGCCCGGAGGCGGGAGATTCTCCACAACGGATCCAATAGCCACAAACAATGATTTGGTGATGTTGATATCCTGTGAGGAAGAGCCGAG
>JABEUX010000136.1 GCA_013044185.1 Vulcanimicrobiota bacterium | reverse complement strand
CGACGGACGAGTTCGGCGAAGGCGGGATCCGCGCCCACGTTCTTGCCCGCAGCGCGAATCGTCGTCAAGTGTTCGTTGAGTAAGTTCGTATTTTTAACGTAGCCTTCGTAGAGACCGAAGTGAATGTTGAGGGTATCGTCCGAAATGCCGGTAAGCCCGGCGAGATCCCATTTCTTAGGTGTATAGACGTGCATGCGAATGGCCTTTCTTTGCATCGACGGTGTCTGGGAGAGCGTTCGTCAGACGGGTATTAAAACAATCTTTCCAATATGCTCGGAGGATTCCAACCGTTCGTGTGCTTTCTGCGCCTGTGCGAACGGGAAGACCGAGTCGACGATCGGCACGATCGGTCGGCGTTGCGCGAGCAACGGCCAAATCGCTTGCTGGAGATCGACGGCGATCTGGGCTTTCTCGGCATTACTGCGCCCTCGCAACGACGAGCCGATGACTCTGGCTCGCTTGCGTAGGAGAGTCGTAAGATCGAGCAATACCTCGCTTCCACCCATCGTCGACAGCACGACGATTCGCCCCTCGCTAGCAAGCGCGGTGAGATCGCGCGCGACGTACTCGCCGCCGACGAGATCGAGAATGATATCGACACCGCGACCGTTCGTATAGGCGAGCGTGGCGGCGACGAAATCCATCGTCCTATAGTTGATTGCGCGATGCGCGCCGAACTGAAGCGCCTTCGCGCATTTTCGGTCGCTTCCCGCGGTTATGAACACGCGGGCGCCCAAGGCGCGGGCGATCCCGATCGCCATCGTTCCCAACCCGCTAGTCCCTCCATGAATCAGCAGGGTGTCGCCCGGCTCGAGGCCGGCGCGATTCACGAGATTATCGTATGCCGTGAACGCATTCTCCGGCAGGGTCGCTCCCTCGATGGCGCTCCAATTTTCGGGAAGCGGCAGAGCGCTGCCCGCCGGCACCACGACCCGCTCCGCATAGCCGCCGCCATTACAGAGCGCACAGACGCGATCTCCGACGCGCCAATCGTCGACCCCGGCACCAAGCAGAGAGACCGTACCGGCGACCTCCAAACCCAGGATCGCACTATGCCCCGGCGGTGCCGGATAGAGCCCGCGCCGTCCGAGTGCATCCGCCCGGCTCACACCTGCGGCCTCAACCGCGATCTGCAACTCACCCGCCTGGGGAAGCGGCGCCGGCGCATCGAGAAGGCGCAAGACCGAGGGATCGCCGGGAGCATCGAAACCAACGTATTTCATCGGCGTTCTCGCTCCAAAAACATCGCATCGCCAAAGGAAAAGAAACGATACTCGCGCTCGACCGCTTCGCGATAGGCGTCGAGCATACGCCTCCGCCCGCAGAAGGCGCTGACGAGGATGAAGAGTGAGGAACGCGGCAAGTGGAAGTTGGTAATCAGCGCATCGACGACGCGAAAATCAAAACCGGGCTTAATAAAACATGCGGTCGCGCCCTCGCCGGCGAGCAGGGCGCCGCGTTCGAGAACGCAGCCTTCGAGCGCGCGCAAGACCGTCGTGCCGACTGCGACCACGCGTCGTCCCGCGCGTTTCGCCGCCTCGATCGCTGCGACGCTCGACGCGGGAATCTCATACCGTTCTTCGTGCATCTCATGCTCGTCGATTCGCTCGGTCGAGATGGGGCGAAATGTCCCCAAACCGATATCGAGCACGATCGAGCACCGTTCGATACCCCGCTCGTCGAGCCGTGCGAGCAGTTCCGGAGAGAAATGGAGCGAAGCCGTCGGTGCCGCTACGCTGCCGGGCACGCGGGCGAAGATGCTCTGGTAGCGTTGCTGCGACGCCTCGTCGTCGTGATGAATGTACGGCGGCAGCGGAAGACGGCCGATGCGTTCGATCGTCTCCTCAAATGGAGCGCGGAAGAAAAACTCTACCTCCCGCCGTCCGTCCTCGTGCGTAGAACGAACGATCGCCTCTCCTTCATCCCCGAAGCTCACGAGCGACCCTTCGCGCAAGCGGCGTCCGGGGCGCGCGAGCACGACCCAGGTACGTGCAGCGCCGTCATAGCGCAGCGAACCTACCGGGTGCAACAGGAGAAACTCGGCGCGCCCACCACCTGCGAGATGGCCGATGAGACGTGCCTGAATCACCGCCGTCTCGTTGAGCACGAGCAAGTCGTCGGGGCGCAGCGCCTGGTCGAGATCGCGAAAGAGGCGATGGCGATACTCTCCGCTCTCCGAGATAGCGAAAAGCCGACTCTCGTCCCGATGGGCCGCCGGTTGTTGGGCGATCGCTTCGCGAGGAAGCGCGAAGTCGTAGGCGGCGGTTAGCCGCTCGTCAGTCGCTGCTGCTCGATCTCGATGAACGTCGATAATCGTTTTGCGTCCTCCGGTGCGACCTCAATGAATTGGACGCCGATCTGAAACGTTTCGTTTGCGGAGGGACGGATCCAGCGCACCTGGCCGCGCATGCGGAGAAACGGGCTACGCTTCATCGTGATCGTGTATTTCGACCCGACGGGGAGATACTGGTCGACCATCGCTCGCATGCCGGTCGGTGAGATATCGGCGATCGCTCCCCGAAACAGCATCGCCGAGAACGGATCCTCAACGACGATGTCGATAAATTTCCGCAAGCGAAGACCATACCTTTTGTTGGCGGCGTCGCCGTCATCGCCCTTGGTCACCGCCGCGCGGTCTTTTCCGTCCGTCATACCCTCGTTCTCAAATTCGCCCGATGCTGGTTCCGACGAAATAGAAGCTTAAGATCTCTTCCGCAGAGCCTTTGGCGAGAGCGTATCCTCGCGCGCCCCACTGGCAGAGACCGACTCCGTGCCCCAGGCCTCTCCCTTCGATATGGAGCCCTGCAAAGGCCTGCGTACCCGGTGCGAGGAGGTTCTTCTGGCGCCGAACGAGCAGGCTTGGGAGTTTGCGCGCTCCGACATCGATACGAAATTGCGACGCGGAAATTCGTGCGACGTTCGCCACTCCGGAGAGCGCTACCGAACGTGCGCGACCGCTACGATCGAAATCCAAAAAGGTCACCTCCTCTAACACGCCGATCTGCGGGGCGAGTTGCCCCGCGCCCTCGCTGAGATCCGCCGCGCCGAGTTTCGCCCTCCACCGGTATTCCGGCGAAGCCGTGCAGTACGGACAGGGGTGCGCGACGAGATACGGAATCGGCGCGGCGCCCCACGCATCCGCTGACGATTCACTGTAGCCGCCGCAGCACGAGGAGTATTCGATCTGCGCGAATCCATTTGCGTAGCGCAGTACCATCCCCGAGGTTGCGCGGACCGCAGCCGTACTCGCCGGTTCTTCGCTCTCCACGCCGCGATAGACTTGAGCGAGTTCTGAGGGAACGACGTCGTAGGGCCGATTGGGGTTGCTTCGTGCGAGGATAAAGCCTCTCGAACAGATCGCCTGTGCCTCGAGCGCGGCTGCGGGCCAACTCGCGCTCATCTCCGATGGCACGACGCTCGCAAGATATTCGTCGAAGTCGACTTCGTTCACGACCCGACCATCGGCAAGAATTCGGTAGTTGCCGCGATAGCGATTGCCGGCGAAGAGAAAGCCGCCCGGTATGGGTTCGACGGAGCCGCGCCCTAAAAGCACCCGTAACGCCTGAGAACGGTCGCCGCCACCGCCGAGCGTCTGCGCCGCCAAAGGTGTGGTGAGCGCGAGTCCGGCGAGCCCGCCGAGGAACGCGCGACGGCGAAGCTTCATATCAATCGCTGTTGAGGCGACGCTTCGTCGACAGGTACACCGATCGCCGCGCGCCCCGCCTCGGTTACTTTACGCCCGGCCGCCGTTCGAACGATATAGCCGCTCTTCAACAGAAAGGGTTCGACGACGTCCTCGAGCGTCTCCACATCTTCTCTGAGCGTTGCGGCGATCGCGGCGATGCCCGCCGGCCCGCCGTGGTACTGCTCGACGAGCGCACGAAGAAAGGCGCGGTCGAGCCGATCGAGGCCGCGTTCGTCAACGCCTTCGCGCGCCAATGCTTCGAGCGCTACCTGCGCGCTGATGCGTCCGTCGCCGCGTACCTGAGCGTAATCGCGCACGCGGCGCAATAGACGATTGGCGATGCGCGGCGTTCCTCGGCTGCGAGCCGCGATCGCCAAGCAACCCTCGGGTTCGATCGGCACCTCCAAGATCGCTGCCGAGCGTGCGACGATCCGTTCCAGGTCTCGAACGTCGTAATAATCGAGGTGGTGTACGATACCGAAGCGATCGCGTAGCGGTGCGGAGAGCATGCCGGCACGCGTCGTCGCTCCGACTAACGTGAATCGTTTGAGCGGCAATTTTAGCGTTCGCGCATACGCACCGCGATCGACGATAAAGTCGATCTGAAAATCCTCCATAGCCGGATAGAGAAATTCTTCAACGACTCGCCCGAGTCGATGCATCTCGTCGATAAAGAGCACATCGCCATGTTCGAGCGAGGTGAGAACGCCGACCAAATCCTTGGGTTTATCGAGCGTCGGTCCACTCGTCGGCCGTATGCTCGCACCCATTTCGCGAGCAATTAATGCTGCCAAGGTCGTCTTTCCGAGCCCCGGCGGCCCGTAAAACAGCACGTGTTCGAGCGGCTCGTCGCGGCGTTGCGCGGCATCGATTGCGATGCGAAGATTCTCGATCACCTGATCCTGGCCGACGTACTCGTCGAATCGTCGCGGGCGCAAACCGGCGCCGAGCACCTCATCTTCGAGCGCTCCCTCGGGGTCGACGAGCCGAGACCTTTCATCGAGCGGCTCGGTATCCTCCGGCCCAAAGAGCCGCTTGCGCGCCTCTTCGCTCATGGAGTTCCCGGCGCGGGCGTGCTTCGCCGCTCGTAGATCGCGGCGAGCAGCCGCTCTGCATCGGCAATTTCCGGGCGTGCGTCGAGGACATCGCGAAGCATTTGCTCTGCTTCCCCGCGACGGTATTCAAGTTGTAGGAGTACCGCAAGCGCCTCATCGGCAAAATCGGGCATCCGTTTCATCGTTGGTTCCGGCGCTTCTTGAATCAACAAGAACCTCGCGACCTTCCCTTGCAATTTTGCAACGATGTCGCGTGCCTTTTGCTGGCCGATACCCGGCAACGTTTTCAGAAAAGCGTGATCCCCGCGCTCGATTGCGGCGGCGATACGATTCATGGGTACGGAAAATGCACGGACCGCCGAGCGCGGACCGATCGAGGAGACCCCAAGGAGCGCCTCAAAAAAAGCGCGCTCGACCGCATTCGAGAATCCGTAATACGAAAATCGCCCGCTTTTCTGTTCGAGCGAGAGAACCGAGTATATCTCGAGGCGTACCGAGGCACCGGCTTCGGTCGGCAGTTTTTCGGCGACGCAGGGCGGTACCAGAATCTCGTAGCCGAGACCGCCGACATCGAGCGTCACCCTTTCGCCTTCGCGTTCGATCAAGCGTCCTTCAATACGTGAAAACATTCTCGCACCTTCCCTTAGCGAACGTCGAACGGCAATGCGTGGCGCGCCGAGCGACGCGCGAATGCCAACGCCAACGCGAGCGCATCGGAGACGTCATTCGGCTCGGGGGCGCGCCGAAGATGCAAGAGCTGTACGACCATCGCGTTCACTTGCTCTTTTCGCGCACTTCCCGAGCCGACCAACGCTCGTTTGACGTACGAGTGTCCCAACGTTGAAACGGGAATGCCGGCCTGGGCACCCGCCAGGCAGAGAACGCCCCGCGCGTGCCCCATGAGAATCGCCGTCGAGGGGTTGCGGTAGGTCGTATAGAGCTCTTCGATCACGATATGCGTGGGAGCGGTCTGACGGATCGTCCCCGCTATCCCTTCGTGTAATTGCGCGAGCCGAGCCTCCAGCGTGTCGCGTACGTGCGGAGCGATCGTACCCGCTTCGATTAACGTCACGCGTTCGCCGTTCACGGCAATCGCGCCGTATCCGGTGACGCGAAGCGCGGGATCGATTCCGAGTATTCTCACGACTTCCCGTTGACGACCAGCGTCACGTTCGCACCGGGCGAGAGCGTCGTTCCAACGAGCGGTTCGGTATGTACGACGTCGCCATTCGCGCCTTCGGTCGTCGTGTAGCGAATCGATCCGATATGATAGCCTGCATCTTCGAGCGTCGCGCGAGCCTGCTCGACGGTCATTCCCTCGGTATCGGGAACCTCGCCGGGAACCGCAACGGTGAGCGCGATGCTCGAACCTGGAGAGACCGAACTCGAGGCGTTGGGTTGCTCGGCGAGCACCGTTCCGCTCGCACCGGGATCGACGCTATAGGAGAGCGTCACCAACAGCCCGAGGCGTGCGAGTTGCGCCCGCGCGGTATCGACGCCGATACCGACGAGATTTGGAAGCGTCACCGGCGGTCCGACGCTCCCCGCTCCGGTACTAACGACAACGTGCAACGTCGCACGCTGCGCGATCGACTGTCCCGGCACGAGATCTTGCGATGCAATCGTTCCTGCAGCGACCCCGGGAATCGGACTTTGCTGTACGATATCGAGCGTCAACCCTAATCGTGCGACGAGCTTTTGAGCGGACGCAAGATCGAGCCCGACGAGGTTCGGCACATCGATCGGTTGCGGCCCCAGAGAGACGACGAGCACCACCAGCGAGTGTGCTCGTGCACGCGCTCCCGGAGCGGGGCGCTGCGCGACAACGCTCTCCTTCGCAGCAGCGTCGAAACGGCGCTCGATTCGCACGTGGAACCCTTGCTCGGTCAGGCTGCGCTCCGCATCGCCAGCGAGGAAGCCGCGAACGTCGGGGAGACCGACGAGCGGAAGGCCATTACTAACGATGAGTTCGACGAGCGAGTTTTTCTGCACGAGCGAACCCGGGGATGGATTCTGCCGAATCACACGATCCGCGGGGACGTGATTACTCGGGCTTTGGAGAAAGCGAACCTGTAGGCCGTCGGCGACGATCGCCGCCTGTGCCTGAGCGACGCTCATATTTCGGAAATCGGCGATCGCAATTCGACCACCCACCGTGCCCCTAAACTGCCCGAAGATCGCAAACCCGGCGACCGCAGCGACGATGGCAAGCACGATAAAGAGCGGCACGACCGCGGGATTACTCCGGGCGATCGCATTCCGACGCGGAACGTCGATATTCCGTCGATCCGGAAGCGGCGACCTCCGGGGCGGCAACGGACTTCGCAACGTCGGCGGTGCATCGTCGCTCGTTGCAAAGGCCGCAACGTTTGGGCGCTCGCGCGCCTCCCGTAGTGCGCTTGCGAGGTCGCTGGCGGCGGCGAACCGATGCGCCGGCTCCTTTTGCAGTAACTTATTCACGATCGCGGCGAGCGCCGGGCTCACGCCGCTATCGGCGGGAACGATCGGGACCGGGTCGCCGATATGTTTGATCGCAACGGCGACGGGAGAATCGGCCGTATACGGAAGCTCGCCGAGAAGCATCTGGTACAACACGATTCCGACGCTGTAGAGATCGGAGGCAGGCGTGAGTTCGCGGCTCTGCGCTTGTTCGGGCGAGAGATAATAGACGCTCCCCATCACGAGCCCCGGCCGCGTCATCGCCATCGTTTGCTCCGAGAACGCTCGTGCGATTCCAAAATCGGAGAGCTTGACGACATCATCTTTGCCGACGAGAATATTCGCCGGTTTAATGTCGCGATGCAGCAGCCCCTGACGATGCGCGTACGCGAGCCCCTGACAGACCTGCGCGGCATAATCGATGGCGACGGGTTCGGGGAGACGCCCCTCGCTGCTAATAATCTCTGCAAGCGAACAACCGTCGACGAATTCCATGACGATGTAATAGATCGAATCTTCGTGTCCGACGTCGTAGGTATTGACGACGTTCGGGTGCGAGAGGCGACCGACCGATTCCGCTTCTTGATAGAAGCGACGCACGAATTCCTGATCTGCGGCGTATTGGTCGCGCAACACCTTGATCGCAATTCGACGACGCAAAAGTGCATCGGTTCCCGAATAGACGACGGCCATGCCGCCCTCGCCGATACGTTCTTCGAGCCGATATCGCCCGGCAATCGTATGTTGTTCGATCATTGCCTAATCACCGACAACGCGCGTGCGAGGACCTCCCGCGCGATCGGTGCCGCGACGGTCGCCCCATAACCAGCGTTTTCGACGACGATCGCCACCACGATCCGCGGCGACTGCGCCGGCGCGAAGCAGACGAACCACGAATCCGCCGCGCCGTGCGGGTTGGTCGCCGTCCCCGTCTTACCGGCGACGGTGACTCCCGGCAATTGGGCGGTCGTTCCAGTTCCCCATGCCACCACCGCTTCCATCATTTTCGTAACGTTCGCCGCGGTCTGCGCCGATACCGGGCTACCCAGCGGCCCGACCGGGGTACGCGTCAGGATACGCCCCCGGCGCTCGATCGCGCGCACGATAAACGGGCGCTCTTCGACGCCGCCATTCGCGATCGTCGCCGCTATCGTCGCGATCTGCATCGGCGTCACCAAGAGCGCTCCCTGTCCGAATCCCATCTGGGCGAGCTCTCCCGCCCAAATATGCGATTCGGGTGGGACGTACGCGCGCGCCGTCGGGAGTTGGAAATCCAGAGAGCCACCGACGCCGTACCGGCGCAGATAGCGATAGAAGGTCGGCGCGCCGGTACGCAGGACGATCTGTGCGAAATCGACGTTACTAGAGAGCGCGAAGGCTTTCACGATCGTCCCCGCCCCGGTCGCTTCATAATCGTTATCGTGTAAGCGCGCCTTCCCGATCATCAAGTACCCCGGATCTTGAAAAACGTCGTGCATCCCAACGCTTCCGCTATCGAGCGCCGCCGAAGCGGTCAGCATTTTAAAGGTCGATCCCGGTGGGTAGAGTCCTTCGAGCGCGCGGTCGAGAAGCGGGCTATCCTTTGCGTGCAAGGCGGCGGAAAACGTCTGGTTCATCGTGTTGGGATCGAAACTCGGGACGCTTGCAAGAGCGAGAACGGCACCGTTCCGGGGGTCGAGAACGACGCCCGCACCCCGCGCATGGCGCGCGAGTAGAGTCGCCAATCGTTCTTCAATTTTTGGTTGTATCGTGGTTACTAAATCGTCCCCCGATCGCGGCGCGACGCGAGCGAACGATGCTGCAAAATCGCGAATCTGCTGCAAGGGATTCGCCGAGAACGCCGGTGCCGCAAGCAACGCATCGTAGGCCCGCTCGAGCCCTGCCGTCCCATAGCGACGCGATGCATAACCAACCACCTGCGCGAGTGCCGAGCCCATTGGGTAGATGCGCCGCGTTCCGTCGGTCGCCGCAAGCACGCTTCCATCTGCTGCGAGAATGCGCCCCCGGCCGAGCGCGATGAGCGCGCGGCGCGGATTAGAACGGTTCGCCGATATTCGAGGTGCATCTACGAGTTGCAACCACGCAAAACGAGCGACGAGCGCGAGAAAGAGCACGGTGAAGAGCGCCGAAATGCGCCCGAGAGAACGTTGGTTCACCCGCGCTCGCGCAAGATGACGAAGCCGGAGTCGACGCGAACGGCGATATGCGAACGCTCGCGATCCGAATCGAGAATTTGCCCGATCAACGAGCGTACGAGCTCCTCATCGCAATCGTAGAACGATGCCAAGATCTCGACCCCAAGTTCCTCAAGCAGCGCGGGAGCGACGAAACCGCAACGCGGGAGCGTCTCGTAATGTCGCTCGTCGTAGGCACCGTTGCGCCACGGCCCGCGGCGCCCAAAGACCTGGTGGTGAAAATCCCATGCGCAAAGCTCGCGCTCGCTCCACTTGAAGTCACCGCGCACGCAGAGCCGCCGACAGACCGCACACGGAACGATCGGAACGGGGCCGCTCTCGATCGCCTCGACGACGTCTGCTGGAAGGTCCTCGATATTGATCACCTCCGCTTCGTGGAGGTTCGCGGGAAGCGGAGCACTCCACCCGACACGCGCGAGCAGGTCGAGATCGTGCAGCGGTGCGACGAATGCGCTCTCATCCTCGGCGGGAAAGGTACGGTCGATCCAATGCAGGAGGTCGTCGGGGGCGATGCCGACGCTCTGCCAAGTATCGCCGACTGCGGTATCGATCGGCGTGACCGCGACCGGCACTAAGCGAGCCACGATCGTTCTGCCCTCGGGAAGGAGACTATTGGTAAAGGCGAGCGTGCTGCTGTTTCCGCCGAGCACGACGATACCCGCCGGCTTTTCGGCTACGCTTTCGCCGTTACCGACGCCAGATAGCGATGGAGACTGCACGGCGGCCCCGCCGTATTTGCGAGGGCCTCCGCCAGAGCTCGGGCGGTATCGAGACTGGTCAGACACGCTATACTGGCTTCGACCGAGCCGCGCCGAATCTTGTAAGCGTCGGAGACCTCCCGCACGCCCTTCGCGTCGTTGATGACCAAATCGACGCTTCGCGAGGCAATCTCATCGAGGACGTGCGGACTCCCCTCCGCGATTTTATTAATCCGCTCGCAGGCGATGCCGGCTGCCACAAGCACGCGCTGGGTTCCCTCGGTCGCGATGAGGCGATGCCCCATCTCGGCGTAGCGACGCATGATCGGCACCGCTCGCTCCTTCTCTTCGTCGGCAATCGAGACCAAAATCCGCCCACCGCGCTCCGGCAGAGCGATGCCGGCACCGAGAAATCCTTTTCGCAGCGCTCCCGCAAAGCTCGCGTCGATGCCTAAAACCTCGCCGGTCGATTTCATCTCCGGGCCGAGAATGGTCTCGACCCCACGCATTTTTGCAAACGAAAAAACGGGAACTTTTACCACGGTAAACGGCGAGCGAGGACGAAGCCCCATTCCGTACGGGAGATCGGCGAGCCGTTCCCCTAATGCGATACGGGTCGCCGCGGCGGTAAGATTGATCCCCGTCGCCTTTTGAATGATCGGCACCGTGCGCGAGGCGCGCGGGTTCGCCTCGATAATGTAGAGTTTGCCTTTATGAATGACAAACTGAATATTGATCGAGCCGCGAACTCCTAATTCACGTGCGATTGAAAGGGTGACCTCGGTGATGTGCCGCTCCATCGCATCGTCGAGCGAGGGCGCGGGATAGACCGAGATGGAGTCGCCCGAATGAATGCCGGCGCGTTCGATATGTTCGAAAATTCCAGGAATCAAAATATTTTCACCGTCGAAGACGGCATCGAGTTCTACTTCAAGCCCCTCGAGATAGCGATCGACGAGTAACGGCGCATCGGCTGCTATCGGCGGCGCGGACTCCACGTACGACGCGAGTTGTCCTTCGTTATAAACGATCTCCATCGCACGACCGCCGAGAACGAACGATGGGCGCACCAAGACGGGGAAGCCGAGTTCGCGTGCGATCGCACGCGCTTGGCGAAAGCTCCGCGCGGCACGTCCCTCCGGACGCGCCACGCCCAAACGCGCGAGTGCGGCATCGAACTGCTCCCGATCTTCGGCCATATCCAACGTCGTACGATCGCTTCCAACGATCGTGACTCCACGTTCGGTCAACTCCGCGGCGAGCGCGATTGCGGTCTGCCCACCGAACGCCAACATGACCCCACGCGCTCCGGTCGAACGATACGCCGCCTCGACCTCGTCGGCACCCGGAGGTTCGAAAACGAGGACGTCGGAGATATCGAAGTCCGTCGAGACCGTCTCGGGATTATTGTTGACGACGACCGGCGCGAGCCCCGCCTCCCGCAGCGCCCACGCGGCGTGCACGCAACTATAGTCGAATTCGATTCCCTGACCGATGCGGATCGGACCGCTCCCAACCACGACGACGGCCTCGCGTGCCGTGGCGCGCATTTCGTCGCTCTCGCCGCGCGAAAGATAGTAGTACGGCGAGCGCGCGGGAAACTCCGCAGCTGCAGTATCGACCATTCGAAATGCCGCGGCGGGCCCGATCGGACGCTCGGCGCTTCCGGTGAGCGTACGTATGCCTTGCGACGAATAGCCGTCGCGATAAGCGCGATCGATATCTTCGCCCTCGTGGCGTTCGTGCAAGCGGCGCTCGAGTGCAACGAGGTCGCCGACTTCGTCGAGCCAAAAACGGTCGATCCCGCTCGCCGCGTGGATACGCTCGATGCAGGCACTGCGGTCGCTGCTGCGGCGAAGCATCTCTGCGACCGCAAAGAGTCGCTCGTGGGTTGGATTCTCAACGACGGCCATCAACTGTTCGTCGCTCCACTCGCGCATCGTTCCGCCGGTTAAGGTTTCGCGACCGATATCGAGGCCGCGAATCGCCTTTAAGAGCCCCGCAGCGAAGGTACGCCCGATCCCCATCGCTTCACCGGTCGACTTCATCTGCGTGCCGAGCAAGGTGTCGGCGAGCGGAAACTTATCGAACGGCCAACGTGGGATTTTTACGACGACGTAATCGAGCGTCGGCTCGTACGCGGCTTTGGTGACCCCGGTAACCGGATTGGGAATATCTTGCAGCCGCTGCCCCAACGCGATACGCGTCGAGATTTTCGCAATCGGGTAGCCGGTCGCTTTACTCGCCAGCGCCGAGGAGCGCGAGACGCGCGGATTGACCTCGATAATCGCGTATTCGGTGCTGGTGGGATGGAGGGCGAACTGGATATTGCAACCGCCCTGGACGTCGAGGGCTCGTATGACGTTGAGACTCGACGTCCGCAGCATCTGGTATTCGATATCCGAAAGCGTCTGCGATGGAGCGATCACGATTGAATCGCCAGTGTGAACGCCGACCGGATCGAAGTTCTCCATGTTGCACACGATGATGCAATCGTCGGAGGCATCGCGGAGCACCTCGTACTCGATCTCTTTCCAGCCGAGTAACGAGACCTCGAGAAGCGCCTGATGAATCATGCTCGCGGCGAGCCCCGAGGCGAGGGTCTCGCGTAACTCGCGCTCGTTGCGCACGATCCCACCGCCCGTGCCGCCAAGGGTATACGCGGGTCGAACGACGAGCGGATAACCGGACTCGAGGGCAAACGCCAACCCTTGTTCGATCTCCGTAACGACGACGCTGCGCGCGACCGGCTCGCCGATCTCGATCATCTTCTCCTTGAAGAGTTCGCGATCTTCGGCAAGTTTGATGGTCGCAATCGGCGTTCCGAGTAATTGGACGCCGAAACGTTCGAGCACGCCGGCATCGTCGAGCGCGACGGCGAGATTGAGGCCGGTCTGGCCACCGAGCGTCGGCAAGAGCGCGTCGGGGCGCTCGAGTTCGATCACCGCGCTTACCGATTCCAGCGTGAGCGGTTCGAGATAGACCGCATCGGCGATCTCCGGATCGGTCATGATCGTCGCCGGATTCGAGTTAACGAGGACGACGCGATGCCCTTCCTCCCGGAGGGCGC
The DNA here is from genome assembly GCA_013044185.1 of Vulcanimicrobiota bacterium. GTDB lineage: Bacteria > Vulcanimicrobiota > Vulcanimicrobiia > Vulcanimicrobiales > Vulcanimicrobiaceae > JABEUX01. Next base: position 16,686 of record JABEUX010000136.1, on the reverse strand, counting down.
GACACGCCTGAACCCCTGCGTAATCGAACTCCGCGGCCTGACCGATCACGATCGGTCCGGAGCCGATGACAAGAATATTCCGGCGCATGCTAGGGAAGGCGGATTGGCTTCAGACGGGGGAGAGTCCTGGAAGCGCTCCTCCGATCCTCGATATTACGGCTGAAGTCGCACGCGCGCCCAAGCATCGCGCTCGCGCTGGTAGAGCAAGCGGTCGTGCATGCGATTGGGTCGTCCTTGCCAGAATTCCATCGAGCGCGGGAGGATGAGAAAGCCTCCCCACGAGTGCGGGCGTTCGATCTCTTCCTCTGCAAAACGCTCTTCGAAGTGCGCCATGCGTTCGTCGAGGACGATCCGCGATTCTACCGGTTCGCTCTGCTCCGATGCCCACGCGGCGAGCCGATGGCCGCGCGGACGCGATGCGAAATAGAGATCGGATTCGTGTTCGTCGATGCGGCGCACCTCGCCCTCGATGCGAACCTGCCGTTCGAGCGCCGCCCACCAAAACGTCGCGGCGGCAAAGGGCCGCGCGAGAAGTTCTCGCCCCTTCCGGCTATCGTACGACGTAAAGAAACGAAGCCCGCGCTGGTCGAGACCGCGCAATAGGACGATGCGCAGACTCGGACGTCCGTCCTCTCCAACGCTCGCCAGAGCCATCGCGTTGGGTTCGGCGACCTGCGGGTGCGCCGCGTAGGCTTCGTCGAGCCAGCGCTGCAGCGCAACGATCGGATCGTCGGCGAGCTCGCTCTCGCGAAGTTCGTCCCGCTCGTACGACGTGCGGCTCGTTGCAATCTCTTTCACGGTGTCTTTCCCCATCCCAGCGCGGCGAGCGCTGCGAGCGCGAGCAAGAGCGCCCCCACGAACGCCGTGCCCAAGGAAACGTCGACGCTTTTTCGCTCGAACGACGTCACGCGGCCCAAGGCGCCGAGCGCTCCACGTAACTCCGAAGCATTCTCGACGCGAACGAAACGCCCCCCGCTCGCGCGCGCATATGCGCGAAGCGCGGAAGCGTCGATCCCTGCAGCCTCGCTCGTCCCCGGTATCAGCGACCCCGAATTCGTACCGATTCCCACGGTGTCGACGTGAATCCCGCGTTCGCCAAGCGAGGATGCCGCCGCGAGGGGATCGATCCCGGTATTATTTACGCCGTCGGTGACCAAAACGACGGTGCGCGGCCCCCGCTGCCCGAGGAGCGAGCCGGCGAGTGCGAGCGCGTCGCCAATCGCAGTGGGTCCATTTGGCGCGGGAAGCGTATCGAGTGCCGCAATCGCCGTGGCATGTCGCGCCGTCAAGGGTTGGATCAGCGAAGCCGCCCCCGAGAACGCGACGATAGCGACGCGCTCGCCGCTCGCCATCTCTTCGATGAAACTTCTCGCAGCGGCGCGTGCTGCGAGCGCGCGCGTCGGCGCGATATCCGTCGATGCCATCGATCCCGAGGTATCGATGCAGAGGACGACCGCACCGTCGTGGATCGGTACCGGCAACATGAGGTGCGGTCGCGCGAGCGCAAGCCCTGCAAGCGCGAGCCCCACGATCCATCCCGCACGGAGCAGCGAGGTCGCGATATCGCGTTCGCCGAGCGCACGCCGAAGAAAGGCGAGATCGGAATACGCGAGATCGCGGGCGTTTCGCACGCGCCGCGCTCGCTCGATCGACCATATGCCGAAGGCAACGAGCAGCGCCGCGACGAGCAAGAACGCCGGCGAACCGAGACTCACTCGATCGCTCCTCTCGGAAGGCCGAAGGCCTCCGCGAGAGCCCCCGCTCCATCGCTCTCATCGAGAATGCCGATCCGCCAGCCCAAGCGCCGGAAACCTCGCATCAGCCCCTCTTCGCGCTCGATGCTCGCGCGTCGATATGCATCGCGCTCTCGACCGCCGAACCACCGTAGGAGCGGCTCGCCGCTCTCCACATCGACGAGCCTTGCAAAACCATGGAGCGGAAGATCCTGCTGCCAAGGATCCCGTGCGAGACAGAACGTTGCATCGAAACGCCGCGCGCTCTCGGCGAGCCGCGCATCGGTGCAACGCTCGGCAGCGGCGGCGTCTGCGACGACGAGGAGCGCGGCTCCACGCGGTAACGTCGCCCCGGCAACATCGAGCATCGCGTTGGGATCGAACTCCTCCTCTGGCTGCCGGCGCAACGCCTCTCGTGCGAGCGCCGCCCCCTGACGCCCGGCGCGCGCGCGGGTTGGAATCGGCCCCTGCGCGAGGATCGCTATCGCACGATCCTCACCCGAGCTCGCGCCGAACCACGCAGCGATCGCATCGTCCGCCGCGTCGGCGAGCGAGCGCCGCCGGCCTAACGACATCGAGCGTGAGCGATCGCAGATAGCGGCGAAAACGAGCGCGACGTCCTCGAGCATCACGCGCGTTTGCAACCCCCCGCTCCGTGCGGTCGCCGCCCAGTCGATGCGCCGCGTATCATCGCCGGCGACGTATCCGCGCAACTGCGCGAACTCGTACCCGTCGCCACGCGAGGTTGTCGGCGAACCGCCACCGAGCAGACGCGGACGATTCCGTCCGCGCAGGAGCGCGTCGCGCAGCGTCAAGGCACGTGCACGCCGGCAATCGTGCGCGCGATCCACGATGAAGGGGATATCTCTTCCAACGAGAGGCGATGCGTAAAGGCGATGCGATGTCGGAGAACGGGAAGAGCGACGCTGCGAATATCATCGGGCTCTACATAATCGCGTCCGTAGAGAAATGCCCGAGCGCGCGCACAATTGACCAACGCTAAGCTCGCACGCGGACTCGCGCCGCTCATAACGTACGGCGACTCTTGGCGCGTTGCCATGACGAGCTCGACGACGTACCGGTGCAACTTGAGATCGACGTGAACGGCACGCGCTTGCGCGCGCCACCTGCGAACGTCCTCGAGCGTCGCGACCCGCTGCGGAAGAGGCGTTTGCGCGAACGCGTAGCGATCGAGAATTTCGAGCTCCTCTTCTTCGCCCGGATATCCGAGGTCGATCTTCAGCAAAAAACGATCCATCTGTGCGAGCGGCAACGCGTAGGTACCGTCGTTATCGAGCGGATTCATCGTGGCGAGGACGACGAACGGATCGGGAAGGGGGTGACTTTCGAGACCGATCGTCACTTGGCGCTCTTGCATCGCCTCGAGCAGGGCGCTCTGCACTTTCGCAGGCGCGCGGTTGATCTCATCGGCGAGAACGATATTGGCAACGATCGGTCCCAGGACGGTATCGAAACGAGAGCTCTGCTGATCGAAGATACGCGTTCCAACGATATCTGCCGGCAAAAGATCGGGGGTAAACTGTATGCGTTTGAACGTTGCATCCAACGATGCCGCGAGCGCCCGGCACGCTAAGGTCTTCGCAATGCCCGGCGGTCCCTCCAAGAGGGCATGCCCGTCGGCGATTAATGCGAGCGAGAGACCCTCGATCGCGGCATCCTGCCCGACGATGGTCGCCTTGAGAGCCCGCTCGAGATCGCGTGGAGTCGCGCTCATGGTAGAACCTCCGCGAACGCGTCTTCGCACGTTCGAATAGCGCTTGGCAAATCGTCATCGGTCGTAAAGGCCGCACGCTCCAGGGCGCGCAAAAGCGGGGCGAGATCGCGATCCGCATCGGGGAGGCGCGCGAGAACGTCGGAGAGCGTCTCCTTCGCCGTCGCACCGACGAGCGAGCGAACGGCGACACGTACCGACCCTACGACCGCGCGCGTCGGCTCCGCTCGCAGAACGAGCGCGGCGTCGCGCAAGCGCTCGTTCCGCGTCTGCTCTACGACGGGTTCGGCCACGAGGATCGGCGGAGTGGGGAGCGGTTCGGGGCGCTGAGGTCGCCGACGATATAGGAGTGCAATTGCCGTCAAGGAGGCGGCGGCAAAGAGAAGCGCCGCTATCATCGCGAGGTGCTCGACGATTGGGACGAGTCTTCCGACCGCACTCCCAACGGTCGCAAAGGGCTGCACGCTTCCGCCGCGTACGACGATCGTCAGCGCGTTACTCGAATACTGCTCCGCCTGGCCGGTCCGTGCGTCGATTGCATCTAACGTCGCCGGAGCGAGCTCGATCTTCCCGGTTCGCTCTGCCCGCACGGTCAACGTCTCGCGATAGATGCTCGCTCCGAGCGTATGAGAGATCGAGCGCTCGTCGCCACGTAATGCTAACTGCGAGAGGATCGGCAGGGTGACGTTGTCGATGCGACGGACGTTGCCACGAACCCTCAGGAGGATCGTCAACGCAAAGGCACGACCGATCGTCGGCGATACCGGCCGCGCCGACATTGAAAAGCGTTCGACGACCAACCGCGGAAGGCTCTGCGCTTCGCTGCCTTGCGGAAACAGCAAACACGAGAGCGCCGCAACCGCGATGCCGAGTTTTACGCGAACGAGCGAGCGCGATCTAGCCACGTTGCAAAGAGCCGCTGCGCATCCCGAGGTCCCGGCGATGCTTCGGGATGAAACTGGACGGCCTCGATCGGCAGCGTACGATGTGCGAAGCCTTCGTTCGTGCCATCGTTGAGATTGGTCATCGTCGCTTCGAGTTCGTCGGGCAGCGAACTGGCGTCGACTGCATATCCGTGATTGTGTGCCGTAACGATCACCTCATCGCAACGCAGATCCTTGACCGGATGGTTCCCGCCGCGATGTCCGTACGGCAACTTATAGGTGCGCGCGCCGTAGGCAAGCGCGAGGAGTTGATGACCGAGGCAGATGCCGTAGAGCGGAACTGCTCCCAGAAGCGAGCGCAGCGTTTCGATCGTTTGAGCGAGGTCGGTTGGGTCGCCCGGTCCCGGTGAAACGAGCACCATCGCCGGGGCGTTTGCGAGAATTTCTTCCCGACTGGCATCGAATGGAACGACGGTAACCTCGGCGCCTAAGGCCGAAAAGTCGCGTAGAATCGCACGCTTCACCCCGCAATCCAGCAACGTCACTCGCGTACCGCCGCGGAGCCCCTCGACGCGTGCGGCGCGCGCAGCAACACTCGGCACGAGATCCTCGGTCGTTGCGCTTCGTACGAACTCCGCCAACCGACGCTCCGCGCCGAGGATCTCCTCGGCACCGACCGCGAGCGCGGCCCAGATCGTTCCATGCTCGCGCAGGGCGATCGTAATCGCGCGGGTATCGGCTTCAATCATCGTCGGAACGCGTTGCGCATCGAGCCAGGCCGGTAACGACTCTTTCGCAAGATAGTGCGAGGGATGGTTCGAGATCCGCTTCACGATAGCGCCGGCGACGCAGGCGCGCCCGTATTGGGCGGCGCTGCCGCTGATCCCATAGTTCCCGATCATCGGGTAGGTAAAGGTCAAGATTTGCCCGGCATAGGAGGGGTCGGTGAGCGCCTCTTCATAGCCGGTCATCCCGGTGAAAAAGACCGCTTCCCCGAGCGCGATTCCGGTGCTCGCGAGCCCAACGCCGTCGAAGCGCGAACCGTCGGCGAGAAAGAGAGCGGCGGGGTGAGGCATCGCTTCAGAGGGTTTGGCATACCGAAGCTCGATCCCTCGGCGGTAATGGACTGGCATTTTACGGCGACCGCGTTCGCCACCGCATTTACCATCGTGGATCCTCTGGGCATGATCCCGTTTACGATGGCGACCACCGCCCATCTTCCTCGCGAGAAACGCGGGCGGATCGTCGACCAGGCGGTGCTCGTCGCCGCGGTCGTCATGGCGGCGATGGGGCTCGTCGGACCTGCGGTGCTCTCCTACCTGGGTATCACGCTTCCCGCCTTCACGATCGCCGGCGGCATGCTGCTCTTTCTCATCGCGATCGATATGCTCTTCGCGCGCCCGACCGGAGCGCGCGGTACCGAGGACGAGGAGCGCGCTGCGAGCGCAGCCGAGAACCCCGCCGTTTTCCCGCTCGCGATTCCCATGATCGCCGGGCCGGGAACGCTAGCGACGGTGCTCCTGCTCGTTAGTCTCGCCGCCGGATCGCCGACGCGCATTCTCTCCACGATCGTTGCCTATGCAGCCGCACTGATCGTGACCTGGCTTTGCATGCGTGGAGCGGCACGCTTCCTGCACCGGATCGGCACGACCGGAATCCACGTCGTATCGCGCGTCCTCGGCATCGTCCTCGCGGCGCTCGCGGTTCAATTCGTCATCAACGGGCTGTTACAGACGCCGCTCTTCCACCACTAGGAGCCGCTCGGGGGATCCCCCGCCCGGTACGCAATAACCCCCGCGACGACCGTGGCCTCGATGCGCCGGGGAAGCTCCCAGCCGTCGAATGGCGTCGCTCGCCCCTTCGATGCAAAATTCGAACTCTCGACGCGCCACGGGCGTTCGGAAAACATCGTGATATCCGCCGGCGCTCCAACCGCGAGGCTGCCCCCTGGAAGCTGCAGTACGTCTGCAGCGCGCGTGCTGCAGAGAGCGACGAAATCGATCATCGAGAGATCCGGCAGCGCGAGGGCGTAGGCGCCGACCGCGATCTCCAGACCGCTGAAGCCGACCGCCGCTCGAGCGATATCCCCGCTCTTCTCGGCATCGGTGTGCGGTGCGTGATCGCTGGCGAAGAAGTCGATCGCGCCGGCGCGGACGGCATCTCGTAATGCACGCGCATCGGCAGCGGTTCGTAACGGCGGATTGACCTTCGCGCGCGCACCGCATTCCTCGACTGCTTCCTCGGTGAGCAAGAGATGGTGCGGCGTCACCTCGCAGGTAACGCGAGCGTGCCGTTCGCGGGCCCAGGCGACCAACTGCACGCTCCGAGCGGTCGAAACGTGTGCGACGTGCAGGCGCGCCCCTACCTCTAAACCGATCACGAGATCGCGCGCAACGATGCTCTCCTCGGCAGAGGCGGGGCTACCGGGGAGCCCGAGCCGCCGCGAGAGCTCTCCTTCGTGCATCACGCCGTTTCCCTTGAGGGCGGCATCTTCGGAATGCACGATTGCGAGAGCGTCGAGCGGTGCGAGCGCACGCATCACATCGCGCATCACTCGTGCGTCGGCGATCGTACTGCCGTCATCGGAGAACGCAACCGCACCTGCCGAAAGGAGCGATGCGTAATCGAGGATTTCGCGACCCGCTCGCGCGCGCGTCATCGCCGCAATCGGAAAGATGCGAGCGCCGATCCCGCGTTCGCGATTCGGATGAGGGAACGAAACCCGAGCCAGCACCTCGAGATCGTCGATTGCCGGTTCTGTATTGGGCATCGCGCAAAGGGTGGTAAAGCCGCCACGTACCGCAGCCGCGCTCCCGGAAGCGAGCGTCTCTTTCGCTTCGAATCCCGGCTCGCGCAGGTGGACGTGAGCGTCGATGAATCCCGGTGCGAGCACCCATCCTCCCGCGTCGATCGTCTCTTCGCCGGCACGCGGGCGTAGGTGCTCGCCGATCTCCACGATCCGGTCGCCCTCGACGCGGAGATCGCGCAGGGCGTCGATGCGCTGCCGCGGATCGACGATGCGGCCACCTCGTACGAGCATCGCCTACCAGCCGCGTACGAGGTGATGGAGCAGCGAGGCCCGCACCAGGACGCCGTTGCGTACCTGCTCGCGATAGCGCCAACGCGTATCGAGGGTGACGGCATCGACGATCTCAACCCCGCGATTATAGGGGCCCGGATGCAGGATCGGCGTGCGCGCGCCGAGCCGGGCAAGCCGATCGTCGTTGAGCTGATAGCCGGCGATATAGGCGCCGTCATCCATCGGCATCTTTTCGAAGCGTTCGCGCTGGACGCGCAACATGACGAGCGCATCGATATCTCGCAGCACGCCATCGAAATCGCGAACGATCTCGACCTCGGGTGGAACGTCTGCGCCGGTGAGAAACCCCTCCGGGCCGACACCGAGCACCGTTGCGCCATAGCGGCGCAAGAGTCGCATCGAGGAATGTGCGACGCGGCTATGCCGAATATCGCCGACGAACGCAACCCTCCGGCCGCGCAGGTCGCCGAGGAGATCCCGTAACGTAAAGGCGTCGAGCAACGCCTGGGTCGGGTGCGCGTTGGTTCCATCGCCCGCGTTGACGGTACAGCCTTCGAATGCTGCAGCGAGTTCGGCAACGGCACCCGCGAGTGGATGACGGACGACGAGAACCTCGATCCCTAAGGCACGGAGCGTCACCGCGGTATCGTCGAGCCGCTCGCCCTTCGTGGCAAGGCTCAGTTGCGCGGGAGTGAGGTTGACGACGTTCCCTCCCAACCGCAGCTGGGCGCACTGGAACGAAACGTGCGTTCGGGTGCTCTGTTCGAAAAAAAGATTCGCGCAGAAACGCCCATCGAGGGAATGCGGTGTGGGACGCTGTGCGAATTCGCGTGCGAGGGCGAAGAGCGCATCGATCTCCTCGTTCGTGAGATCGTCGATATCGAGAAGGCTACGCGTCGTCGTCAACGAGCAGAACCTCGTCGGTCGGGGCTGACGTCGAATTCAACGTTACGACCACGCGCTCGCGACGGCTCGTCGGGATGCGTCGCCCAACGTAATCTCCTTGCACCGGCAGTTCTCGTAATCCGCGATCGACCAAGACGCAGAGTCGAATTGCCGAAGGTCGGCCGAGATCGATGAGCGCGTCGAGGGCGCTCCGTACCGTGCGCCCGGTAAAGAGTACGTCGTCGACGATCACGATCGAGCGTCCTTCGACGGCATCGGGAATCTGGGATTCCGGCAGCGCGTGAACCACGTTGTCGTCGCGATAGAGGTTCACGTTGAGATAGCCCAGCGTCGGTGCGACGCCGCTGATACGTTCGATATGCGCGGCGAGTCGCTGCGCGAGTGCTTCACCGCCACGACGAATGCCGAAAAGTTCGATCCCCTTCCTCGCATCCTCCGGCTCCAGAATTTCGTGCGCGAGCCGTGCGATAACGCGTTCGATCTCCTCGGCGCCGAGGAGCCGCCGACTGCGTGCACTCATAAGTCTGCCTCCATCGCCGCGAGCGCTTCGCGCGCACGCCGCAGATCGTTCCGATATCCATCGAGTTTCGCTCGTTCGGCGCTGACGACCTCGGCGGCCGCTCGCGCCACAAAGGCCTCGTTCGCCAACTTCTTCTCGGAACGAGCGACCTCACCGAGCAAGCGCTCTACCTCGCGCCGATAGCGCTCCGACATCAGCTCCCGCGGCGCCTCAAGGCTTACCGCATCGAGGGCCTCGATCGCATCGCCATCGACTGGGTCGCTCGCGATGCCCGCCGCAACGCCGAAGTGCAGCACGAGCGCGCGCAGCTCCTCGGGAAGGTTTTTCGGTATGCGAACGTTCGTCGACCCCCGCGGTGGCAATCCGTACGTCACCCGATCGTTACGAAGTCGCTCGATACAGCGTTGCAAGGCTTCGAATTCTGCGATCGCCTTCGAGTCGTCCGCACATTCGAAGGCATCGGGCCATGCGGCGGTCACGATGCTCTCACCGTCGTGCGGCAGCGCTTGCCAGACTTCTTCACTGATAAATGGCGCGATCGGATGTAAGAGGCGCATCGAGGCGTTGAGGACGTACGAGAGCACCGATGCTCGCGACGCTCGTGCGTCGGGCATCTTCGTCGCTTCGATATACCAGTCGCAGAGTTCGTACCAGATAAATCGCCAGAGCGTCTCGACGGCGTTGCCGAAATCGAAAGCGTCGAAGAGCGCGCTCGTTCGCTCGATCGTCGCCCGTAAACGCGCGACGATCCAACGATCCGCGAGCGTCCGCGCCGCGGGCGCCGGCAACTGCATAGCACCGGGAAGGCCCTCGGGGAGGGCGCGCGCGTAGCGCAAGGCGTTCCATATTTTGCTATTGAAGTTGCGCGCTTCCTCACAGCGCGACTCCTGAAAACGAATCTCCTGTCCTTCCAAGCGCATCTGGCGGAGGATGCCGACGCGGAAGGCATCGGCCCCGTACTTCACCACCAAATCCATCGGGTCGATCGCATTCCCGAGCGACTTACTCATCTTCCGCCCCTGCGAATCGAATACCAATGGGGTCACGAAGACGGTCGGGAACGGCAAGCGGTCGAGCAGATGTAAACCCATCATCACCATGCGAGCCACCCATAAAAAAATGATCTCGCCACCGGTAATAAGGACGCTGGTCGGATACCAATGGTCGAGCTCCGGCGTCGATGCAGGCCAGCCGAGAATTGAAAAGGGCCAGAGCCCGCTGCTAAACCACGTATCGAGCGTATCGGGGTCGCGCGTTAACGGAGCGTCACCGTGCTCGCGGCGCGCGATCGCACGCGCCTCCCCTTCATCGTGCGCGACGACGATGGCCCCCTCCGGGGTATACCAAACCGGCAGTTGATGCCCCCACCAAACCTGCCGCGAGACGTTCCAGTCGCGAATCTGTTCTAGCCATTGTTCGTACGTGCGCCCGTAGCGCTCCGGCACGAATCGCAGTCGCCCCTCGCGATACGCCGCGAGAGCGGGTTTTGCAAGCGATTCCATCTTCACGAACCATTGCAGCGAGAGCATCGGTTCGACGACCTCGCCGCTACGTTCGCTGCGAGCGATGGCCATTCGATGCGGTCGTTCTTCGAGCAACGCCCCCGATGTGCGAAGGTCGGCGAGGATTCGTTCGCGTGCGACGTATCGGTCGAGCCCGAGGTAGGGGCCCACATCGATCTCCGCACCGCTAATCCGCGCGTGGATGTCGAATATAGACGGCATCGCCAAATCGTGACGGCGACCGATTTCGTAATCGACGGCGTCGTGCGCGGGGGTAACCTTCACCGCCCCGGTTCCAAAGCTTGGGTCGACGGCATCGTCGGCGATGACTGGAATAGCACGCGCCGTCAGCGGCATCACCACCTTGATACCGACGAGCGCCGCGTAGCGCGCATCCTCGGGATGCACCGCAATCGCTACATCGCCGAGCATCGTTTCCGGGCGCGTGGTCGCCACGACGAGGCCATCGCCCCCCGCGAGGGTACGATAACGAACGAACCAGAGCGTCGCATCGCAATCCTCGCGATCGATCTCCGCATCGGAGAGCGTGGTCTGTGATTTTGGATCCCAATGAATCAACCGTTTTCCGCGATAGATGAGCCCTTCGCGATAGAGTCGGACGAACGCACTACAGACTGCAGCGGAGAGCCCCTCGTCCATCGTAAAGCGCGATCGATCCCAGTCGGGGCCGAAACCCAAAGTACGAAACTGTCCCTCGATCGTTCCGCCATACTCGTTCGCCCACTCCCAGGCGCGCTCGAGATAGCGCTCGCGTCCGAGCGATTCCCGGCTCTCACCGCTCTTGGCGAGCTCGCGCACGAGTACCGACTCGGTTGCAATCGCGGCGTGGTCGGTTCCCGGTATCCAATCGGCATTATCTCCCAACATGCGATGGTACCGCGTGAGAATATCCATCGGCGTATAGGTCGATCCATGCCCCAAATGGGCGCGACCGGTGACGTTCGGCGGCGGCATCGCAAGAACGAAGGGCGGCCGCGCGGGATCGGGTTCTTCGTGAAAGAGTCTCTTTTGCTCCCACCACGCATAACGCGATGCTTCAACGCGCTGCGGATCGTAGGAGGCCGGCAATTCCTCGTTCGTCATCGTTTCATTATAATACGCCGTCGACCAACATCGCTTCGAGCGAGCGATTGCGCCCTACGACTCCGTACCGCAGCCACCAGAGGAGCGCGAACGAACCAATGGCAAAGATCGCCGCCATCGCCAGAAAAACGGGCGCGACGCCCGCACGAGCGAAGAGCGCATAAAACGCCAAGGGTGCGGCGATCGCGCCGACGCGCCCAACTGCTACCGAGAGCCCGATGCCAGTCGCCCGTAAATGCGTTGGAAAGAGCTCGCTCGTGATAACGTAGGCTCCCGAGCCAACCCACGCGCTAAAAATGCTAAAGACGGCAAAAGACGCAACGAAAGTTCCCGTGCTCCCTAAACCGAGCGCGAGCGCTAAGGAACCGAGAGCCGCGAGCGTAAACCCCAGTAGCATCGTCGGACGACGCCCCCATCGATCCATCAGGAGCGATGAAACGATCTGTCCGCTCAGGCCGCAGAAGGCGCCCAATAAATAGAGCAGCGGAATCTGCTGCCCCCTCATGCCGACGGCGGGAAAGATCGCGATACCGGCGATAGCGAGAATTCCGTAGTACGGCATCACTTGCGCGAGATTCACGACGAACGCAAAAACAAGTCGTCGCGGCGTCGCGCGGAAGAGCTCGGCGATTTGCCCGAAATACCCCTTCGCGGGAAGCAACGGCGTAAACTCGATGGGAAGGTCGGGGTCGACGACGCTCTCGGCCCCACTCGCCGCTTCCACGACCGCCACGATATCGCGCGCCTCGGCGATGCGTCCCCGCGCGAGTAACCAGCGAGGCGACTCCGGCACGAACCGACGAACGATCAGTACGCCGATTGCCAAGAGTGCTCCAAACCAAAAGACGAGCCGCCAGGTCGCACCACCCACGTTCCCGAGCGCGTAAAGCGCGATGCTCGACGCCGCGATCGCGCCGATATTCCACGATGCGTTGATCAGTCCGTCGGTACGCCCGCGAAACCGCGCCGGAACGAATTCGTCGATCGCACAATTAATCGCCGAAAACTCTCCGCCGATACCGATGCCGGTAAGAAAGCGAAAGAGCGCGAGCGAGAAATAATTCCACGAAAATCCAGTGAGGATCGTGGCTATCGCATAGATGGCGAGCGTCACCATAAAGAGACGCTTGCGCCCGAGGCGATCGGCGAGTTCGCCGAAGACCAGGGCGCCGACGAGCATGCCGATGGTATAGATGGGGTTGACCCACGCCGCCAGGCTCGCGCTGAAATGCAAGTGCGAGGCGATGCTTGAAAGCACCGGCCCCACGATCGCGGTCTCGAAACCGTCGAGCACCCATGCGATGCCGAGGGCGACGGCGATGCGCGTGTGCATCGGCGACCATGCGAGTGCATCGAGGCGCGAGAGTAACGTCGTCGACGAGGGCGCGGCGGTTGTGGAGGACACGGCGCGCACTGTTGTCTGCGCGCGCGCGAATCGCCTGCAGGCAGGGGCGCGGGCGCGCTCGAAGCGCGCGACGATGCGCATGCCGACGATCTTGCTTACCAATGACGATGGAATCGGTTCGCCCGGCCTGCGGGCGCTCGCGCGCACGCTCGCCGAGATTGCCCGAATCGTCGTCGTCGCCCCCGACGGTAACCGCAGCGGAGTGAGCCATGCGATTACGACCGAGGACTCCGTTGGGGTCACACCATACCATGGTATCGAGGGCGTACGCGCGTATGCCTGTACGGGTACTCCGGCCGACTGTGCGGTCATCGGCATCGGGGAGATCTTCGAGGAGCGCCCCGACCTCGTTATCAGCGGAATCAACGATGGCCCGAACCTTGCCGACGATGTGAACTATTCGGGGACGGTCGCCGGTGCCGTTGAAGCAGTCCTTCTCGGCGTGCGCGCGCTCGCCATCTCCCTCGCGAGCGACCCCGACGACCGTTCGATGGCACGCCAATGGGAGAGCGCTGCCGAGCAGGCGCGGCTCATCCTCCCACAGGCACTCGCCGAATTACCGCCGGAGCGGTACTGGAACATTAATGTCCCCAATCGTGCACCCGAGGAGCTGCTCGGCCGCCGTTTTACGAACCTCGGGCGCAAGCGCTACGGGGACACGATCTCGCGCAGCGATGAACGCCGCGACGCGCGGTACTATCGTGTTTGGAACCTGCCCGGAGGGGGTGACAGCGAAGACCCCGATTGCGACATCGGCGCCGTCCTTCACGGATATGTCAGCATCACTCCAATCGCCATCGACCGGACCGACCGAGAGGAGCTCAACCGTTTGCGGCTCGCTTCGGTTCCAGGGGCATGAAGCACTATTTTTCCGTCGGTGAATCCGCGCCGCTCGAACTCTTCGCCCGGGAGATTCAGCTCCCCGCGCTGATCGTTTGGCCTCGACATACCGGTTGAACGTTTTTTGGAGAACCACTCGCGCAGTTGCGCGAGTCCGAAAAAAACCATCGCGACGAACATACCTATATCGTCGTAGCCGCCGACGCAACAACGACCGACACACTCTGCGCCGACTATGGGGTTGCCGGAGCTTGCATCGCCGACCCGCAACGGATCACGCACCGCGCGGCGCGGCTACGCCCGGCCTCGATCCTCACCTTTTTCTCGCGCGACCTCATACGGCGAGCCGTTGAGAATCACCGAGCCGGCTTCCGCCAAAACTGGGCGAAAACGCGGATCGACGATTTAGGGCGCGTTCCCGGTGCGATGCGCATCGACGCGAACGGCAAGGTCGTGTGGATCTATCGTGGGAGGCATGCCGGCGACCTTCCGCCGATCGAGGATCTGCTCGCGCGATAGCGTCGCAACGCTACGCGGGCATCTCTTTCTGACGATCGCCGTAGATCAGCGTGGGCTGCTCGAGTTTTTCGACAACATCCTTATTGACGACGCATTTCTTGACGCCGACCAGCGATGGGAGATCGTACATAACGTCGAGCATGATTTCCTCGAGGATCGAACGCAGCCCGCGCGCGCCGGTCTTGCGTCCCTGAGCTTTTGCCGCTATCGAGACGAGGGCGTCTTTGGTGAACTGCAGGTCGACGCCATCCATTGCCAGGATGCGTTGAAACTGTTTGACGAGCGCGTTGCGCGGCTCGGTGAGAATGCGACGCAGCGTAAGGTCGTCGAGGGCGTCGAGCGTGACGACGATCGGGAGACGTCCGATAAACTCAGGAATGAGGCCGAATTTCAGCAAGTCTTCGGGGAGGAGCTGGCCGAGCATTTTGCTCGTACGAGCGACGCGCTTGCTCTCCGGGTTCGCACGAAAGCCCATAGTATTCGCCGCGACACGCGATTCGACGATCCGCTCCAAACCATCGAACGCCCCGCCGCAGATGAACAACACGTTGGTGGTATCGATCTGGATGAACTCTTGATGCGGATGTTTGCGCCCGCCCTGCGGAGGCACGTTCGCGGTCGTCCCTTCGAGAATCTTTAGAAGCGCTTGCTGCACGCCTTCACCCGAGACGTCTCGCGTGATCGACGGGTTCTCACTCTTACGTGCGATCTTATCGATCTCGTCGATATAGATGATACCGCGCTCCGCGCGTTTCACATCGTAATCGGCGGCCTGGATGAGCTTGAGCAGAATATTTTCGACATCCTCACCGACGTAGCCGGCCTCGGTCAGCGACGTAGCGTCAGCCATCGCAAGCGGAACGTCGAGAATTTTCGCGAGCGTCTGCGCGAGATAGGTTTTCCCGGAACCAGTCGGCCCGACGAGAAGGATGTTCGACTTCTGGAGTTCGACTTCGTCCGCCCCGGTGCCGACCGGGCCGGCGTTGATGCGTTTGTAATGGTTATAGACGGCGACCGCGAGCGCTTTTTTTGCGCGATCCTGACCGATAACGTACGAATCGAGGATTTGGTTAATTTCTCGAGGCTTCGGAAGAGCGCGCAAGCGGGCGCTATCGTCAGCGGCCTTGTAGAGCTCTTCTTCGATAATCTCGTTGCAGAGCTCGATACATTCATCGCAGATATAGACGCCGGGACCGGCGATCAATTTCCGCACATTCTCCTGCGATTTTCCGCAGAAGCTGCACTTGAGTTGCCCCTTTTCATCCCCGAAACGAAACATGGCGGACGGGCGACCTCCCTGGGCTACGGTGCCGGAGACGGCATCGAGGTACGGTCTTCGATGATGCTATCGATTATCCCGTACTCTTTGGCGTCCTGGGCGGTCATATAGTAATCGCGATCGATATCCTTCAGGACGTCGTCGAGGGGCTTCTTGCAGGTCGTTTCGTAGATCTTTGCCACGGTAAGGCGGGTGGCGATGAGGTCGCGCGCCGCGATTTCGACGTCGGTGGCCTGCCCGCCGAGTTGGGAGACCCAGGGCTGGTGGATAAGAATTTTGGCATGCGGGAGGGCAAACCGTTTTCCCTGCGCACCACCGGTGAGAAGAATCGACCCCATCGATGCGGCCATGCCCATGCAAATCGTCGCGACATCGGGTTTGATAAAGCGCATCGCATCGTAGATCGCCAGACCCGCGGTAACGCTACCGCCGGGGCTATTGACGTACATATCGATATCTTTGTCGGGATCTTCTTTCTCGAGAAAGAGGAGCTGCGCGATCGTCAGGCTCGCGATCGAATCGTCGATCGGACCGCCGACGAAAACGATACGATCTTTCAAAAGCCGCGAATAGATGTCGTAGGCGCGTTCTCCGCGCGACGACTGTTCGACGACCATCGGTACCAAGTGCCCCATCGGAGAACGACCTATCCCTTCTTCACCGACGGTCTGAGGCCGTCGTGCTGATCCTGCGTATGCGTTCTCTACGGCGCGGCGACGCGCTGCGCCTTGTCGATGAGAAATTCGAGCGTTTTATTCCGAACGATGCCGTCGTAGACCGATTGCATGTTCTCGGCGAGTGCCTCGCGCACCCGATCGACGGGTTGCCCGTATCGCCGAGCGAGGAGAGCGAGTTCGGCCTGCATCTCACTCGGGCTCGCTTCAATGCCCTCGGAATCGGCGATCGCCTCGATGAGCAGCGTTCCCTTCACTCGGCGCTCTGCATCGCCGGTCAGTTCCTCGCGCAGCTCCTCCTCGGTCTTGCCGATCGAGGCGAGGTACTCGGCGAAATTCGTGCCCTGCTCTTGAGCCATGCGACGAGCCTCCTCGACGAGTTGCTCGCGCTCGGCGAGAAGCAGGCTCGGCGGCACCGGAATATCGTGCGCGTTCACGAGCTGCTCCATGACCGCGTTGCCGATCTCACGGCGAACCCGCGCGGTGGCGATCCCTTCCAAGCGCTTGCGAACCTCGGCTCGAAGTTCCTCGATCGTCGAGAAATCGCT
>JABEUX010000135.1 GCA_013044185.1 Vulcanimicrobiota bacterium | reverse complement strand
GCCCGCCGGAGAGCCGGACGCCACGCTCGCCGACCTCGGTCGCGTATCCCTCGGGGAGCTCGGAGATAAACTCGTCGGCATTCGCCTCCCGAGCGGCGGCGACGACCGCCGCTTCATCGGCCTCCAGGCGCCCATAGCGAATATTCTCCAGGATGCTCCGCCGGAAGAGCTGCGGGTCCTGGGGCACGATGGCGATCGCTGCGCGCAATGCGCCGAGCGAAAAACCGTCGAGCGGATGCCCGTCGATCGAGATGCGCCCCGACTGCGGCTGGTAGAAGCGCGGAACGAGATTGATGAAGGTCGTCTTCCCCGCTCCCGAGGGGCCAACGAGCGCGACGATCTCGCCGGGTGCGATATCGACGCTGACGCCGTCGAGTGCCGGGCTCTCCCCTTCGGCGTACGCGAAGCGAACCTGATCGAACGTGATGCGGCCGGCGATCACCGGTGCGGAGATCGGGTGTGGGGGCTCGGCTTCCTCGGTCGGCAGATCGACGATTTCGTAGATGCGCCCCGTCGCGACGATCGCGCGGTTGAGATCGCCGACGAACGCCGCGACGCGGTTGAGCGGGTTCACGAGATTCACGAGTAAGAGATAGTATTCAAAAACCTCGCCCACGTTCAGACGCCCGACTAACACTTCGCGAGCCGAGAGCCAGATCACCACGGTGACCGCAAGGATCATAATCGTGCTGACGACCATCGGCTGCGTCTGCACGAATTGCGTCATCTTCAGCGATGCGGTGACGTAATCGTCGGTCCGTTCGCGGAAACGGTCGACCTCGTAGGATTCGCGCCCGAAGGCTTTGACGATGCGCTGCCCTTGCAACACCTCGCTTAACGCGGCGATCACGTCGGCGATGCGCATCTGCGTCGTCGTCGTGCTGCGCGTAATCAGCCGCGAGAAGCGCGAGACGGCGAGCGAGATCACCGGAGCGACCAGAACGAGCACGACCGTCAATAACCAATCGAGCCAGAGCATAACGGCGAAGCTCGACACGAAGGACACGACCGCAACGACGAGCTGGGGGAGCGAGACCGTCACCGCGTCGCTGACGATCTGCAAGTCGGCATTAAAACGCGAGATGAGGTCGCCGGGGCGCCAACGATCGAAGACCGGGAGCGGCAGCCGCAGAATACGATCGACGAGCCGTAGCCGCAACATCGCGATGAAGTTCTGGCCGCACCACGCGGTCGCATAGGTCTGGGCGTAGGTCGCCCCTTGAGCGGCGATCAAGGGAAGGGCAACGAGCGCCAACATTCGATAGAGGACGCCGAGGTCGGGATGCTTCGCTTCGAGGACGCGAGAGATAATCTGCCCGAACGCCCAGGGCGGCACGGTGGTGAGCACGCCGGCGAAGGTTCCTAATGCCACAGCGACCGCGAGGCGTCCGATATAAGGGCGGGCCTCGCGCGACAGGCGTGCCAACGTTTCGTGCCGTGTCATGATACCGGCGCGAAGTTGCCGCACCGCGCCGATGAAACCTCTCGGGGCCCGCCGCGGTACGTGCAGGCAAAGGGAGAATCGAGAATGGACTGTTTCTTTCACGCTCGCGTACCGGCGGTCGCCACCTGCCCGACCTGTTCGAAGGGGATCTGCGCGACCTGTCGCGACAGCAGCGGCCTCTGCCCGAGCTGCCGTCTCGCCGCCCGCATCGAGAGCGCGAGTTCGCAGGCGACGTTGACGGGAGCGCGAGCTCCCTATCGCGGCACCGGAGGAAGTTACGAGAGCGGCAGCGTCGTGCCGCCGCGAGCGACGACCGTGAGCGTCGGCGATCCGCTCGACCCGGTCGAATCGCGCGCGCTCGTCGCGCTCGGATATCCGCTGCTACCGCTCGCATTGCTCTCGCTGCTCGAGCGACGCCGCTCGCGCTTTCTGAAACGCGCCGCGATGCAGGCGATCGGGTTTAACCTCGCCTTCGCTGCCTTCTGGGGCATTCTCCAACTCATGAGTTCGCTCGCGATCCCGTGGATCGGCATCGAATCGGCGATCCTCATTCCCTTCCTCGTTCCGCTCTTTTTGGTCGCCTCGGTCTACTACGGTGTGAAGACCTGGCATGGCGACGAGGTGCGGGTACCGATCGTCACGGACTGGATCGAGGAGCACCTACCGGCGGCATAGAGGCTCTCCACTCCGCGTACCGCGCCAGAAATGCAATGGCGCGTTCGCGGTGGTCGAGCATCGGACGGGGATAGCGCTCGATCTCGAAGAGGTCGAGCGCTAATTGTCGGTCGTGCCATGCATGGAGTTGGCGCGCGTCGGAGAGCAGCGCGAGTTCGGGAATCCAGCGGCGAACGTATCGCGCTTGCGGATCGCCGCGCAGAAACTGTCGCTGCGGGTCGATGATCCGCGGGAAGTGCATGTCGACGCGGAGCCCCGCGCTCCAGCGCCAATTGCCGATCGCCAGCGCCGGTTCGTCCTCGGTTAAGAGCCCCTCCCAGGCCTCCATTCCCACGCGCCAATCGAGCCCGAGATCGAAGCAACAGAACGAGGCGACGACGGCGCGCACGGCCGGGTGCATCGTGCCTGTTGCAAGGAGTTCGCGCATCCCCGCATCGACGAGTGGGAATCCGGTACGTGCCTCGAGGAGCGTGGCAAATTCCCGGCTCTCGCGCACGAAGAGTCGCTCCTCGGGTTGCGAGGCACTCTCGCTACCGGCGAACAAAAGAAAATCACGTCGCGCCATCGCACGAAGAAAACGTTCGATGCCCGCACGTTCCTCGGCGAGCAAGAACGGGTCTTCCAAGCGTTTGCAGACGCTACGTACGACGTCGCGCCCCGATAGAAGCCCGAAGGAGAGCGGTATGCCCAGCCCCGAGGTCGGGAGCGAGGGCGTACGCATCGCGCGCGCATATTCGACTAAATGGTCGCTGACGAATCGTTCGAGTTCGGCGCGCGCCACGCGTTCGCCGACGGCACGCGTCGCCCGCGATGTACCGAACTCTTCGGGAAGCGGGAGAGGCTCGCTCGGCAGAACGCTCGGCGCAAAATGCGCGGCGGCATCGATCGGTGCGCGGAGCGACTCCGGCGCGCGCCAGCGTCGATAGAATGCATTAAAGGAGCGAAACCCGGTGTCCTCGTCGTCGATAGCGGTGCGCTCCGGATCGACGGCGACGGCTTCGTGAACGGCGAGCGCGCGCAGACCGAGCTCTTCAACGATTGCCTGCAACCGCAAGTCCTCGCGAGCCCCGGCGGGGTCGTATCGTTTGCTCCAGGCGACGACCCGCGCGCCGGTCGCACGTGCGACCGAGCGAATCGTTGCGTCGAGCGTACCGCGACGCACGAGCACCTGCGATCCGCGGAGTCGTAATTCGGTGTCGAGCGCCGCGACCGCCGCGCAGAAGTATGCAGCCCGCCGCGGATTACGCGCGATGCGCTCGATGCGACGGCGGTCGAGGACGAGGAGCGGAACGAGCTGCGTCCCCGGCTCGATCGCGGCAAATAACGCCCGATCGCTGAGCCGAAGGTCGCGGTCGAAACAGAGCAGCGTCGGCGTCATTTCTCTGCGGCGATATCGTCGATATACGCTGCAACGTCGGCAAGTTCGCGACGCGTCAACTGCGAGGGATAGAGTTTCGGCATCGGCGCCTCGGGCTCTTCGATCGCGCCGAAAATACGCTTTACATTCCATGAACTTTTGAGCGCGCGCAGAGCGGGGCCGAGCCGCGTTCCACGCGCATCGGCCCCGTGG
Source organism: Vulcanimicrobiota bacterium (assembly GCA_013044185.1). Classification (GTDB taxonomy): domain Bacteria; phylum Vulcanimicrobiota; class Vulcanimicrobiia; order Vulcanimicrobiales; family Vulcanimicrobiaceae; genus JABEUX01. The sequence goes on along the minus strand of JABEUX010000135.1, from coordinate 13,978 downwards.
CACGCCGCGCAGCGTCGCAGGTACACGCTCCGCCCCCGCGAGCCGTCTCCCCGCATCATCCCCGCGCCGTTGCTACGCGCGTGCCCGGAGCACGCCGTTAGCAGGAGGGCGAGGCTCGCAATGCCGGCTCGATTCTTCACGCGCGACGCGTTCGCTCCATGCAGGCGCTTCTCCCCACCATTGGGAACAGAGCGCCCGTGGCAGGACGCAAAATCTTCCTCCGCTTCGCACAAGCGAGCGATGTGGAACGCCTGACGCGTGAAGGCGTCATCACGGCCCCCCCACCAGCGAGAGAGACGTGGAACCAACGCATCGTTCGCTGGCTCGCCGAGCAGCGAGCGGGGCGACGCGCCGTCCTCGTCGCCGAGGACGCCACCGGCCTGCTCGGCATTCTCCACTTGGTCTTCGATCTACCCGTCGGATTTAAAGACCCCGAAGCCGCAAACGGCTTCGATATTGCAATGATTGAAGGGCTCCACTTACACGCAGGCGCTCCCCCCGAAGTCGGCAGTCAGTTGGTTGAGGAGATCCAGCGAATCGCGGCCAAACGCAACGTGACGACACTCACGTTCTGCATACCGATGAATCAACCGCGCGCGATCCGCCAAGTCAAACAATGGGGCTTCGAAGAGTTTCGCATTATGGCCGAACCCTCCAAGATGCTCGCGTTTTTCCGGAAGACCGTCTAGAACGCCGACGGAGCGAGCGCTATCCGGTGAACGAGATCGAACAACCGATCGACCTGTTTCGTAACGCACGGGCGCTCTGTAGCGCTCGACAATTTGAGGCCGCTGCTGCTGCATATCTGCGCTGCATCGCCTTAGTACCGGATTTCGCGATCGCGCATATGCGCTACGCCGAACTGCTCATGCAACTCGGTCACGCCGATGCCGCACTCGCCGAAATGCGTGCGGGCTTTCGACCCGTCTCCGGACAGGTCGCTCCATTTCGCGGGAGTGGCGAGCCGATTCGCATTCTGCAACTCGGCTCTTCCTCGGTGCAAGGGCAGACTGGAACCGACGCGATCCTCGATCCGCAGCTCTTTGAAACCACGACGATTCTCGTGCAGTATTGGGATCCCGAACGCACGCTTCCAACGCATGACATCGCATTTAATCTCATCGCCGACCCCGATATCGACGCGCCTGCGCTCGCTATCGCGAACGCATTGCTCGCGCCCGATTTCGCTCCGGTGCTCAACGCTCCCAGCCTCATTGCGGCGACCTCTCGTGTAGCGCATCCGCTTCGCCTGCAAGCGATTCCCGATACGATCGCGCCGCTCGCGCGCTTGCTGCCGCGACGCGAAATTGATGCGGGGCAACTGCCGTTTCTCCTTCGATCGCCCGGCTACCACAACGGTGCGCATTTCGAACTCATCACGACGGAAGCCGAGTTGGCGTCGGCGATTGCAACGCTCCCCGGCGAGAAGTTACTGCAGATCGAATACATCGAGACCGCCGATCGAGACGGACGCATACGTAAGTATCGCGCGATGATCGTCGACGGCATCCCTTATCCGGCACACCTTGCCATCGCGCGTCATTGGAATATTCACTACTTTAGCGCCGAGATGGGAGCGGCCGAGCGAGCCGAGGAGATCGCCTATCTGAGCGACCTTCGCGCCCATCTCGGCGACCGCGTTACTAATGCGCTCGTTGCGGTCGGCCATTCGACCGGACTGGATTATCTCGGCATCGATTTTTCCATTTCACGCGATGGACGACTCGTCGTCTTTGAAGCGAATGCCGCGATGACCGTCTTCCTTCCCGAGGAGAACGCCGGCGCGTCGGAGCGCCGTGCGGCCGCATTGCACATCTTTGAGGCGACAAAGAAAATGATCGCCGAACGCGTCGCTAACCGCCGATCTCGCTAAAGGCGCGCATCTGCGATGCCGGCTCGCCGACGCGGAGATGGTGGCGCTCGGGTTTCACCAACATGGCCGCAGTCAATCGCTCGCGTAGACGCTCGTCGCTCTCGCCATCACGGAGCGCCCTCTTGAGATCGAGGTGGTTCTCTCCGAAGAGGCAGAGCCGAAGCCGCCCGTCTGCCGTCAGGCGCACCCGGTTACATCGCTCGCAATAATCGTGCGAGAGCGGGCTGATGACGCCGATGGTTCCCACACCATCGGCAAAACCAAAATAGCGCGCCGGCCCGTTGCCGCGTGGCCCCTCGACCGGCACAAGCGACGCGATCGCCGATATGCGCTCCAAAATTTCGTCCGCTCCGATAAATGCGTCGGCAGCGATTCCGAGATTATCCCGCACCGGCATTAATTCGATGAAGCGAACCGCGACCTCGCGATCGCGCGCGTAGCGTGCGAACGCCTCGATTTCGTCGTCGTTGCGCCCCCGCATCGCGACGCAATTCAGCTTCACCGGTCGCGCACCGGCGCGAACCGAAGCGTCGATCGCCGCGAGTACGCTCGCGAGCCCCGGACGGCGCGCGAGTGCCTCAAAGCGATCGTCGCGTAGCGTATCGAGCGAGATATTCACGCGCGTGAGCCCGGCATCCATCAGCGCTGGGAGCTGCTCTTCGAGCAAAATTCCATTCGTCGAAAGGGCGATCTCTTCGATGCCTTCTACGGCTGCGAGCATTCCCACGAGACGAGGGAGATCGCGCCGGACCAAGGGCTCGCCGCCGGAGATCCGCAACTTGCGCACGCCGACCGAGGCGAAGACGCGAACGAGTCGCTCGATCTCCTCGAAGCTCAGAAGTTGCTCCCGTTCGATCCACGTGAGTCCCTCGGCAGGCATGCAATAGATGCACCGGAGGTTGCACTTATCGGTCACCGAGATGCGCAGGTAATCGATCCGGCGCGCGAACGCGTCGGTGAGCGGGGCGTCGAGAAGATCGATCGTTTTCACTCGGTATTGCCCTCAACGCCCGGAGATGCGTTTTTGGATGCAGCGGCGATCTCATCGGAGACGCTCGCCTCCCGTTCCTTTGCCTGCGCTCGCGCCAAGACGCGCATCGCCGCCGGCCCCCCAATTCGGCCGAGCGCCCAGGCCGCCGCTCCGCGCACCAAGGGATGCGGATCCTCCGCGAGCGCCCGCTCGAGCGCCGGGATGGCAACACGATCTAACGCGTTCCCCAAGCCGATAGCGGCATTGCGACGCAGCACCGCGGCACCGCGCCATCCCATCGCCGTCGGGCGGTAACGGCGCTTGTACGTGCCGCTGCGCAACGACAGCAGTTCCTGAAGATCGGGGTGCGCGAGCTCCTCGTCGAGCGGGTCGAACGCCGCATCGCCCCGCGTCCCCGCACGAGTGGTCGGCGGGCAGATCTCCTGGCAGAGGTCGCAGCCCCAAATCCAGTCGCCGAGCAGCGGGCGGAGCGCGCGCGGGATCGCGTCGACACGCTGCGTGAGATCGGCGATGCAGCGCGTCGCATCGATCGTGTAATCGCCGCGCAACGCACCGGTCGGGCAGACGTCGACGCAACGCCGACAACTTCCGCACTGCGTTTTCAACGGCGCGTCGGGCGAGAGCGGGAGCGAACAAAAGATCTCGCCGAGAAAGACGTACGAACCGAGCCCCGGTGCGATGGCGTTGGTGTGCTTGCCGATCCACGCGAGCCCCGAACGCGCCGCCCGAGCGCGCTCGGCGACCGGCGCGGTATCGCAGGCAACGGCGGTGACTTCGCCACCGACGGCGGCATCGATATGTTGCGCGATATCGTTCAGAATCGCTCGAACGCGAACGTGGTAATCGCGCGACCACGCATACTTCGAAACGCGCCCGCTTCCGAGCGCTCGTCGCTCCGGTGCGGGGCGAGCGTAGGGTATCGCGACGCAAATGACGCTCCGCGCCTCGCCGAGGATACGCATCGGATCGGCGGCCGCCTCGGCATAGGCGTCTCCGTATCCCCACGTGGCAAGATCTCCGCGCCGGAAGGCGGCCCGCAAACGATCCCGCGTCTCGAGATCCTCATCGGCGTCGGCGATACGAACGCGCACTCCGAGCGCTGCGCTACGTTCGTCGAGCACGCCGCGTACGCTCGCGAGAGCCGCGTCTTCAGATCGTAGCGAGATCACCGAGCGGCCCCCTTGGAAACGCGCGATCGATCGCTGCGATTTCCTCGCTTCGGAGAGCGATCTCGCCGGCGCGCGCGTTCTCTTCGACGTGGGCGATCGAGGAAGCTTTCGGGATGGCAAAGAGCATCGGGTCGCGCGTCAGAAAGGCGAGGACGATCGCGCGCACGCTCTCCCCGCGCGCGGCCGCAAGTTCGCGCAATGTCGCGTCGGCGAGCAACGCCGCGATTTTGCGACGACCGAACGGCGTATAGCCGACGATCGGAACATCGTGCGTTCGCGCATACGGCAAGAGGCGATGCTCGAGCGTGCGTTCGAACGGGTGGTAGAGAACTTGATCGCAGAGCAGCGGATAGGGTGCGAGTGCCCGACGCGCAATCTCGATCTCCTCGACATCGCAGTTGCTCACGCCGGCGAACCGAATACGCTCCGTTTCGATAAGCGTTCGCATCGCACGCATCGTCTCTTCGATGGGATGCTCCCCGCACCAGTGCAAGAGATAGCTATCGAGATAGGACGTCCCGAGCCGGTCGAGGCTGCGCTGCGCGGCGGCGAGCGTTCCGTCGTAGTTCGCATTACTCGGTAACACCTTACTCACGAGAAAGAGCGCGTCGCGGTCGAGCGGAGCGATCGCTTCGCCAACCACGCGCTCCACCTCGCCCGCAGCGTACATCTCCGCGGTATCGATATGCGTCATTCCCAGTTCGACGCCGCGCCGTAACGCAGCGATTGCATCGCTACGCGCTTTTCGGTTCACCGGAAGGTTCCAGGTGCCCTGACCGATGACGGGGAGCTCGATCTCCGCCTTCCCGAAGCGCCGACGTCGCATTTAGAAAAACTCGAAGCCGGCGTCGAGCGCGGCATAGCGAAGCAGCCCACCCTGCAGGTGCGCCAGGCGTTTAAAGCCGGCGTCTCGTAGCCGCGCGACCGCCCAGCGTGAGCGCACGCCGACCCGACAGGCGACGACGTAGCGTTTCGCCGTATCGAGTTCGTGCATCCGCGCCTCCAATTCTGAGGCCGGTAGGTGCACGGCTCCCGGAATCAATCCGAGGGCGGCCTCGTGCGGTTCGCGTACGTCGAGCAGCACCGCCTCTCGCAATATCGCATCGAGCTCCTCCGGAGCGATCTCGGCGACGTCGGGAATCGATGCCGTCGAATCCTCGTCGGGGGCATCGACCGGTTCGAAGAGCGTCGGGCGATCGCCGCAGCGCACGCACTCCGGATCGCGCTCGAATCGCACTTCGCGGGTACGAGCGGCGAGCGCGTCGACGAGCAAGAGCCGACCGCGCAACGGATCGCCGATCTGCAGCAGCGCTTTGAGCGCCTCGCTCGCCTGCCACGCGCCGACGATGCCCGGTAGAACGCCTAACACGCCACCCTCCGCGCAGGTCGGGACGCTTCCCGGTTCGGGTGCGTGTGGGAAGAGGCAGCGGTAGCAGGGACCGGTCGGATCGAAACGCGTCACTTGGCCGTCGAAACGAAAGATCGCTGCGAAAATTTCGATCTTCCCCTCGAGCGAACAGGCATCGCTCGCGCAGTAGCGCGTCGTAAAACGATCGCTACAATCGATGACGACATCGTAGAGCCGTACCAATTCACGTGCGTTCCTCGCATCGAAGCGCAACTGCAACGCATCGACGGCAATCTGCGGGTTGAGCGCGTGCAGGCGCTCCGCCGAGACCTCGGCTTTCGGCCGTCCGATATCGGCGTTTTCGAAAAGAATCTGCCGTTGAAGATTGCTCTCATCGACGACATCGTCGTCGATCACACCGATTCTTCCGACCCCCGCCGCCGCAAGATAGGCGAGAACCGGCGCCCCGAGCCCACCCGCTCCGATCACCAACGCCCGCGAGGATGCGAGCCGCTCCTGACCGGCCAATCCGATCTCGGGGATGAGGAGATGCCTGCTGTATCGCCGCAGGTCGCGCGATCCGGCGAGAGTCACGATCTCGGGAACCGTTCGTCGAGCCAAGCCAACACCTCGGCCCGCGCCCGAGAAGCCGCCTCCGTATGGTCGCTCTCGATCGTCACGAAGCGCTTTTCATCGGGCGCGCGCTCGTAGAGATCGCGAACGCTCGCCGGGGAGACCATGGCGTCGGCGCTCGCCGCGATATAGAGCGATTGCCGACCGCGCAGCAACGGCAGCGCTCGATCGAAGCGTCGGTCGATCCCCTCCACGAGCTCGGGCAAGCTCGCACCATCGACGTACCCCGAACGAAAATCCGTCGCCCCGGCACGCTGCAACGCCGAGAGCGCGGTCGGGCGCCCGTACCCGGTTGCAATCGCGATGCACCCAAGCAACGACGCATCGCTCGCCGTCGCCAGGAGCGCCGCCATCGCCCCCATGCTGTGCCCCAACGTCAACACGCGCGCGAAACCGTGGCTGCGGGCGAGTGCGACGGCCGCGCTTACGGCGGCTACCGCATCCTCGGCATCGCGCAGACGCCCTCCGCTCGCACCGAGCTTATGCCCCGGAAAATCCAGCGCGTACATCGCACATCCGTGCGCGGCAAGAAATGCACAGAGCGGGTCGAGATTATGTTTGCTGCTCGAGTATCCATGTCCGGCGACGATGGCGAGGTCGCGTGGACGGCGCGGCTCGTATGCTAACGCGGCTATCGCTCCGTTCTCGGTGGCGATATGATGGAGATCGAGTCTCACTGCCGCTCACCACTGCAACGATTCTCCACCCACACGCGTTCGCCGTCGCAATAGCGCTCCTGTTTCCAAATCGGCGACCGCTCTTTGAGCGCATCGATCGCAAAGCGCGCGGCGGCGAACGCCTCTGCCCGATGTGGCGCGGCGGCAACGACGGCGACGGCAACCTCGCCGATGCTCAGCGCACCGACGCGATGAACGATGGCGAGGCGCACCTCCGGCATCGTGGCGCGCACTTCTTCTGCAATCGCCATAAAACTCGCTCGCGCCATGCCCTCGTGGGCTTCGTAGTGCAGCCCCTCCACCTCACGTCCGTCGTCGGCACGCTTCCGAACGACCCCACAAAAACTCACGATCCCACCGCACGAAGGCGCGAGCACGCTCGCTTCGATCGCGCGAACGTCGATCGCTTCGCGCACGATATCGAAGATCACCCTTACCCTCCACCAAAGGGTGGCAGCAGCGCGATCTCATCGCCCTCGCATACGAGTGCCTCTGCGCTACAGAGACGATTGTTTCGAGCAAAACGCGTTCCTCGCGCGAACTCCGTCAATCGCGGTTCCTCGCGCACGAGTGCCTCCCAGAGATCGCCGACGCTCGCACCATCGGCCAGGACGATGTCGCGGCGATCGCCGAGAAGCTCGCGCAGACGAGCGAATGCAACGAGTCGCACGACGGGCATCTCTCTAGAAACCGCCGAGATCGGTACTGTACCCGTTGCGCTCGAGCCACGCCCGCGAGGCGGCATGAAGGTGGAGTTGATCGATTCGATTGCAGATAATCTTATGCATCAGCACGCTCCAAAAGTGTTCGTCCTTTTCGTAAATATCGTCGGGTATCTGGTTCTCGTTCCGTGCAAATTCGCGTAACGCCGCCCAATCGCCGTCGGCGAGAATCTTGCGTAGCCGAGATTCGTACTCCGGGTTTGCATTCGGTTGCATCATGCACTTCGTCTCCCTTCCGATTCCAATGCGTAGCGTTCGATCGCGCGCGCGGCACCGTGCTGCGCGACGTCGAGCGTGACGCGACCCACCGATTCCCGAACCGCAGGGTCGGCGTTCCCCATTGCGACGCCGATGCCCGCCCAACGGAGCATCGGCAGATCGTTCGCCGAATCGCCGATTGCGAGTACGCGTTCGCGCGGAATTTGAAAGTCCGCGCAGAGACGCGCTATCGCACGCTCCTTCGTCGCCTCGCGCGCGGTCACCGCACACTCTTCGAACGCTCCCCATCGCTCGAATTTTGCATGCAGCGGGCGCCGCGCGAGTTGCGCGCGCACGCCTTCTACCGACGCATTCCCGAGAAATCGTAGCATCGTCGGAGCGCCGTCGCGTAGAAAGCCAAAATCCTCCACCTCGACCCAGCTCGGCCCGACCATATCGGGCATGTAGCGTTCGCGACCGGCGAGGCGGTGAAAGCGCTCCTCGTGATAGACGGCGAGATCGAGATCGCGCTCGATCGCAAAGTCGATCAGCTCGCGGGCTTGCTGGAGCGGAACGGGGATATGCCCGAGCGTTCGGCCGCTGAGGAAATCCTTCGTGAGCGCACCGTGGCAGCAGATGATGGGGAGGTCGAGCCCCATCTCGCGAGCGAGCATCGAAGGAAACTCGGCGCCCCGTCCGGTGACGAAAACGACGCGGATGCCGCGAGCGAGGGCTCGCTCGACGGCCTTCCGCTCGGGCGCGGCGACCCGATCGTCGGCCTGTAAAAGCGTTCCGTCGAGGTCGAGTGCGATCAATTCGATATGTGCCACGGCCTCATAGCATAACCGCCCAGGTCAACGTGAGGGGTGCGACCATCGACGGTCGAACTGCCCGATTATCGTGAAATCCCCGATTTTTACTCGCCGACGAACGCTCGGCTCTCTCCTCGCCCTTGCGGCGGCGCTCTCGGTTGGGAGCGTGGGGAGTGCGCGCGCTGCCTGTAGCAGCGAACGCTTTACCGTGGAGCGCACGCCGTTGAGCATTCAGCTCTGCCTGAGCTCGATCGCTGTCGACCCGGCGGCCGGCTCTCGCATCGCGCACGTCGAGGCGACGACCTCGACGCCGACGCGCAGCGCCACCGCGCAGCTCGCCCTCCTACTGCCCGTTGGGAGCTCCCCGGCGCACGCTCCGGCCACGATCGAACTCGCGCCGATCGGGCTCGTGGGGACGCTTCACCTGACGTTGCACGTCGCTCCCGCGAGCGTCACGATCGATTCAGCGCTTCTGACCCCCGGCGCGGTCATCATCAAGTAAGTCGAAACCGAGTTCGAGAAAAAGGCGTTCCAAAGAATCATGCGGCGACGTTACATCGCGTATAACTCAGCGAAAATCCCCGACGGCTGTCGATAGAGGTTTCTTTTGTCCTGTACATCCACCACTCCCGACCTGACCGCCCACGATCGAGCGCTCCAGGTCGAAGCAGCGATCCCCCCGGGGCTCTTCCGGGTTGAGAACGAGCAAGACCGCATCGCTTGGCGCGTCGCCCCCGAACCCTTTGGGCTCTCGGAGGAGCAGCTCTCGCAGATCGAACGCATCGGCAACGATCTCCTCCGCTTTTACAAGGCGCTCAATACGCTGTATACCCGCAGCGTGCGGGGCACCGCGCCGGCATTTATCGCCGAGTATCTCGATCTCGGGAAGCCCGAGCACATCCTCCGCCTCTCGCGACAGAACCGCTTTAAGAACGATATCCCGGCGGTGATTCGCCCCGATCTCCTCATCACGGAGAGTGGGTTTATCGCATCGGAGCTCGATAGCGTCCCGGGCGGCATGGGGTTTGTCGGCGCGATGGCACACGCGTATTGCTCGGTCGGTAGCGAGAGCGTCGGAGGGCGCGACGGCATGGCCCGCGGTTTTGCCGAGATCTTCGCCGCGCAGACCGGCAAGGAGCACCCGAGCGTCGCGGTCGTCGTCTCCGAGGAATCGGAGGATTATCGCGCCGAGATGAGTTGGCTCGCCGCCGATATTGCGCGGCTCGGTATCGCCGATATCGCCGTCGTCCGCCCCGAGCAGATCCTCTTCACCGAAGAGGCGCTCTTCGTTCGCGAGGAGGGCGGCGGCGAGCATCGCATCGACGCACTCTATCGGAACTTCGAGCTCTTCGATCTGCTCAACGTTCCCAAGCAGGAGCTGATGCTCTACGCCGCGCGTCACCAACGCGTGCGGATGACTCCTCCGCCGAAGGCACACTTGGAAGAGAAGCTCTCCTTCGCTCTGCTTCACCATTACGCGCTCCAGCGTCTCTGGGTCGGCGAACTCGGCGAGGAGCTCTTTATCCGATTGCGCACGCTCTTCCCCGAAACGTGGATTCTCGATCCGCGCCCCTTACCGCCGCAGGCGGCGATCGTCGGCGTCACGGTCGCGGGGCGCCCCGTCGACGATTTTATGGATCTCGCCGAACTCACCAAAAGCGAGCGCGAATACGTGGTCAAGCCGTCGGGGTTCTCCGAACTCGCGTGGGGCTCGCGCGGCGTAAAAGTCGCCAACGATCTTACGCGTGAGGAATGGATCGAGGCGCTTCGCAACGGACTCGCACAATTCGAGAAGACGCCGCATATTTTGCAGCGCTTTCATAAGCCCAAGCGCGTACGCCAGAGCTATCTCGACCGCAGAAGCGACGAGATTCGCACCTTCGATGGCCGCGTGCGCCTCTGTCCGTATTACTTCGTGCTCGGCGACGAGGTCCGCGTTGGAGGGATCTTGGCGACGATCGCACCGGCAGACAAGCGCCTGATTCACGGAATGACCGACGCGGTGATGGCCTCATGCGCGCTGCTTCCCGCGGAAGCGGCGCTCGCTCGCTAACTCCGCCCCACCTGGGCGTTCTGCGGCTCTGAGCGATTCGGGACAGACGCCGAGGACCGCGAGGCGCTATGCTGCGCGGAGAAAAGGTCGAGCATAACGCTCAAGGTACATCATGAATACACTCGCCGTCGTCGTCGCACTCTCGGGGGATTTGGATTTAGAGGTTCGCGACGAACTTCATTGGGATTTAGCAGCGCTCATCGAGGCCCCGGTCGCCATCGTCGATATGACGGCGGTGTCCTTTGCCGATACGACGTTCGTCAACGCCGTACGCGAGACCACACGTATGCGCGCGGCACGCATGGGAAATGCGACGCGGCTGCGCATCGTCGGGGCCTCCGCGATCGTCAAGCGCATGTTCACGATCGGTCATCTCCAGACGCTCGTCGATTTTTTCGGTTCGATTCCCGAAGCCGAGGTCGAGTGGAGCCCGGCGGTCTTTCGCCATATCACGCTCGCGGATGTTGCGAGCCCCTGAGCGTAGGCTAGGCCTTCGCCGCTAATGCGGCGATAAACGCGTCGATCTCGGCGAGATCGTTATACCCGTGCGGCGAGACGCGAATCCCGTTCGCGCGCCACGTCGTCACGAAACCCTCGCTCTGCAAAGCCTTTCCGAGCGCAACGCTATCGCGCCCCGGCAAAAAAAACGTGAGAATGCCCGAGGCGCCGGCACCCCCCGTCCGCTCCAGTACCGTTGCACCGAGCTTGCGCACCCCGGTAGCCAAGCGTTCGCGCAGCGCCACGACGTGTCGTTCGATGCGCGCGATGCCGACATCGTTGAAAAGCTCGAGCGATCGAGCCAGCGAGAGTGCGCCGATAAAATTCGGCGTTCCCCCTTCGAAGCGAGACGCATCGACGAGCCATTCTTGCGATTGGTTGTGGAAGTCCCACATATCGACGACGCTTCGCCAGCCCGGCGCAGCGAGCCGCAGGCGTTCGCGTAGCCCGGGCGAGACGTAGAGCAGCGCGACGCCCTGAAGCGCGCAGAGCCATTTTGCACCGCCTGCGTAGAGCGCGTCGACTCCGCTCGCAACGACGTCGAGATCGAGCGCTCCGAGCCCCTGGATGGCATCGACAACGAACGCGATATTGCGGGAATGGGCGACCGCCGCGAGCCCTGCGAGATCGTGACGCGCGCCATCTGCATAGCCGACCCACGAGAGCGCGAGCACCCGCGTCCGCGCGCCGATCTCGCGTTCGAGCCGCTCGGGGCTCAAGACTTCACGAGAGCAATCGAGTTCGCGAACGACGACGCCGCGCGCGCGAAGCACGCGCCAGGGCCACGCATTGCTCGGAAATTCCTCGGCAGGGACGAGCACCTCATCGCCCGCCTGTAGATCGAGGCCCTGCGCGAGTACGTTCGCACCTTCGCTGGTATTGCGGAGAACGGCGATATCGCTTCCCTGCGCCCCGATCGCTCCGGCGATCCTCTCGCGATAGCGTGCCATCGCGGCTTCGTATGGGAAGGTTCCGAGGACGCCGCCCGTCGCATGCGCCTCCACGAATGCGTGAAGTGCCTCTGCCGTCGAGATAGGAAGAACGCCGACGGCGGCATGGTTGAGGTACGTGCGCTCGCGGGTTACCGCAAACAGCGAGCGGTCGAGTGGTGGGGCGAACTCCGCCACCTTACTCGCCGATCATATCTTTCGTATGCCAAGCGATGTTGCTCGCGCGATCCCCGACGCGTTCGACCGCCGTGAGGACGAAGAGGTAGCGCGTGCCGGAGGTCACCAGTTCGGAGTCGCGTTGCATCTCTTCTTGCAGCAGCGCGATGCTGCGCTTGTAGAGCCGATCGACATCGTCGTCGCGCGCGATGACCTCGGTCGCGAGTTCGGAGTCGCGTTCGGTATAAGCACGCATCGCGTCGAGCAGCATTCCGTGCGCGACGGCAGCGATCCGATCGATCTCCACCTTCTGCGGACGGAGTGCGGTATCTGCGAGTTTTATCGCATTTTTTGCGATCTCGACCGCGTAGTCACCGACACGTTCGAGGTCGGTCGCGATCTCCAGCATCGCCGCGATCTCGCGGAGTTCGCCGGCGACGGGCTGTTGGCGCCAGATCAGCTCGATACAATGCGCCTCGATCTTGCGACGAAGGTCGTCGATGATATCGTCGCCTGCGACAACGCGCGCACCGGTCGCTTCGTCGCGGCGTTCGAGGGCATCGACGCTCACGCGAATGGCGTCGCCGACCAACGCGCCGAGACGCACGACGTCGAGCCGGGTTCCCTCTAGAGCCTCATGATACGCTGTCCGCACCGATACCATCTCCCCTTTCTCCTAGGGTGATACCGACGAGAGGACGAAAGCACCTGCGCTCTTTATCTCATTTTAAGGAAGCGAGAGGTTTTCACACGTGTCAAAGATTCGTACGGTCGGCGTCTGCGGCGCCGGACTCATGGGCAACGGCATCGCGCAGACTGCGGCGAGCGCCGGCTTCGACGTGGTCCTCATGGAAGTCGCCGAGGCTCCGTTGCAGCGCGGCCTTGCATCCATTGCAAAGTCGCTCGATAAGTTCGTCGAAAAAGGCAAGCTCCCTCAGAGCGAGCGCGACGCAATCGTCGGACGTGTCAAAGGAACGACGTCGATCGCCGATCTCAAAAATTGCGATCTCGTTATCGAAGCGATCGTCGAGAACCCCGAGGCAAAAAAATCGCTCTTCAAACAACTCGACGAGTTGTTGGCGCCTCACGCAATTATCTGCACCAACACGTCGAGCTTTTGCGTGATCGAACTCGCCGCGACGACCAAGCGCCCCAATCGCGTCGCCGGCCTGCACTTCTTCAATCCGGTTCCGATTATGAAACTCGTCGAAGTGGTCCGCACGATCGCCACGACGCAAGATACGATCGACGAACTCTATGCATTTGCCAAGACGCTCGGCAAAGAACCGATCCTCGCTCAAGATACGCCGGGCTTCGTCGTCAACCGTTTGCTCATCCCGTATCTTCTCTACGCGATCCGCTGCTACGAAGGCGGCCTCGCAAGCAAAGAAGATATCGATAAGGGCATGAAACTCGGCTGCGGTTACCCGATGGGCCCGCTCGAATTGCTCGACTTCGTCGGTCTCGATACCACCTATTACATCGCACAGATCATGTTCGAAGAGTTCAAAGATCCGATGATGGCCGCACCGCCGCTCCTCAAACGCATGGTGCTCGCCGGACGGCACGGCCGCAAGAGCGGTAAGGGCTTCTACGATTATGAGTAGTGCCGAGCCCAACATTCTCGTCTCGGAGGCGGGAGCGATCGCAACGATTACCCTCAACCGTCCCAGCGTCCTCAATGCGCTCAACGCAGCGCTCCTCGGCGAACTCTCGCAAGCGCTCGCCGAACTCGATGCACGCCCCGAGATTCGGGCGATCGTCCTCACCGGCTCGGGCGAAAAAGCCTTTGCCGCCGGCGCCGATATCGGCGAACTCAACGCGCTCCCGAATGCCGGAGCGGGCGCCGATAAGGCGCGGATCGGGCAAGCGATCACCACGCAGATCGAATCGCTCTC
>JABEUX010000134.1 GCA_013044185.1 Vulcanimicrobiota bacterium | reverse complement strand
TCGAGTAAGGCGCGAAGCGGATTCTCGAGTCCCGGCGACGGCTCGGCGGTAACGACGGCTTCAGCCATTCTGCCCTTCGTGTTGTACGGCGTGTCCGCCGAATTGATTACGTAACGCGGCGATCACCTTCGCGCTGAACGCCTCATCCTGACGCGATGCGAAACGCGCGAGCAATGAAAGGGTGATGACCGGAGCTGGGACGTTCTCATCGAGTGCTGCCTGGACGGTCCAGCGCCCTTCGCCGGTATCGTCGACGTACCCGCGGATGCCTTCGAGTTTTGCATCGTCTGTAAACGCAAGGACCGCGAGTTCCAATAGCCAGGAGCGCACGACGCTACCGTGGGACCAAATCGAGGCGAGTTGCTTGAGATCGAACGGGAACGGCGACTTTTCGAGAATTTCGAATCCTTCACCATACGCCTGCAGCATGCCGTATTCGATGCCGTTATGAACCATCTTTGAAAAATGCCCGGCACCGGCGGGGCCGACGTGTGCGTAGCCATCGGTCGGCGCGAGGCTGGTAAAGATCGGTTCGCAGCGTCGAACGGCGTCGTCGTCCCCCCCAACCATCAAACAATATCCCTCTCGTAGGCCCCATACCCCTCCGCTGGTGCCGGCATCGACTAACGATACTCCGCGGGCCTTCGCGCGTTCGTAGGCGGCGAGCCCGTCCTTGTAATTGGTATTACCGCCGTCGACGATAATATCGCCGCGTTCGAGCAACGCGAGTAGCTCGTCGATCGTTTGGTCGGTCGGCGCGCCCGATGGGACCATGATCCAGATAACGCGGGGTCGGTCGGTTATACCGCTGACGAGTTCGGCGAGCGATCCTGCCCCGGTCGCTCCGCTCTGCGCGCAGGCCGCGACCGCGGCGGTGCTGCGATCGTAGGCGACGACCCGATGACCGTGTTGGAGCAAACGCGTCACCATGTTTGCGCCCATTTTCCCTAAGCCTACCATTCCAATTTGCACGTGTGAGCTCTCTTTCTCGATCGACCGTTGAAGTCGCTATTTTGCTGTAGATGCGGATAATGAAGCGTCGACGCTCGCATCGAACTGCCGTAATGCGGGATCGATGGCGCCGTTGAGATGAACGCGCGCGCCGCGACGGGCGCGTTTGTCGAGCGACTGCAGATCGCCGAGTGCTTGCGCGGCGAGCAGCGTACGGAAGGTGACATTCATACCTGGAATCGGCCGATCTTCGGGTTCGTCGGCAACGATTTGTAGGAAGAACGCGCTCGATGGTCCGCCTTTGTGAAGTTGTCCCGTCGAATGGAGGAAGCGCGGCCCGAAGCCGACCGTCGTCGCAACACGGAGCGCATCGCGAATCGCCAGACGGAGGGCGTCGAGCCTCTCGATATGCTCGGCGTCGCGCTCGAGATATGCCGTAATGGCGACGTAGTCGCCCGGACGTATCTGCCCGAGGAGCGCGCGCAACGCCGAGGGCGCGTCCGTTCCGGAGATGCCCGCGCTCCCCGCGAGCAACGTGAGGTCGAAGCTCTCGCTGCGGACGTTCGGTGCGGGTAGATCGATGCGGCCGCTCTGGGCGTAGCTTGCTAAGAGGCTCTTCGTATTGTCCTTCGATTCTTGAACGTTTGGTTGATCGAAGGCGTCGATCGCGAGGAGCGCACCGACGGTCGCCGTAGCGATCTCCCAAAGGTAGAATTGTTCGCCGATATCGTAGAGATCGTTCATCGCCAATCGTACGACCGGGTGCCCCGCACTCTCGAGTGCTGCGAGACGGGCGAGATCGTCGGCGTTCGGATTCGGCAACGTATCGCCGACGTAGACGAAGAGGCGGTCGTTCCCGTACGCCTCGGGCGCGCCGAGGGCTTCGCCTTCAATCGGGATGACGCCGCGACCGAGTTTACCGGTCGATTCGGCGATCAACTGCTCGCACCACGTTCCGAACGTAGCGATTGAGGGGTGGCAAACGATGGTCAGCTTATCGCGGCCGGCGAGCGCGAGTGCGCCGATGGTCGCACCGAAATGAACGCCGGGTGCGACGCGCGGATCGACGACGCGGTCGTTGGCGTGCATCGCGCCGAGCGCGCGATCGAGCAGGAGGGGCACGTTGAGCCCGGAGAGGGCGGCGGGAAGCATGCCGAAGTACGAGAGCGCCGAGTAGCGCCCGCCGATATTCGGATCGTTGAGATAAATCGCGAGGAAACCGTGCTGTTTGGCTACGCTCTCCATACTCGTTCCGGCGTCGGTAATAGCGACGAAGTGCGAACCCGCTTTCGCCGCGCCGACCAGTTTGGTAATTTTGTCGTGGAAGTAGGCAAAGTATGCATTCGGCTCGGTGGTGGAGCCGCTCTTGCTTGCGACGATAAAGAGTGTCTGCGCGAGATCGAGGTGCGATTCGAGCGTGATAATTTGCGCGGGATCGGTGGAATCGAGGACGTGTAGCTCCGGAAAGCCCTGCGTCTTTCCGAAAGTCGCGCGCAAGACGTCGGGGGCGAGCGAACTCCCCCCCATCCCGAGCACGACGACGTGCGAAAATCTGCGCCGAACCTCTCCGGCAAACGCCGCGAGGTTCGGCGTCGACTCGAGCAGGTGCTGCGGAATATCGAGCCATCCTAATGCGTGCTTGATAATCTCTGCGTGCTCGGGTGCGTCGGACCAGAGCGTCGGGTCCTTCGCCCAGAGCCGTTTAAGAAAATCCGCCCCGTTCATTTTTTCGACGGCGAGATCGACGTGCGGACGAAGATCGCCGAGCGAGGTAACGAC
The DNA here is from genome assembly GCA_013044185.1 of Vulcanimicrobiota bacterium. Lineage (GTDB taxonomy): Bacteria > Vulcanimicrobiota > Vulcanimicrobiia > Vulcanimicrobiales > Vulcanimicrobiaceae > JABEUX01. Next base: position 5,606 of record JABEUX010000134.1, on the reverse strand, counting down.
GCGCTCCTTCGATTCGGCGAGCATTTTCTGCTTATAGACGATCGCGCCGAGCAGAGCCGCATAGGAATCGGAGAAGAGCGAGACGCCTTCAACTTGCAATGCGTGGGTTACGTCGAAGAGCGAGATGCCGACCTCGCGCAGGTGCTCCATCACGCCACGCGCTTCGTCGAGCCCTTCGAGCACGCTCCCGGCGTGCGGGTGCCCGTGGTCGAGTAAGGCGTCGAGGGTTGCCGGAGGCATCGTGTTGACGGTGTGTTCGCCAACGACGGTTTCGACGTACATCAGGTCGGGATACTGCGGGTTCTTCGTCGAGGTGCTCGCCCAGAGTGGGCGTTGCACGCGGGCGCCGGCGGCTTTTGCTTTGGCAAAAGCCGCGCCGAGGAAAATCTCTTCGAATTTTTGATAGGTGAGTTTGAGATTCGCAATTCCGGTTTTTCCGAGCAGATGATCGAGCCGTTCGCCTTTATCGATGCGCGCCTGAATGAGTTTATCGATCGCCGAGTCGATGCGGCTAACGAAAACGCTGTTGACCGAGGCAATGGAATCGACCGGGAGCCCGGCGGCGATACGGCGCTCGAGCCCGCGCACGTAGGCCATCGCCGTCTTTTCGTACATTTCGATCGCGAAAATCAGCGTAACGTTAATATTGATGCCGGCGAAGATGCACTCTTCGATCGCCGCAACGCCCTCGTTGGTTCCGGGAATTTTCACCATGAGGTTTGGGCGGTCGACGCGTTTCCAGAGGCTTTTCGCCATCGCGATCGTCCCCGCCGTATCCCGTGCGAGCAACGGCGATACCTCGAGGCTGACGAAGCCGTCTCCGCCTTTCGATGCGGAATAGAGAGCCGCGAACTCATCGCAGGCATTGCGAATATCGGCGATCGCGAGATCCCAAAAGAGCGCGTCTGCGTCGCGTTCGCTCCCGATCAACGAACGCAGCTGTTCGTCGTAATCGTTGCCCGCTCCGATCGCTTTTTCGAAGATCGTCGGATTGCTCGTCATGCCGCGTAGGCCGTTCTCGATGAGGCGTTTGAGCTCGCCCGAGGCGAACATGGAGCGACGCAGGTTATCCAACCAGACGCTCTGTCCGCATGCAAGAAGCTGTTCTATGGGGTTGGGCACGGGTTACCTCCTCAGCGATTCGAAGCGTTGCCGAGCGCGCTCGGCGAGATGTGCGGGCGTAAATTGCAGTTCGGCGATGGCGTCGGCCATCGGTGCGGAGAGCCCGAAGCGGTCGATCCCGAACGCAAAACCGTCGAGCCCGACGTAGCGTTCCCAGCCGAGCGTGGCGGCGGCTTCGACGCTGACGCGCTCGCGCACGTTCGAGGGAAGCACGCTTTCGCGATAGCTCTCCGGTTGCGCGTCGAAGAGCTCCCACGACGGCATCGAGACGACGCGGATGCGCTTGCCTTCGGCGCTAAGGAGCGCGGCGGCATCGCGAGCGAGCGCTACTTCCGAACCCGTGGCGATAAAGATGCACTCCGGCGTTCCTTCGCAATCGACCAACGTATAGGCGCCACGGTCGACCGGCGCGGCGCGCTTGCCGAGGAAGGGAACCTTTTGTCGCGTGAGCACGAAGATCCACGGGCGCCCCCGATCGGCGAGCGCCGATTCCCACGCATTGCGAACCTCGAGCGCATCCGCGGGGCGGACGACGACCGCATTGGGAAGCGCGCGGAGGCTCGCGAGCTGCTCGATCGGCTGATGGGTCGGACCATCTTCGCCGAGCAAGACCGAATCGTGGGTGAAGATGAAGAACGCATGGAGATGCGAGAGCGCGCTCAGGCGCACCGCCGGTTTGCAGTAATCGAGAAAATTAAAGAACGTCGCGGCGAAGGGTAAGAGGCCGCCATGGAGCGCGATGCCGTTGACGATCGCCGCCATCGCGTGCTCGCGCACTCCGAAATGAATGTTGCGCCCCGCGTAGCTCGTCGGCTGAAAATCCCCAAGCCCCTTGAGATAGGTTTTCGTCGACGGGTCGAGATCGGCGGAGCCGCCGACGAGCTCGGGAAGTACCGCAGCGACGGCATTCATCACGATGCCACCGGCGTCGCGCGTCGCGATCGCGCCGTTGCTCTCGTCGAACTCCGGAAAGGGAATACGCGCCGGTAATTCGCCGCGCAGCGAGCGCTCGAGTTGCGCGCTCGCCTCCGGATGCGCGGCTTTCCATTTCTCGTAACGCGCCTTCCAGTCGACGTGCATCTGCGAGCCGCGCTCGCCACAGGCGCGAAAGAATGCCAACGCTTCATCGGGTACGTAGAACGGCGGAGCGAGCGGCCACCCGAGGCGCTCTTTTGTTTTTGCGACGTTCTCCGCGCCGAGCGGCTCGCCGTGGGCTTTGAATGAATCCTGGAGCGGCGATCCGTAGCCGATATGCGTGCGCACGCAAACCAGCGATGGACGGTCTTCAACCGACTTCGCGGCGGAGATCGCCGCGTCGATCGCTTCAACATCGTTTCCGTGTGCGATATCGACGAATTGCACGTGCCAACCGCAGGCCTCGAAGCGCGCGATGTGGTCGTCGGTGAAGGTGATCTCCGTCGGACCGGCGAGCGAGACGCGATTGTCGTCGTAGAGCACGATCAAACGGCCGAGTTGCAGGTGCCCTGCGAGCGAGATCGCCTCCTGACTGATCCCTTCCATGAGGTCGCCGTCACCGACGATGGCGTAGGTGTGGTGCTCGCTGATGCGCTCGGTACGGTTATAGGTCGCCGCGAGATGAGCTTGGGCGACGGCGATGCCGACGGCGTTGGCGATACCTTGCCCCAACGGCCCGGTCGTTGCCTCGACGCCGGGCGTATGCCCGAGCTCCGGGTGTCCGGGCGTCTTGCTGCCGCGTTGGCGGAATGATTCGATATCGGCGAGCGAGAGATCGTAGCCGGTGAGATAGAGGAGCGCGTAGAGCAGCATCGACCCGTGACCCGCTGAAAGGACGAAGCGGTCGCGATCGAACCAGGATGGATCGCGCGGGTCGAAGCGCAAGTGGCGGGTCCACAGGGTAAAAGCCATCGCGGCTGCGCCGAGCGGCATTCCGGGATGTCCGGAATTCGCTTTCTGGACTGCATCGACGGCGAGGAAGCGAATGGTGTCGATGCATTGCTCCTGCGCTGGCGTGTTGGGCACGGATCCTCCTCATACTGCATGCTGCAATGGAAACGATCCGGCAACGAGCCGGAGGCTTTTCATTCGCCGTTGAAGAGCGGTTTTCTTACCGAGCGCGCCGTAATGATGGCGTCGATGGACGAACAAGAACTACAGCGGTGCATCGAAGCGCTCGCTGCAGGTGAAGGCGACCCGCGCGGAAGCGAGGGAGCGCCGATCGATGAAGCGATCGCTGGGCTCGACGAGGGGCGTTTGCGCGTGGCGCAGCCCGACGGTAGTGGGGGGTGGCAGAGCAACGCATGGCTCAAGTCGGCGATTCTGCTCTATTTCCGGAGGCAAGAGCTCGCTTGGGTCGGCGACCCTTCCGGCGACGCTCCCGCGTGGTTCGATAAGGTGCCGATCAAACACGATTTCGAAGCGCGCGGCGTGCGAGCGGTCCCTCCAGCGGTCGCTCGCTACGGGAGTTATCTCGCTCCGGGCGTCGTGCTGATGCCGAGCTTTGTGAATATCGGCGCGTACGTCGGTGAGGGAACGATGGTCGATACCTGGGCGACCGTCGGCAGTTGCGCGCAGATCGGCGCGAACGTTCACCTCTCCGGCGGCGTCGGCATCGGCGGCGTACTCGAGCCCGTACACGCACGCCCCGTCGTCATCGAAGAGGGCGCATTTATCGGTTCGCGCTGCATCGTCGTCGAAGGCGTCTGGGTCGAGCGTGAGGCGGTACTCGGCGCGGGGGTCACGTTGACGGCGAGCACGCCGATTCTCGACGTCCGCGGCGCCGAGCCGGTGACGACGTACGGGCGAATTCCCGCGCGCTCGGTCGTCATTCCCGGCGTGCGCGAACGCAGCTTTGCTGCCGGAGAGTTCGGGGTTCCATGCGCCTTGATCGTCGGCGAGCGGGGTGCTTCGACCGACCGTAAGACCACGCTCGAACGAGCGCTGCGCGATTTTGGAGTATCGGTATGAACGAATTTCTCACGCTCAATCCACGCGTGGCGGAGATTCCCGCGTCGATGATTCGCGAGATCGCATCGCGCAAGCGTGCGAGTTCGATCGACCTCGGACTCGGCGAACCCTCGCTCGCACCGACGAGCGCATTTTTGGAAGCGGCTCTGCGCGAGACGCTCCAACGTGGACTGCGCTACTCGCCCAATGCCGGTCTCCACGAACTCCGGGCGGCGATCGCAGCGCACTATCGCTATCCCGAGATGGAGCGAGCCGAGAACGTCTGCGTGACGACGGGCTCCCAAGAAGCGATGTACGTCGCACTCAAGACCTTGCTCGATCCCGTTCGCGATGAATTGCTGGTCGTCGAGCCCTGCTTCCCCTCCTACGCAAAGATGGCGAAGCTCGAGGGCGTCGCGGTGCGCGGCGTCGCGATGCTCGAGGAGAACGATTTTGCGTTCGACGCTCGGCGCATTCTCGACGCCGTCACGGATCGAACGCGTGCGATCGTCATCTGCTCGCCGAATAATCCGACCGCACGCGTTCTGAGCCGCGGCGAGGCGGCGCGACTCATCGCCGGGCTCGTCGCGCGCGGTGGCGATCCGATCTGGCTGATTCACGACGAAATCTATCGCGAACAATGCTATGTCGAAGATGCCGCCGAGATCGCGCGCGATTATCCGTACACGATCGTGACGAACTCGATTTCAAAAAGCAACGCCCTGACCGGGCTGCGGCTGGGTTGGCTGATCGGGCCGGAGCGCTTTATCGACGCGGCGATCAAATGTCACGCGTGGGTGACCTCCTGCGCCGATACCTTCGCGCAACGGGTCGCGCAGCACATTTTCGCCGCGAAAGGTGGGATCGCCGAACACGCGGCGTGGTATCGCGAGCATCGCCGCGGCGTCGTCGAGGCACTCGAAGCGTGCGCGCTCCGTTTTATCGCTCCCGAGGGAGCGTTCTATACCTGCATTCGGCTTCCCGACGGCCGCCGCTCGCTGCCCGCCGCACTCGAGTTGCTCGAACGCGAAGATGTGGTAACGATCCCGGGCGCGGCGTTTGGTGCCTCGTTCGACGGATGGTTACGCTTGAGTTGGGTCGCTCCGTTGCCGCAGGTGCGCGAAGGGATCGAACGGATCGCCGGCTATATCACCTCGCTCTAGCGCTACGCTCCGCTCGAAAGCGAATCGTCCGCACGTTTGCGAACTCGAAGAGCGCGATCTCGCCGAGTTCGCGCCCGAAGCCGCTCGCCTTCACGCCGCCGAAGGGGAGACGCGGGTCGCTTGCCACCATCGTGCCGATCGCCACGGTTCCGACCTCGAGCGCTGCGGCGAGTTCGCGCGCGCGCTCGCTATCGCCACTGAAGATCGTCGCACCGAGCCCGTAGCGCGAACGATTCGCTAGCGCGAGCGCATCGGTTGCGTTCTCCGCGCGCACGATCGCCGCGAGCGGTCCGAAAGTCTCCTCGTCGAAGGCCGGCATTCCCGGGCGCACCTCGGCGAGGAGCGTCGGTGCGTAAAAATATCCGGGCATATCGAGCGCCTCGCCGCCGAGGAGTA
>JABEUX010000023.1 GCA_013044185.1 Vulcanimicrobiota bacterium | reverse complement strand
CTGATAGGAGAGGTAGCGCAGCGCAAAGGGCGAGCCGTACGGGCTTCCCGCCGGGTCTTGGTGGAACCACATCGAGTATCCGATATCGTCCCAGGTGCCCCAGCGGGCGAAATTGTATGCGACCCAGAGCGCGATGACCGGCAGTGCGACGGCGACGAAGCCGACGAGCCGCGAGCGCCACGCCGGATGCAGGCGGAGCGCCGCATCGTCGGAGGCAAGCAGTAACGCGAGAACGAGCGGCGCGATAACGACGAGGCTGAAGCGCGATTCCACCGCAGCGGCGAGATAGAGTGCGACCAACCAGCCGCGCTTTGCAGTGCGTAGCTCGAGCCAGAGGAGCAGTGCGAACGCAAACGCACTGACGTTGGCGATAAACCACACATCGCCGAGCATCGATGCCCAGAGCAAATCGGTCCCCGCGAAGGCAAACGCCGCAACCCACGCATTCGCGCGAGCCTCGAGGCCATAGTGCTCGCCGATGCGCCAGAGCGCGCCGATTGCGAGCCCGCCGAGCGCGCAGGCGAGCAAGGTTTGGTTCGCCGCACTTCCAAAGAGCGCGACGAACGGCACGAGCAGGATCGCGGGAAGCGGCGCCTCGATAACGTAGTGCGCGCCGTGATAGGCGAGTGCGTCGATATAGGCACCGGGCCAGTCGATAGCGAGGTGGCCATGCAGAAACGCCTGTGCGAGCAGAACGTAATTGTTATACGGCGTCGAGCGCCCGTGCGAGAGGATCCACGCAACGAGAAACGCTGCGAAGCCCGCGAGAACGCTCGGCGGAATCGCGAAGCGCTTAAATGGGAGGGAGCGTTGCACTCGGAAGCGGTTGGGGTACGCGGAATGTCGTCTCGGGTAGCGAGCGCGGGAAACGGCAATTGCTCCACGCGATCCGTTCGTTCGCGGGCTTTCCGTGGACGCTCCCGGTCACGTAGACTTCGTAAGGAACCCAATACTGCCCGACTCCATGATAGAGCACGGCGCCGTGCCCGCGGACGCCGTTCGCCGACGACGTAAATGCGATCGCACTCGGGAGAAAGCGTCCGCTCGCGATCGTAAAGCCGGTAATCGAAAAGCGCGAGCTTGGCGCGAGCGCAGTCGCCTGATAGCGATATTCGAAGCTCGCACCGACTTTATGCGCCGAGAGAAAGAGCACTTCATAATCGTGCAAGGTCGGTGCGAGCCGATCGATTGCGTACCGATCGGCGCGATGCGCGATAACGATCGACTTCGCGCGAACCGGAATTCCCTGCGAGGAGAGGAGGCTATCGCGAACGAGATCGCCTTGGCGATAGAGCAGATGCTGCTGCTCGATCTGCACCGGGCCGGCCTGCGAGATCGAATAATTGCAGATCGATGCCGTCGGCATCGCGAGCGAGCCCATCGCTCGCACGTACTCGTCGAGCACGACCTGCGAGTCCTGACGCTGCGGCGCAGCCGCGAGTGCGAGCAACAGGAGGCCCGCAGAGGCGACGGCGAGGCTCGCGCGGCGCCCGATCATGCTTTCGAGAGCACGGCAGCTCGCATCGCTGCGAGCGCCGCCGAAGCACCTGCAACGTTTTTTCCACCGCCCTGTGCGTGGGAGGCCTGCCCGCCGCCCTTACCGCCGAGTGAGGGCGCCGCGAGTTTGACGAGGTTTCCACTATGGATGCCTGCGGCGACCGCCTCTTCATCGGCACTCACCAAGAGACTCGCACTCTCGCCGTCGGTTCCGATCAACGCGATCGTTCCATGCGGCATCCGCGATCGAATCGCCGCACTGAGATGGCGCAACGCCTCGGCGTCGGCCTCGGGAACGACCGCTCCGACGAAACGCCGCGCACCCTCGCCTTCGGCAGCATCGCAATATCGCGCGGCATCGGCGCCGGCGAGCCGTGCCTTCAGTTGCCCGAGCGAACCTTGAAGATCGCGCACCTCGCGCTGCAAGCGTCCGACGCGTTCGCCGAGCTCGTCGGGATTGGTCGCCAGCGATCCGGCGATCGTGCCGACGAGCTCCTGTTGTTTGGTGACGAAGTGCTCGGCGGCATCGGAGACGCAGCTCTCGATCCGTCGCACGCCGCTGCCGATCGACGATTCGTTGAGGATGACGAAGAGCCCGAGCTCTCCGGTGGAGTGGGCGTGCGTTCCGCCGCAAAACTCTACCGAGGGTCCCGCTTGCACGACGCGCACGCGTTCGCCGTATTTCTCGCCGAACATCCAGAGCGCGCCGGTCTGCTTCGCTTCGTCGAGCGGAAGTTCGCGCGTCTGCAGCGGCGAATCGTCGCGAATCATACGGTTGACACGGTGCGCGACCTCGCGGCGTTGTTCGGGAGAGAGCGCACCGGCCGCCCAGCGAAAATCGAAACGCATGCGGTCGATGCCAACCCAGGAGCCCGCCTGGCTGACATCCTCGCCGAGCACTTCGCGCAGCGCGCGCTGCAGAAGATGTGCCGAGGTATGATGCCGACGAATCTCGCGGCGCCACCAGTCGTGCACCGCCGTTGTGACGCGTTCGCCGACGCGTAACGTGCCGCTGCGTACGATGCCGATGTGAACGGCGGCATCGCCTAAATACTGCGTATCCTCGACTTCAAAGACCGCATCCTCGCCGAACAGCAGGCCGCGATCGCCGATCTGCCCGCCGCGCTCGGCGTAGAACGAGGTGGAATCGAGAACGATTCGGCCGCGCGATCCGCCGGCAAGCTCCTGCGTCGGTTTTTGCTCGGCATCGAGCATCGCCACGATACTCCCCGCACCTTCGAGCCCTTCGTAACCGGTGAAGCGCGTTTTTACCGCCGGCAATTCGGCGAGCGTGACGACCGCGCGTTTAGCCGCCGCGTCGCTGCGTGCGCGATTGCGCTGGGCCTGCATCTCGCTCTCGAAGGCGGCGGTATCGATCGCGACGCCACGCTCTGCGGCGATCTCCCGGCTGAGTTCGATTGGGAAGCCGTGCGTATCGTGCAGTGCAAAGGCATCTTCGCCGGAGATAAGCCGCGTGCAATTTTCGTTCGCTTCTTCGATCGTGCGGTCGAGAACGGCGAGCCCTCGTTCGAGCGTCCGATTGAAGGCATGCTCTTCGCGCTCGAGCGCACCGACGATTCGCGCCGTATTTTGACGTAGTTCGGGATAGCCGCTCGCAAGCGAATCGACGACTGCGGGCACGAGCGCGGCGAGAAAACCGTCGGGATAGCCCAACAGGCGCCCCTGACGGATCGCGCGGCGAATGAGGAAGCGCAGCACGTAGCCGCGATCGCTATTCGAGGGATAGATGCCGTCGTTGATGAGAAAGGTGACCGCGCGTGCGTGATCGGCGATGATATTCTGCCGTACGCGCTGTTCGGAAGGCGCGAGCGAACCCGATTGCGGCTGCGGCTGCGCCGCAACGAGATCGAGGAAGAGATCGGTTTCGTACATCGAGGCTTTGCCGTTGACGACCGCGAGCATGCGCTCGAGCCCGGCACCGGTATCGATCGATTTGCGCGGCAACTCCGAAAGCGTGCCGTCCGCTGCGCGATTGAACTGTTGAAAGACGACGTTCCAGATCTCCACGAAACGATTGCCGAGGTTCGGTCCGATATCTTCGGGGCCGCTCGCGTAGGCTTCACCGATATCGTAGAAGATCTCCGTCGACGGGCCGCAGGGACCGGTCGGCCCCATCGTCCAGAAATTATCGTCGCCGAAGCGCGAGATGCGCGCCGCGTCGAGAGCGATCTCGCTCTCCCAAATGCGCGCGGCCTCGTCGTCCTCGGTGTGAACCGTCACGTAGAGTCGCGATGGGTCGAGGTGCATCACGCGCGTGACGAATTCCCATGCCCACGCAATCGCCTGCGATTTGTAATAATCGCCGAAACTAAAGTTCCCGAGCATCTCGAGAAAGGTGCCGTGCCGCCCGGTACGCCCGACGTTCTCGATATCGCTCTTCGCGCCGGCGACGCGCAAGCAACGCTGCACGGTCACGACGCGCGGCGCGGGCGCAGGCTGCTCGCCGAGAAACGCCGGCACGAACTGCTCCATTCCTGCGATCGTAAAGAGCGTCGTGGACATCTCGTCGGGGATTAAACTCGCCGAGAGAACGTGTTTGTGCTCTCTGGCAACAAAGAAATCGATCCACGCTTGGCGGAGTTCTTGGCTCGTCATCGGCATAGGCACCCCGTATGGTAGCAGAGTGCCGTCGCTCGCGCTACGACGGTGGTGCCAGCAGCGTGCGCAGGCGAGCGAGCGCCCGTTGCTCGATCCTCGAGATCTGCATCTGCGAGGTCCCGAGCCGCTCGCCGACCTCGCGCTGGGTCTGCCCCTCGAAAAAGCGAAGCCGCACCACGATCCGCTCGCGCCCCGGGAGCCGTTCGAGCGCCCCGGCGATCTCCGCGCGCTCGGGAACCAGCTCGAGATCGCCATCGGGCACCCCGAGGCTCGGCGCGAGCCTCCGCGTTCCTTCCTCGCTCTCAATACCGACGTCGAGCGAGAGCGGCGAGAGCGCACCCCCCACCTCCATCGCCTCGAGGATCGCCTCGAGATCTACCCCGAGCCGTTCCGCGATCTCTGCGGGGGTCGGCGTGCGCCCAAGATCGGCTGTGAGCCGATCGGTCGCCCCGCCGATCGAGAGCGCGAGATCCTTCAGGCGACGCGGCACGTGAACCGCCCAGCGCTTGTCGCGAAAATAGCGCTTGAGCTCGCCGAGAATCGTCGGCGTTGCGAAGGTGGCGAACTGTGCGCCGAACTCCGGTTGATAGCGATCGATCGCGTTGATCAGCCCGAGCGTGGCGATCTGCAAGAGGTCGTCGTAGGGCTCGCCGCGGTCGGTGAAGCGCTTCGCGAGGTAGCGCACGAGCCCGAGATGGCGTTCGACGAGTTGCGTGCGAACCGCCCAGCGCTCGCGAGCGATCGCTTCTGCGTCGCCGGCCTGTTTTAGTGCCAGAAAACGCGCGAGCAGCGCCTCTGCCGATTCTTCATCGCTCATCGATCTCTCGATGCAGATCTATCGGTTGCTATCGCCAAGCCGCTTGAACATCGTCAGCACGGTACCGCTATCGGCCTCGACGCTATACTCCACCTCGTCCATCAACGCGCGAATGAGATAGACCCCTAAGCCTCCGACCCGCGGTTCGCCGAGATCGCGCGAGCGAATGCGCTCGGCTTCGGTACCGACACCGAAGTCGCGTATCGTGACTTGCATACCCTCGTCGTAGATGCGGCAGGTAATAACGATTTCGTCGCTCTCGCGAGCGTGCTGAATAGCGTTCGTGCACGCTTCGGCGACGGCGAGTTTAAGATCGGCGATCTCGTCGACGTTGAAATGCATGCGCGCCGCGACCGTCGCCACCGTAAGGCGTGCGAGTGCGACCCACTCGGCGCGAGAGGGAATACGAACCTCGATCTCCGGAATCTCGGCACCAACCTCGCGCGCCTGCATCATTTCAACGCATCGACCGCTTCGTCGACGCTATCGTAGATATCGAAAACCTTGATAAGTCCGGTGATATCGAATATTTTTCGCGTCTGCGGATTGGTCGAGACGAGCGTCACCGCTCCGCCGTGCTCGCGCACGCGTTTGAGCCCGCCGATCAGAACGCCGAGCCCGGTCGAATCGATATAGCGCACGTTCTGCATATCGATAGCGAACGTATAGGTCCCCTTGTCGATGAGCTTCCCGATAAAATCCTTGACCTTCGGTGAGGTATAGACGTCGATCTCGCCGTCGAGCGAGACCACCGCGATAGAGCCGTTCGCCGAGCGCACTTGCATGTTGATATCCACGCGCGCCACTAGGCTCCGTCCGTCCGCTGCTCGCTATGCCCACCCTCGGGCTGATTGTTCCCGGCGGAGCGAGCTTGTTCGAGAATCGTGCGGCCGCGTTCGTAGAGATCGGCGGCGTTGCTCTGCCACGCCGCGGTCGCCTCACCGACGCGATCGCGCAGGTCGCCGGTCGCATCGACGGCCTGATTGCTCGCCTCGCGAGCCCGACCGATGACCGCATCGCGCGTCTCTTCGTCGGCGAGCAGCATTGCGGCCGCAGCACCGACTGCGGCACCGATCAACAAGCCGACGACAAAGCCTCCGCCATTCGGGCGAGCACTCACTATGCGTTCCCTCCACGAGCATCGTTCCCACCGACGAAGCGTTTTAAACGCTCGGCGACGATATTGATGCTCTCGCCGAAACTCGTCACGCCGGGAACGACCGCGCTCTTCGAGAGTTCGGCGGTCTGCGCGAGCGCCGAAGCGGCACCTTCGAGCGATTTTGCCGCGGTCGCCAAATGGGCGACGGCCTGCTCGGCACCGTTTGCCGCACCGCTCACGTGCTGCAGCGTCGATGCGGCGGCAGGGCCGATATCGCCGATCTGTCCGTCGACGACGTCGAGCGTTTTATTGAGGCGGCCGAAGGTGCGGGCGAGAGCGATCGCCGCGATAATCAGTGCCAGCCCGGCGAGAAAGGCTCCGCCGCCGACACCGTAAGCGAGAACTGCGTGAAGCGTGTATGCGTCGTTGGTCATAATGCTCTCCCCTTTCGCGACCGATCCCCCCGAGGCTTGCTAACGTACGCGATCGACTGCGTGGGCGAGGATCTCGCCGGCGGTAGCGAGCGCGCGCGCTTCGGTATCGGGCGAGAACGAAAAGCGCACGACCCCTCGCTGAAGCGCCGCTTCGAGCCCCATCGCGGCAATCACGTGGCTCGGCTCGAAGACCCCGGAGGTGCATGCGCTCCCTGCCGAGGCGGCGATGCCATCGATGTCGAGTCGCATGAGGAGCGCCTCCGATTCGATACCGGGAATCGCGAAACTCGAGATATTGGGCAGCCGCGGGGCGGCGGCGCCGTTGATGTGGAGACCGGGAATCGCGCGCCGGGCGCGCTCTTCGAAGCTCTCGCGGATCGCCGTAATCCGCCGCACCGCTTCAGCGCGCTGCTCAACGGCGAGATCGAGGGCGGCGGCGAAGGCAGCGATGCCGGGAACGTTCTCGGTACCCGCACGCGCCCCGTATTCTTGCCCGCCGCCGTAGATCAGCGGTTCGAGCGCGATCGCGCCGCGCATGGCCAACACGCCGACCCCTTTTGGCGCCCCAAACTTATGCCCCGAGATCGAGAGCAGATCGACCCCCAAAGCATCGAGCGAGCAGTCGAGCCAGCGTGCTGCCTGCACCGCATCGGTATGGAAGAGCGCGCCCGCCGCGCCTGCGAGTGCCGCGAGGGCGGGAATCGGCTGGAGGACGCCGGTCTCGTTGTTCGCGAGGTGGATCGAGACTAAGAACGTTCGTTCGTCGAGTTCGCGCCGATACGCATCGGCATCGAGGCGCCCCTCGCCATCGACGGGCAGTACGACGATCTCGAAGCCCTCCCCGGCGAGCGCGCGCGCGGCATGCAGCACGGCGTGGTGTTCGGTCGCGCTCACCAAAATACGTCGGCGCGCGCGATCCGGCGCGCTACGTGCCGCCCCGAGAATCGCGAGCGAATCGCTCTCCGATCCGCCGCCGGTAAAGCGAATATTCTTGCGCGGAACGCCGAGCGCGCGCGCGACGCGATCCCGCGCGTCGTCGAGCAATGCGTGCGCCGCGCGCCCTTCGGCATGCAACGAGCTCGGGTTAAAATCGCTCTCGATCGCGTGTAGATAGGCATCGCGTGCCGCCGCCGAGATCGGCGTCGTGGCCGCGTGATCGAGATAGATCCGCTCGCGCATCACATCTCGAAGTACCGGCGCCCGCGCAATCGTTCCGGCAAGAACTCCTGTGCCGCGTCGGGATCGTCGTGGGTATAAATATAGTCGCGTCCGTATCCTAGCGATCGCATCAAGCCGGTCGGCGCGTTGCGAAGATGCAAGGGAACGGGATCGCGCGCACCTTGCGTTACGTCGGCGAGCGCTGCGGAGTAGGCTCGCCCGACGGCGTTGCTTTTCGGCGCGCGGGCGAGATAGAGGGTTGCGTGTGCGAGTGGATAGTAGCCTTCGGGCATACCGATGAAATGCACCGCTTGCTGCGCTGCCATCACCAACGGCAATGCTGCCGCATCGGCGAGCCCGACGTCCTCGGAGGCGAGGACGACCAGCCGCCGTGCGATGAAGAGCGGGTCCTCACCGGCATCGATCAGGCGCGCCAACCAGTAGATGCTCGCATCGGCGTCGCTGCCGCGAATCGATTTAATGAACGCGCTGATCGTATCGAAGTGGCGGTCGCCGCTCTTATCGTGCGCGCCCCGATGCAGCATCGCCGCACGCACGCTCTCGAGATCGACCGTACGTACGCCGTCGCGGACGGGGGCGATGCTCGCTGCAAACTCTAAGCCGCCGAGCGCCGAGCGCGCATCGCCGCTCGCCATCGCAACGAGCGCCGCTCGCGCTTCGGGCAAGAGTTCTACGCGTTGCGCGCCGAGGCCGCGCTCGCTATCGGCGAGCGCGCGCTCCAGAATACGTTGCATCGCGTCGTCGTCGAGCGGTGCGAGCACGACCACGCGGAGCCGCGAGAGCAGCGCCGGGTTCACTTCAAAAGATGGATTCTCGGTCGTCGCACCGATCAGCGCGATCGTGCCCTCTTCGACGTCGGGCAAGAGTGCATCTTGCTGCGCTTTATTAAAGCGGTGGATCTCGTCGAGAAAGAGCAGCGTCGTGCGCCCGACCGTTCGGCGTTCGCGCGCGTCGGCAACGATGCGTCGCACGTCGGCGAGCCCGGCATTCACCGCCGAAAGCTGTTCGAAATGTGCGCCGAGGCTCGCCGCGATCGCGCGCGCGATCGTCGTCTTCCCGCTTCCCGGCGGCCCCCAGAGCAAGAGCGAGGGTAACGCTCCGCGGTCGAGCGAGGTCCGCAACGGGCTTCCGGCACCGAGTATCTCTTCGTGGCCGAGAATCTCTTGGAGGTTGCGCGGGCGCATCCGTGCCGCGAGCGGTACGCTCCCGGATAGCGATTCCTCGAAGAGCGAGCGCTCCATGGTTAGTCGTGGATAATTTTCGGGTTCTTGATAACGATCGGTTTGGGGGTCGGTGCCGATTCGCGAATTTGGCTGGGGAAGCGCAGAATCACGTTGCCATCGGCCTCCGCTTGGCCGGTAATCGTATTGTAGAGCACGTGGTCGGCGATCAGCGAACGCGCACCCTGCCGCACGTGCACGTTCCCATGCAGATCGAGTTCGTGCGTGATATCGTTGAGTTTTCCGCTCTGCGCATCGGCGGTGGTATCGGCTTGCGTGTAATGCATGTGTCCGACGGCAGTGTAGATGCGCGTCTTCTCATCGATCGTCATCTTGTCGGCGGTGAGCGTCGCCGGCCCGCGTCCGGATGCGTTCTTCGCGCTGCTCAAACCACCGAGATTCCCGTTTTTGTCGTGGAGGACGACGTGACCGAAGAGCGTTGCTTGCCCGGACTTCGCGTTTCCGTTCGCACGGTCGGCGTCGATCGT
>JABEUX010000022.1 GCA_013044185.1 Vulcanimicrobiota bacterium | reverse complement strand
TAGAGGAGCGACGGGCACGAAAGTGCACAGGAAAAAACGGCATTAAACGCATTCCCCACCTGCGTGAAAAATGGGCGAACTTCCTGATATTGGCGCGGGAACGCCGTCGGCGAGATCGTCTGCTGATCGGTCTCGACGTTGGAGTAATCGGGATGAAACGAGCCCACGAACGATGCCGTCGGCGTAATCGGCACCGCCATATCGAGCCCCATCTGCGAGGTCGAACCGCCCGCTGCGCCGGAGCGCCCGACCCCCAGAAGATAGGGCTGAAAGCGCGCTTTGGGGCGCGTCGATTTTGTCTTTTTGCCGGATCCGGTGGCAACGCCGGTCAGGGTCCCCGAATAAATCGCCGCGGTCGGCGAGGTTGCTACGGCGTCGTAGCTCCACACTTGAACGCTGTTCGTTTTGAGATTGAAGCGCGCGAACTGCGCCCTCCACGAATGCGAGCCGCCGGAGCGAATGATATGAAACGGTACGTGCATCGTTACCGTGTAGCCGTTCTTGGTAATTCTTCCACGCGAGAGCCAATGCGGCGTATAGGCGCTGTTTTCGCTCGAGGTTTGGTAGTGCGCTCCACGCGGGTTCGCCGAGAACTGGTAGGCGAAACCCTGAACCCCCTGTGGCTCGAGTGAGACCTGGACGCTATCGTCACCGAAGATTGCCGAGCCGTTACTCACCGTAGAGGCGGCGACTCGGGAGCGCTGACGGACCCGAAACGCAAAATCGAGGCCTTGCGAATCCTGCGCGACATAGACGACGGTAGGGTGCGACACCCGGCGGCGATTGGTGAAATCGTATTGCAAGACGATGCGGGCTGCGCCCTTCCAGCTCGCATCGATCCGCGCATGCATCGATGGTTCTTTGGCGAGCGTCGGGACGTGTATCTGCGGTAACGTCGCCGCAGCGACACCTAGCGAAGAGCAAAGAGTGCCGAGCACGAAAAGCGCGCCGGCCATGGTAAAGCGTCGCATCGGGCTTCGCTTCCACCCTGATTTCACGTTCCCTTTTCAGCCCCCGCGTAGAAGATCCACTTAAAAAAGACTGCCGGCGTGGTACTCAGCGAATTGGGATCGCCGTAGACGAGATAGAACTCGTTGTGCCCGTGGAGGTAGTGAAACGCCGCGCTGAGGTTATTGGCGAAGACGGGGGTAAAGGTTGGCGCAAAATACGAGGTGGGCAGATCGATCCCGTTGATGCGCCGAGCGCCGAGCGAAAACGAGGCATCGCGCGAGAATTGCCAATTGAAACTCGCACTGTTCAGCCATTCCCGAAACGACGGTTCGGTTGCGAGGTGCGAGTGGTAGATATTTTCGTTCAGATTCAGCGAGAAGCTGAGCCGACGCCGGATCGGCATCGTATCGAACAACTGCCAATTCGCCGCCTGGCCGTGATAGTAAGGCCCCTCGCCATACGCCAATCCCTTGCCGTAGTTGGAGTTGAGGTTGTAGCCGACGAAGGCACCGTTACCGACGCTAAATGGGAGATACTCCCCATCGGAGGCCAGAACGAACGTGCTCTGTTGGAAGAGATGGACCGACCAGAGATTTTTAAAATCGACGTTCACTTGATCTCCGGCGTTACTCTGCGCCGGCTGTGATAGATGGTTCCAAAAACGCGCATCGTTGAAGTTAACGGAGAGATCGAGCAGCTTCGAACTCGGTGAAAAATGAAATGTATGCTGCATATACGAAATGTAACCACCGATATCGCTTTGCTGTACGTATCCATCGACCGGATTGAACTGCGAACCGACGAATTGATGCGCCAATACGAACACGGTATTCGCCGTTTTAACCCCCGCTCCGATTTCACCATAATGGGCCTGGCTGGGATCGGTGACGAACGTACCGTTTTCGCGCGCGTAATTCGCGTACGCAAACCAATGCCCGTGCGCGCTAAAGTAGCCACCATTGATCGAGCTCGTGTTATCGAGGAGTGCCGGCGTATTTACCGTGACCCGCTGCAGATCGACTTGCTCGGTTCCGCTAGTAGTGGAGTGTGCGAAATTCAGAACGTCGGCGAGATCGCTTCGTTGAGCGCCGACGGCATCGAACCCGGCAAACGTAAGCGGGCCCTGCGTTCCTTCGACGCCGTACCCCTGTCGAAAAGTTGGAATCGCCGGCGTGTAGAGCGTCTGCGGGCAATTTTGACAGCCGAGCGTGTAATTGAACGCATTCCCGACCTGGGTGAAAAACGGCCGCACTTCCTGGTATTGCCGCGGGAACGCCGTCGGCGATATCGTCTGCTGGTCGGTTTCAACGTTCGAGTAATCGGGATGAAACGACCCCACGAAGGAGGCCGTCGGGGTAATCGGCACCGCCATATCGAGCCCGATCTGTGAGGTCGAACCACCTGCGGCGCCGGAGCGAGCGATCCCGAGGAGATAAGGTTGGAACCGCGGAGCCGGACGGCTGGAGCCCGCACCGTGGGTACCCGTCGGGTTTACGCCGTCGAGCGTACCCGCGTAGAGGGAATCGAACGCGTTCGTCGCGTTCGGATCGTAACTCCAAATATCGCTGACATTACTGCGTACTGCAAAGCGTTGAAACTGAGCTTTCCAGAGATGCGAGCCGCCGGTGCGTACAATAGCGAACGGCACGTGCATGGTGACGACGTAGCCCGTTTTCGTAATGCGACTCGCCGCCTGCCAGTGCGGCGTATACGCGCTGTTTTCGGAGGAACTTTGAAAGCGCGCGCCGCGTGCGTTGGCGATAAATTGATAGGAAAAGCCCTGGACGCCCTGGGGATTGAGCGAGACCTGCACGTTGTCGTCTCCGAAGACTCCGGGGCCGTCGCTCAGCGTCGATGCGATCACCGGCGAATGCTGCGTGACGACGAACGCGATATCGAGCCCTCCGGCATCCTGTGCCACGTACGCGATCGGCGGGTGCGCGGCTCGTCGCCGATTGGTAAAGTCGTATCGCAGCCGGATCCGCGCGGCCCCGTGCCAACTCGCGTCCACCCGCCCGGCGATCGCCGGCTCGCGAGCGAGCATCGGTACCTGAAGCACCGGGAGCGAATCGGCGCGCGCGGCGACCGAACTCAGGGTAACGAGGAGCGCCGTCACCACGACAACGACCGTCCATTTCGAGAAGGGCATGCCGCTTATACGGCGCCATCTTCGGCGGGGTTTCACATGGTGAGGGTCGCTTCGATCAATTTTTCCTCAAAGAGCGTGGATAGACGCGCGTTACCCGCCCGCGAGTTTTGCGATTTTCCCGCGTGCTGCGAACCATGCGACGATGCGCTCGCGGTGATCGCCCTGGATCTCGATAACGCCGTTCTTCGCCGTTCCTCCGCAACCGCAGAGTTGCTTGAGCGCCTTTGCAGTGGTCGCGAGCTCGCGTTCGGGAACGCCGTAAACAATGCTCGCGGTACTCGCGCGGCGCCGCTCGCGCGCGACTCGGATCACGCCGTCCTCAGGCGGCAGAGGTTTGCCGTGCGTCCTACCTCCCGGGCGGGGCTTCGCCTGGAGATCGATCGCCCCACCCTCGCTGGAGTAGACGAGTCTGCGGTTTTGGTCGCTCACGGCACGAGAGGTTCAAAAGCGCCTTCTATCGCTCCCCCCGACCCTCCAGCGGGCAGCCGGGCGGTCACTTTTACACAGCCGTCCTTTCGAAAAGGTGCTACGCTCGGCGCCCGGAGGATCGCCCAATCATGAAATTCACTGCTCGTATTGCCTTTGCCACCACACTGCTCGTCGGTTCGCTCGCTCTCGTTCCCGCGGCCGCTCAAAACGTTACCGTCGTGGTGAACGGACAGGTGATGTCCTTCGACCAGGCTCCGGTGATGGTGAACAATCGAGTCTTTGTCCCGATGCGCGCGATATTCGAGCGCCTCGGATCGACCGTGTCGTACTCGAATGGGAATATCAATGCCCAAGGGAACGGACGCTCCGTGCATCTTGCGATCGGCTCGCTCAATGCATCGGTCAATGGGAATCCGCTAACGATGGATGTCGCGCCGTTTTTGGTGAACGGACGAACGGAGGTTCCGCTTCGTTTCGTCGCCCAAGCTCTTGGCGCGAACGTGAACTGGAACGGCAACACCTCGACCGTGTATATTGGGACGTCGGGGAACAGCAACACCTCAACCCCGCAACCCTACGCAACGCAGACACCGAGCTACCAATCGTTTTACTTAAATAACGAGCACCCGGCGAACGGCGCAACGGTGAAAACGACGCATCCGAAAATTCATGCGACGTTCAACCAACAGGTCGATCTCAATTCTTTACATGTCAGCGTCGACGGAAACGACGTGACTTCGCTGGTCTATACCAATGCAAGCGGTTTCGACGTTACCCCGGGCTTCGCACTCAATCCCGGCAGCCACAACGTTAACGTGAGCGGTACCACCTCGAACGGCGCGTCGTTTAATACCGGATGGACCTTTTATACCTCCAATACGGCCACGAGTACGGCGCAAAATTATATCGTCAACGTTTCGCCGGCACCGAACACGCGCACGGGAAGTTCGTTTACGCTCAGCGGCCGCACGCTACCGAATTCGCAGATCCACATCGTCGCGACCGGCACCAGTACGATCGGCGGCCTCTTTCAGATCGGAACGGGGACGTTCCAATCCGACGTTACGGCCGATTCAAACGGAAATTTCAACGTGCCGATCTCCCTCAACGTGCTCGGAGGCGGCCAGATCCGCGTCATTCTGACTTCAGTCTCACCCAACGGCGCCTCGGTCGAAAACCAAGTGGTGTACGGCGTCTAATCGCTCCCGCGCACCAGGCCTCGCGTTCCCAAACGTACAATTCGTGAGGTTGCGATGAAGAGAATTTGCGTGTTTTGCGGCTCGCGGCCGGGGCGCGATGATACCTTCCTTTCCCTTGCTCGCAGCGTCGGCACGGAGCTCGCCGAGCGCGGCATCGGCATCGTCTATGGCGGCGGGCGCGTGGGAATGATGGGAGCGCTCGCCGATGCGGCCCTTGCGGCGGGCGGCGAAGTTACCGGCATCATTCCACACGCGCTAGAAAGAGCGGAAGTCGCGCACCAGGGGTTAACGGCGCTGCACGTCGTGATCTCGATGCACGAACGCAAAGCGATGATGGGAAATCTCTCCGATGCATTTCTCGCGCTTCCCGGCGGCTTCGGAACGATGGACGAGCTCTTTGAAGCCCTTACTTGGCAACAACTCGGCTATCATCAAAAACCGATTGCCCTGCTCGATAACGGCGATTTTTTCGCACCGCTGATGGGACTGCTCCAGCGAATGCTCGACGACGATCTCCTGACGATCGAAAGCTACGGCCGCGTTCGGCTCGCGCGTTCGCTCGCCGATGTGCTCGCCGATCCGGCGATGGCGCGAGCCCTTACTCCGTCGTCCGATGCTTCGCGATAATCTCGGCGTAGCGCGCGCTCGCCTCGGTCGGCGTGCGCTTCAATGCGGGATCGTTGTCGAGGTCGATATGGTAGAGCCCGAAATCGCTATTGTCGTCGAAGGGTAAGCCCCATTCGCGATTCGAGGTAATGCTCCAGCAGAGATAGGCCTCGACCGGAACACCCGCCGCGATCGCACGATCGACTTCGGCGACGTGCGCGGCGAGATAGGCGGCACGCGAGAAGCCGTCGGCACTGGTGACGCAGCCGTTCTCGATAACGACGATCGGCTTGTCGGGAAACTGTTCGTGTGCTTGGCGCAAAATGCGCTCGAGCTCGCCCGGCCAGACCGGCGCCTGCGCATATCGACACTCCGCCGCCGCACCGAGCCGCTGAAGCTCCCCGGGGCGAATCGAGGGCACGCCCCAATAGTAATCGAGCCCGACGAAATCGAGCGTTCCGACGCATTCGCGCGGGCAGAGAAATTCGGGGAGCGCTCCGAGCATCGCAAGGTTCCACCAATTGGTTCCAATCAACGTGCCGAACATCGCGAGCGTCCGACGCCATTTATCGAAGATCTGCAACCACGAACGCGTTGCGGAGATGCGCTCGCTCTGTCCGAGGGCGACGAACTCGATGCGCGGGGTATCGCTCTGCAACACTTCGCGAGCGATCGCGTGCGCGAGATCGATCTCGAGGCCGCGGTAGCCGCCCTTTCCGTCCGCTTCGCAGAGTCCGGGTACGCCGGGGTGAATACCGATGCGCATCTTCCCGCGTTTGCGAATCTGGACGACGGAGGCACCGATCGCGCGTTGCGGATCGGGTGGCGCGACGAGCGCCGTGCGGCCGATGTGATGGACGGTTGCGCGCCCGTGCGCGTGCGGCATCTCGGGGTGCTGCGAACGAAGTCTCTCGATGGCACGGTCGATGGCGTCGAGCAGCGCGTGATGTCCGGGCGGCACGGCGACGGCGTAATGGCGCGCATATCCCGGAAGCCGGGCGATCGCGAGCTCGCCGTTTGCATACGGAGCGACCAAGGCTTCGTCGCTATAAAGGAGCGCAATCGAGCCCGCGCGGAGCGCGGCGAGCCCCGCGGTAAGGTCGGCGAAATACAACACCGTTGCATCGGGAAAACGCGCGCCAACGCTCTCGGAGGCCTCCGAACTCTTCAGCACGCCAATCGTTGCTTTCCAATTTGCGAGCGAGGCCGGAAGCTCTGCGCTCTTCGGGTGGAGCGCCGCTGCGTGGGTTGCGAAATACGGCTCCGAAAAAAGCACCTGCTCCATACGCTCGTGCGTAATTGCAACCTGTGCGACCGAACAATCGACGCGACCGTTTTCCACAATGCTCGCCTGCACGATGCGCGAGGCGTGCTTCCGTAACTGCTCCGGCGACTTTGCATGCGTCGCGCCGCGGTCGACGAGTTTTTGCAACCACCCCGGCAAGCCCAAGACCAGCGGGTTCGCGCCGACCTTCGCGTTTGGTACGATCGCACGGATCGCGGCGCGCGAGCGAGCATGCGCGAGCAAAAGGTTCGGAATCAGGCGCAGCACCGCATCCATCTGCGCCTCGGGGATCGTATCGGGTGGTTGCCCCGGCGGCATCGGGTAGGCAC
This sequence comes from Vulcanimicrobiota bacterium, assembly GCA_013044185.1. Lineage (GTDB taxonomy): Bacteria > Vulcanimicrobiota > Vulcanimicrobiia > Vulcanimicrobiales > Vulcanimicrobiaceae > JABEUX01. Next base: position 39,623 of record JABEUX010000022.1, on the reverse strand, counting down.
GCATCCAAAAGCCTTTGATAAAGCCGTAGACGAGTTGATTCGGCTCGTTGAGCGTGACGTAATAATCGATGAGATCGCCGAGACGATGGGCGACCTGCTGCGCGTAGCCGGCCATGAGATCGGGAAAGCCCGTATCCAGCAAACCCGCGCCGTCGCCCGCAGCCTGCACGTGCAACGGCCAGGTATTGTGATGGAGGGTAACGACCGCCTGCATGCCTGCGGCGCGCAGATATTCGAGCAGCTCCCGATAGTGAGCGAACCCCTCGTCGCTCCAGCGCCCCGGTTCGGGTTCTAAGCGCGCCCACGAGAGCGAGAGCCGGAAGATCGTGCAGCCGAGCCCTTTCGCGAGATCGATATCTTCGCGATAGCGATTCCAAAAATCGGTCGCGTTGCCGCGTTCGGTGAGTCCCCGCGAGCGTTCCCAGAGGTCGCGAATATCGTCGTTGCCGTCGTAGGCCTCGCATTGGTGGTCGGCCGTCGCGACGCCGAAATGCATGCTATCGCTCATTCGGCGAAGTTTCGCCGCGGCGCGAAGAGCTCCGCCGTGAAAGGCGGAGCGATGCGGATGCGGGCAGAAGCCAGAGCGCATCATGAGATTTACGAACAAAACCTGTATTGTGACCGGGGGCGGGTCGGGAATCGGCATGGCCGCCTGCTTGCAATTCGCCCGCGAAGGTGCGCGGGTGGTGGTCGCCGACCTGCATGTGGAATCGGCGCAAACAACCGTCGATAGCATCGTCGCCGCCGGCGGAACGGCGCTCGCGGTTGCCGTCGATGTCGGCGACTCGGCGCAGGTGCAGGCCGTTATCGCCAAGACGGTTGCGGCCTACGGGCCGATCGATGCGATCGTCAACGACGCCGCGATGATGACGTTTACGCCGATCGTCGATATTGCGGAGGCCGATTTCTTTCACGTCATCACGACGAATCTCGGTTCGGTCTTTTATTTCTGTAAGTACGGCGTGCCGCATATGAACGATGGCGGCGCAATCGTCAATTTGAGTTCGGTTCACGCGCACGCGACGACGGCGAACGTCGTTCCTTACGCTTCGTCGAAGGGCGCCATCGAGGCATTCACGCGCGGGCTAAGCATCGAGCTCACCGCGCGGAAGATTCGCGTGAACGCCGTCGCTCCGGGCGCGGTCGATACGCCGATGTTGTGGAACAACCCTAACGTCAAAAGCGGCGCGGAAAAGGTCACCGGCGCAATCGGCAAACCCGAAGATCTCGCCGCCGCGATCTGTTTCCTCGCATCGAGCGAGGCCGCGTTCGTCAACGGCACCACGCTCGTCGTCGACGGCGGCAGACTCGCAAACCTCTAACCGAAAGGGCCGCCGAGCCGCGCCGTAGGGTAGCGCTTACCCTTTCAGCGCGGCGGCGATCACTCGTTCCTGTTCGACCGCGTGTGCGCCCGGATACCCTTCGGAGGGACTCGCGCGATACGGGCGCCCGACGTAATCGATTTCGAGCGGGCGTTCGAGCCGTTCGAGCAAACGCCGCCGTACGTACGCGCGCGCACCCATGTTCTTCGGCTCTTCTTGCACCCAGACCAGACGCTTGAGCTTCGGATAGGTTGCGAGCAGCGCGTTCATCTCCGCACCCGGCATCGGTGAGAGCAGCTCGATACGCACGATCGCCGTCTTGCTGCGGTCCGCGTACTGCGGCGCCGCAACGAGATCGTGATAGATCTTACCGGTGCAGAGCACGATGCGCTCGATCGTCGATTTATCGGTGACGCTGGGATCGTCGATCACCGGTTGGAACGAGCCCGTCGCCATCTGGTCGATCTCGCCATAGGCGCTTTCGAGACGCAACAACGACTTCGGCGTCATCACCACTAACGGCACCGGATTGGGCGAACCCGCCTGCAAACGTAACAAATGGAAGTAATTCCCCGCCGTCGATGGGTAGGCAACGCGAAGGTTGCCTTCGGCGGCGAGCTGCAAGAAGCGTTCGAGGCGCGCGCTGGAATGTTCGGGGCCCATACCTTCGTAGCCGTGCGGCAGCAGCATCGTGAGCCGCGAGGTCTGCCCCCATTTCGCCTGGCCGGCGGCGATGAATTGATCGATGATGATCTCGGCGCCGTTGACGAAGTCGCCGAATTGCGCTTCCCAGAGCACCAGCGCTTTCGGTAACGTTACTGCGTAGCCGTATTCGAAACCGAGGCACGCATACTCCGAGAGCGGACTATTGTGAATCTCGAACGAGGCCTTCGCATCGGCGAGATGCGCGAGCGGCGCGTACGAGGCGTTCGTCGCCACATCGTGCAGCACCGCATGGCGGTGGCTAAAGGTGCCGCGCCCGGTGTCTTGCCCCGTGATGCGCACCGGCACCCCGGAGGTGACCAACGATGCGAACGCGAGCGCTTCGGCCATTCCCCAATCGACGAGCCCCTTCTCGGCGATCAGCGCGCGACGGCGCTGGAACTGTGCGATGAGTTTCTTGTTGACGGTGAAGTCGCCCGGGACGCGCACGACATCCTCGCTCCACGCAAGCAACTGCTTGCGGTCGATCGGCTGCAACGCCACCGTTTCGATCGGCGTCGACTGCGCGATTTTTTCGATGAGGCTCTTGCCGCCGTCGGCCTTCACGCGCGCGTTCGCGCTCTGCAACGCCGCCGTCGCTTGCTCGATCATCTCGTTCGCACGTTCGGCGGTGACGATTCCCTGCGCGACGAGTTTGTTCGCGAAGAGTTCGCGCGCCGTGGGATGGGTTTTGATTTTATCGTAGAGCAACGGCTGCGTGTATGCCGGTTCGTCCTGCTCGTTATGTCCGAAGCGACGGTAGCCGATGAGATCGATGATGACGTCGCGCTGAAACTGGCGCCGGAAATCGACCGCCAGACGGACCGCATCGATACAGGCATCGACATCATCGGCGTTGACGTGCACGATCGGAACGTCGAAGCCTTTCGCGAGATCGGAGGCGTAGCGCGTCGAACGGTCGTCGTGCGGATCGGTAGTGAAGCCGACTTGGTTGTTAGCGATGATATGCACGGTGCCGTCGGTGGTGTAACCGGCGAGCGACTGCAGGTTGAAGACTTCGGAGATGATGCCTTGCCCCGTGAATGCAGCGTCGCCGTGAATGAGAACCGGCACCGCGCGATTGCCGTCGCGCACGGGTGCACCCGCGCCGTGATCGCTCTGCAACGCACGCGCCGAGCCTTCGACGACCGGATCGACCGCCTCGAGATGGCTCGGGTTATGCGCGAGAATCACCGTAATGTCGCGCCCGTCGTGCGAGCGATAGACGCCGGTTGCGCCCTGATGGTACTTCACGTCGCCGGTGACATCGTCGTCGCCGACTTCGCCGCGTTGATGCGCGGCCTCGAACTCACCAAGAAGTTCGTCGTAAGGAAGATTGACGACGTGCGCGATGACATTGAGGCGGCCGCGATGCGCCATACCGAGCACGGCATTCGCAACGCCCTCGGCTGCGAAGCGTTCGAGCATCTCTTCGAGCATCGGCACCATCGCGTCGAGCCCCTCGCCCGAGAAAGTCTTCTGCCCGAGATACGTTTTACGCAGATAGCGTTCGAAGGTCTCGCCGCGCGTCAATCGTTCCAATAAACGCTGCTGATGTTCGCGCGAGAGCGGCGTGCGGTGCGAACCGGTCTCGATCGCATCGCGCATCCAACGGCGCTGTTCGCGGTTGGAGATATGTTCGAATTCATACGCGAGCGACGAGCTGTAGGTCTCGCGCAGATGCGGCAGCACCTCGGCGAGCGTGCTCCCCGGCACCTTCACGCGTAAGACGCTCGCGGGAATCGCGTTCTGCATCGCGTGCGTGAGCCCGTAGGTTGCGGGATCGAGCGATTCGTCTCCCGGCGGCGTCGAGCCGAGCGGATCGAGATTCGCAGCGAGGTGCCCGTGCGTGCGATACGCCGCGACGATCGCGGCGGCAGCGGCGACACCGCGCATCATCTCGTCAGAAGGCGCACCCGAGGAAGCGCTTGCGATTGGCACCGGTGCCTTCGCGCCGAGTTGCGGCGCGGGGCCGGCAACAAGCGCGAGCGTCGAGAACGCGCGTTCGTAAAATTCGCTCTCGCCTTGCAGCAAGCGATCGATGCGTCGCAGAAATTCACCCGACTGCGCGCCTTGGATGACGCGGTGATCGTAGGTGTTGGTCATCTGCATCACTTTGCCGATGCCGAGGCTGCGCAACGTCGTCTCGTCGACGTTGGTGAAGCCAGCCGGGTAACCGATCGCGCCGGTAGCGAGAATCGAACCTTGCCCCGCCATCAAGCGCGGAATCGAAGCGACGGTGCCGATGCCGCCGGGGTTGGTGAGCGTGAGGCTCGCCCCGGTGAGATCGTCGGCGACGAGTTTATTTTCGCGCGCCTTCGCAACGAGTGCATCGTATGCGGCGACGAAGCCGGCGAAATCGAGTTTGTCGGCGTTCTTGATCACCGGCACGACGAGGAAACGCGTGCCGTCCTTGCGTTCGCTATCGACGGCGAGCCCGAGGTGGACGCCGGGCTCCACGCGCGTCGGCTTCCCGTTCTCGCTGCGGAAACTGTAGGTAACGAACGGCATCTCGCTCGCGGCTTGCACGATCGCAAATGCGATGAGATGCGTGAACGAGATTTTCTCGTTGCGCTTCGCCGCTTTGATCGCCGCGTTGAGTTCGCGACGGCGCGCGTCGAGAACGTCGACGCCGAGCGTGCGGAAGGAGGTCGCGGTGGGAATGCTGAGGCTCTGCTCCATGTAGCCGACGAGCGCGGCGGCGGGGCCTTGCAGCGGCGTGCGTTTCACGTCGGCTCCGAGCGGAGGCTGCGGCGCGCCCTTGCTCGCCGATGCAGCGCGCGCGCTGCCGTTACCGACCGCTGCAGCGACGTCGCCGCGCAGCACCATGCCGTCGGGGCCGGTGCCGCGAACGGAAGCGAGATCGAGTTCGAGTTTGCGCGCGACGCGCTGCGCTTGGTGCGAGGCTGCGAGCGGGCCGCTGCGCACGGGCACGGCAACGGGTGCGGCGCTCGCCGCGGGTTTTGCAGCGGGCGCGGATTTCGCGGGGGCTGCCGATACGGCGGCGTTCTCGTCGAGGCGCATCAACACCGCGCCGACGGCGAGCGTTTGCCCCTCGGCAACGAGGATCTCGGTGATGACACCGGCGGCCGGGGCGGGAACTTCGACGTCGACTTTATCGGTCGTCACGTCGACGAGCGGATCGCCCGCAGCGACGGCATCGCCGACCTTCACGCGCACTTCGACGACCGAGCCCTCGGTCACCGATTCACCCATCTCGGGCAGGGTGACGTCGACGATCTTCGGCGGCCCGGCGGGGGCAGCAGGAGCGGCGGCGGCCTTCGCGGCGCCGTTCGTCGCGCCGTTGCCGGCGGCGGCGCTCGCGGAGGTATCGATCTCGGCGAGCAGCGCGCCGACGGCGATGCTCTGCCCCTCGTCGCCGTGCAGGCTCGTGATCACGCCGGAGGCAGGGGCGGGCACTTCGACATCCACCTTGTCGGTGGTGACGTCCACGAGCGGCTCGCCCTCGGCGATAAAATCGCCGACGCGCTTGCGCCACTCGACAATCGAACCCTCGGCGACCGACTCGCCCATCTCCGGGAGGGTCACCTGCACCAAGGTGTCAGCCACGTTGTCGATTCTCCGTCTTTCCTGCGTATTGAAGCGATGAACCGTAGTTATACGGGCCCGCGTCGCGCGAACCCCTCGATTCTAACCCGGAGCCACGCCGAAGCCTACGACCCAAGCCACGGGGCTAGCGGTTCCCGGGGGCGGGAGCTCGGGGTCGCATCCGGGAGGTGCCGGGCTCCGCGGGCGGTCGCTCGGAAACCAGCGGGCCGGGTGACGCAACGTCGGCGGCAAGCAACCCGACGCCTCCGATTCTCGAACCGCCGTGAACGGCATTTTGAAGGGAGCGATTCTTTGTTCAGCGTTTTCGCATTTACGCTTGCGCTCTCAAGCGCGTCCGCGCCCCAGCCCACGGCAACGCCGTTCCCGAACGGCCTGCGTTGCGGGCAGTCACCGGAGGCATACGGAGATATGTTGCCCGAGGGAACCGGACTACATCCGCCGTCGAGTTATATCGTACGAATCGACCGAATCGTCGATGAAAAAGGGCAAATGTTCGGATTCGTTTACCGGATGAAGGATGGGAAGAGCATCATGCAGTCGCTTCCCAATTCGAATCCGGCCTTACGTCGAGCCCTCGGCCTCCACGTGCTACAGATAAAAGCGCTCACCGCCCTTCCTCCGTCCCTGCGCGTGCTTCCGTGCCCGGCGTCAGCGCTGCTTCGCAGCAAGTACGAGACTGATTCGTAGCACCCTATATCGGGAGCTTTGCAACCACTTGGGTTTGGTTCGATGCGATACTATACGGCGATGGAACTGCTGCGCTTCGAGGATCTCGAATGCCGCTACGGGGCGCGCGAGATTTTCGCGGGGCTCGGCGGCGTGCTGCGCGACGGCGAACGGTGCGTTGGACGCACCTCGCCGCTCTTCCAAGCCGTAGGAAAAGTCGACAGAAACGTTTGGATGTCAACGGGAGTAACCACGGGGTTGGTCTCCACTGTCGTGCGAGCGACCCTCTCCTGGAGTTCCTGTTGAGCTGCGCGAATATCACGTAGAAGCGCCACCGGATCGAACGTATCGCAGTCTTTTTTGAGTGTAGTTTTGATGGCATCGCTTACGTGAAGAGAATCCATGAGGCGCGCGCACGGCGTGGCCGGAGGATAGTACCTTTTCGCGACGTGTCCGCCGTCACGCTTCTTTGATTGCAGTTTGAAAGGCGGCTGAAAGTAGTTAATGTACAATCTGGAAAATGCATAGAGCTTCGCCAAAACACGTGTTGCATCGAGGCCGGCAAGGCGCTCGTATCCGACGAGATTGCGAACCACCGAACCATTTTTTTCTCAACCCAGGCTTGATCGTTTTTCCGGTAGGGCCGGGATCGCTTCTGAGCGATGCCGTGCTCGTCGCAAAAGTCGATGATCGTCTGGTTGATAAATGAGCTGTCATTATCGGTATCTATACCGAGCATGGCGAAAGGAATGTTGAACGCGGCGACGTTCAGAGCCCCGACGATCAGCGACTGAGAGCGCCTGCTGCACGGCCTCATCGTACAGGCGGTTGCGCACTGCCCTCGATCGCACTAGCGGGGCGTCAGAACGCAAAAGGCGGATAGCGTGCTTCCGATGGTAACCGGTCACCGCCACGAACTCGTCGAGAATCCTTGCCTTCTCCCTCCTCGATGCTGCCTTGTATCGGGTGCCCACCGCCGTGACCAATTCCTTCCGTGTTTCCATGTTGATCCGCCTCAATCCGACTTTCCGTTCCCGCCGGAGGAGCCCGGCGGGCAACATTTTGCGTGAGGCAACGAGCATTCATGGGTAGCATTTCCGATGAGTCAATGCGCCGGTCCGCGACAACCATGCCTGCTTTTTAATCGCCTCAAATCGGCGTTTGTGGGCGCACGCGCTAGAAGGTGCGCAGTTACACCGACGCCAATGCTGCCCCGCGTCTGGGGGTACACGATCCATGCGCAATCCCATCGTGGGAACCCGCATCGGTCGCTGCTTACTAGCGGAGAGCGTGCCTCTTCGCTCCTTTCAAGAAAGGCTCATCTTCGTGAAACGTGCTCCTCTCGCGATGCCGATTGCATTGATTGCGCTGGCCTCGCTCCTTGCCGCATGCAGCTCCGGAACTACCGGGATGCTGCCGGCGAATCCTCAAACACAAAGCCTTTCGCAGGCTCCGAACCGCGCTGCAGGCCCCGCCGCAAGCAGCGCAGGCATGCATGCAACCCTCCACACACCCAATGGAAGCAGCCTGCTCGTCGGGCTGAACCCCGCTGCGGACCAAAGCCCAACCGGCGCGGTCGGACGAGCGCATGCTGACGTTGTCTCAGGGCCCTCGAACAACCCCTGTCCCATCGGCTACTCGCCTGGTGGACGGGGTCTAGTCGTATCAAATAACGGCGGGCCCCAAACCGTGCAGTGCTACCCCGACGGTAGCGGCGGGACCGGCGGCGGTTACAACCCCGGCCCACCACAGAATGGCGGTGGCGGCGGCACGGGCGGCTGCAGCTCCAACGTCGAGTGCGGTCAGCCGTGCTACGCCAGCGGGTCGGGGTGCGTTGCATTCGATGCTAGCTGTCCAGGCGCGTATTCCCGCGGTACATCCTCGGACGGCACCAACCAACACAATAGCCAAATAAGCAACGTGCTTTCGTTTTGGTTTGATCAGCCTTCCGGAAACTTTGAGTTCGCCTACGAATATCAAACCTATGGGGGGCAGGAATATATTCAGTTCAATTATACCATTTCCGTCGCTATTGGTCCGCTTTCAGTCGGTACAACCCAGGGCCCGTTATATCACATGAATGGTTCCTGGTTTGCGACCCTTCAATCGGCCCTAAACGACGTTCATAAGACAACGAAAGACCTCCCTCCGCCATATAACGCACTTTCACAAGACAGCGCGCATGAATTGCCATGTGCGACGAACCCTGAGGGCTGAAAGATATGATACATGCAATATTGTTGGCGCAAGCATTGGTGCGTCCACCCGCATATTACGGCTCGGGGTTCATGCCAATTCAGGTTTGTCGCGATGAAGTGACGCCATACGGAACCGGGTATCCACTAAAAAACCGTCTGGAAATGAAAAAAAATCTCAACGTAGTGATTGCAGTGCAACGAGTGACGCGAGTCGGCGGCCACAAAATAGTTGCATATATTATCCAACTGGCAAATAGAAACGAGTACATTCAGAGCGAACCTTCGATGTTTGTACCTCGGGCTGATAGAGACCGCCTATATCGAGTAGCCGCTACGTCAAAATTGTTAATGCATACCACGATTCAAAACTTTCGAATTGCGCTCAACTCAACATCGGCTGCGTTCAACAGGATATACTCCCTCAGGAATATTCGAGCGTTTCTCGCGCAAGGACTCACGATTAATGCCTGCACGCCGCACAGCATAGAGGTTCCTCCGCCCACGTAGGGCAAGAGGCGCCTCTACAAATTGGAGTGACCGGATGCCTAAGCGTTGCCTCCAGCGAGAGGTCGGGTCGGACTTCGGCCCAACCTCTCTTTGAAACGCAGAAACGCACCCCATAGATCGCCGTCCCGACGCAAGCGAGATCCGGGTTGCTTTGAAATATCGTCAAACCCCCGTTTGCGGCTAAAAACGCGGCAGCGCGACCCAGGCAGCATCGGCACCGTGTAGCGCGTGACGTCAGACTTGCGCTTTGCCAACGCACGGGCGGCTCGGCCACGTGCAGCGCTCGATGCTCCGAACTCCTGCCGCCCGCGTGCGCTTTCGATAGTCACGGCACGCTCGGGTTTGGTTCGATGCGATACTATAGGGCGATGGAACTGCTGCGCTTCGAGGATCTCGAATGCCGCTACGGGGCGCGCGAGATTTTCGCGGGGCTCGGCGGCGTGCTGCGCGACGGCGAACGGATCGCCCTCGTCGGCCCCAACGGCGCTGGGAAATCTTCGCTTCTGCGCTTGCTCGCCGGCGTCGACGCGCCCAACGGCGGCCGTATCGTGCGCGCCCGGGATGCGCGCATGGGCTACCTCGCGCAATCGGTCGCCGATGAAACCGAGGCGACGCTGCAAGAACTCGTCGACGGCGCGCTCGCCCGCGTCGCCAACGACGAGTACGATCGCAAACGTAAATTGCTGCGCACGATGCTCGCGGCGTTCGGTTTCGCTCCCGAGGAATACGCGCGGCCGCTGCGTGAATTTTCCGGCGGACAGCGTTCGAAGGGCGCGCTCGCGCATCTCCTCATCGACGAGCCCGATTACCTGATTCTCGACGAACCGACCAACCATCTCGATATCGGTACCGTACGATGGCTCGAAAACACGATCGCCGCCGATAAACGCGCCTATCTCATCGTCTCGCACGATCGCTATTTTATCGATCGCATCGCTACGCAGATTTGGGAGCTCGACCGCGGTACGCTCTACGTCTATCCACCGGCCGCACGCGCCTACACCACCTATCTCGAAGCGCGCGAGGTGCGGCGTGAGAACGAGCGTCGCGCGTACGAAACCTATATCGCCGAACGCGATAAACGGCGCGCGACCATCGCCGGATTGCGCGCAACGCACACGTCGTCGGATTACAAACAAGTGCGTAGCCGCGAACGCCAACTCGCACGCACCGAAGCGGCACTCGTTGCGCCGGAGCCCCCACCCGAGGTCGCGCGCATCAACGTTGCGCTCGCGGCGCACCGCCGCGTCACCGGCGGCTTCGCCTTCGAACTCTCCGGCCTCACGAAAGGCTATGCCGCGCCACTCTTTATGGGGCTCGAAATCGACGTGCAACAGGGCGAACGTATCGCCATCGTCGGGCCCAACGGCGCGGGGAAATCGACCTTGCTCTCCATTCTTGCCGGCGAACGCACGCCCGATGCGGGGACGGTGCGTTACAATCCCGCGGCGCGCGTCGCCTACTTCGCGCAGAACGCGCAGGAGCAGCTCGATCCCGACGCGAGCGCGATCGACGCGGTACTCTCGGCGGGTAACGTTCCGCCGGAGCGGGCGCGCGGATTGCTCGGGCGCATCGGCATCTCCGGCGAGATGCAAGAGCGCCCGGTGCGCTCGTTCTCCGGCGGCGAACGGCGGCGCATTATGCTCGCGCGTTTGATGGCCCAGAATGCCGACGTCCTGTTGCTCGACGAACCGACGAACGATCTCGATATCGCCAGCCGCGAGGCGCTCGAATCGGTCCTCGACGAATATCCGGGAACGCTCGTCGTCGTATCGCACGACCGCTATCTGCTCGCACGCCTCGCCGAACGCGTGCTCTGGATTGAGGACGGGCAGTGGGGTATTCTCGAAGGCTACGATGCCTACGAACGTTTCGTTCGTGCGCGTGAAGATCGTGTCGGCAACGTGCCTGCGGAGACGGATCGCCCGAAGACAACGCGGCTCACGCCGCTCAAAGTGCGCTCGAAACTGATGGTGCAGATCGCTACGGTCGAACGCGAGATCGCCGCATTCGATGCTCGCAAAATTGAAATCGATGCCCTCTTCGCGCAGCCGAACCTCTACGAAGATCGCGCGCGCGTCAAAGCGCTACAAGCGGAGGTCGAGAGCCTCGCCGTTCGCAGCGAAATCGCGCTCGCACGCTGGGAAGAACTGCACGCGCAACTCGAGGCCACAAGCACTCCGGAGTAGATGGGATGACACTTAGTTGAGGTGCATCGCGTGGGCGACGCCGAGGCTGGTGAGCGATATCCCCACCCAGAGAATCGCCCCGAGCAGGAGCGGGCGTATCCCCGCCGAGCGAATGCGCGCATAATCGGCGCTCAGGCCGACCGCCGCAAGCGCGACCGTAATCGCGAAGAGCGCGAGCTGGTCGAGCGGAGCGTGCCAGGCCGCGGGAATGTAGCCGAAGCTATTGATTCCCGCCGCGACGACGAACCAGAGCACGAACCAGGGAATGATCGACCGCCACGGCACGGCCTCCCCGCCGCGCATCGCAAACGCGCGTTTGCCGGCGTAAAACGCAACCAACGGAATGATGAGCGTCGTTCGCGTGAGCTTGACGATCACCGCATGCTCCCCCGCTGCATGGCCATACACAAACGCTGCAGCAACGACCGACGACGTATCGTTGATCGCCGTTCCGGCCCACAATCCAAACGCGTGCTGCGAGAGATGCATGAGGTGGCCGATCGTCGGAAACGTCAAGACGGCAGCGACGTTAAAGAAGAAAATCGTCGAAAGCGCATAGGCGACGTCGGCGCGATCCGATTCGGTCGCGCTCGCTAATGCCGCGATCGCCGAACCGCCGCAGATCGCCGTACCAATGCCGAGAAGGCGGCGCAAATCACGATCGATGCCGAGCAGTTTGCCGAAAATATACGCCAGAGCCAGCACCACGACGAGCGTGCTCAACATCACCGGAAGCGATTTTAGGCCTCCGGCAACGATATCGGTAAAGCGCAATTGGGTACCGAGAAGAACGATCGACCAGGCCAGCACCTGTTTGGTGCTAAAGAGAATTCCCGGGTGCAGCCGCGCGCCGGGTGCGCGCACCGCCGTTATCAGCAGGCCGAGCGCGATGGCGACCACCGGCGAGCCGACGACGGGCAAGAGATGCCCGACGAGGGTTGCGACGGCCGCAATTGCGATCGCCAAAAGGAGTCCGGGAAGTATCTTCACGTCGCGCTAGAAAAAGCTCGCCGGTTCGGGCGGAAACGCAATCGCGGCCTTTTTATCGAACGCGGGGCGCGTGTGGCTTTCCACGAACGCTGCGACGTCGTAGGCTTCCTGGTCGCTCAACGTGCCGGCTTTCCCGAGCGGCATGTTGTAACGCACGAAGCCCGCCATCATCGCAACTTTCGCCATACCGGCGCCTTTGTTGAACGACGTCGCACCCCAGAGCGCCGGAAACTGCCCCGGAATTCCGGCACCGGTTGCTTGATGACACATGGAGCATTGCGCGGCATAGATTGTCGCACCGCGCGATACGCTCGGCGGAGCCGGCGGTTTGATGCGTGCGATGCGCACCGCCGGATCGATGGGTGAGAAGGTTTTCTGCCCACGTGAGATCCAGTTGATATACGCGACGACGGCAATCATCGTTCGACTGTCGTACGCCGGGGGCCGCCCGTTCATGCTATAGAGGAAACACTCCGCAATGCGATCTTGCAACGCAATCGCACGATGCGAGCGACCGTTCCACTGCGGAAAATGCCCGGCGATCCGCAAGTATCCGCCGCGCGGCACCGTACCCCCGGCGATGTGGCACGACGAGCACTCCATTTGCGAAACGACGTAGGGCTTCGCGAATTTATGCGTCTGCGTGATGATATCGTAACCCTCGCGCACGAGCGCGCCCATCTTCCCCGCCGGAAGATGCGCGGGATTGTAGAGCGCGCTGCCGGCGAGCGGCCGGCCGGCGTTTCCGCTGCCGTTCGTACCGCCGGCTCCGCCGGCACAACCGACGAACGCGAGTGCGACGAGCGCACTCGCTACCGTATAGAGTACTCGCACTCGTCGCGCCCTAAAACGCCAGCGCCGTGTAGGCGTAGCCGAAACGCTTCTGCAGCACCGCGACCGTCGCGACCATCGAGGGCACGACGATCGTTCCGGGAATGAGGTGCGTGAGAATATCGGCCGCGACTTGCGAGCCGTTCATTCCCGCAGGTGCGAAACCGCGCTTGACGATCGCGCGCGATTGCTCTTCCACTGCAGTGTGACACGTTAACATCACTAAACCGCGCCGCTGCAACGTCTGAATCGAACGATCCTGATAGGTCGATTTCTCGTTGTCGGGATCCGCCGAGAGATTGAACGGGGTGTGCGAGGGATAATGATAATTCTTCGTCGCAAAAGCTCCGTCGGGGCCTTTGATGTTGAAGAATTCGCCGATGCGATATTTCGCCCACACGTAATCGCTGAAGTTATAACTCGATGCCGGGCCGTGCGCTGCAAACGCCATCGCAATTTTATCGGCCGGATAGCCATACCCGAAATGCAAGCCGTTGAGTGCATTTTTGATGTTGTTCCACACCACGGGATTGGGATTGAGAATCTCCCACATCTGGCGAATCTCGGCCGGGCGGCCGAGCACTTTGTCGAAGTGCGCCGCATCGAAATTCGCTCTCCGCTCCACTAACGCAGTGCCGCCGGGAACGGCGGCGGCGGCTTCGGCGATCTTAGGAGCGAGGGCGACCAGCGATGCCGAGGTTGCGAGAAAGGCCGTGCGTTTCATGAATGGGTTCCTCCAGTTGTGAAGCCATAGGAAGCATAAATGGCACGCGCCCGCGCGCCGGTAAGAAAGGCAACGAACGCATTAGCCGCCGCCGGATGCGGCGCCTTCGTTATTACCGCCGCTTGGTAGATCGCGGTTGCGTTCTCCGAAGCGGGAATCTTGACGACGGCAAGGCGCCCGGTTAATTTCGCCTGATAGAGCGCCTCGGAGATCCAAACGACACCGGCATCGGCGCGCCCCGAGAGAATCCACCGCGGGCTCTGCCGATGGTGGATCTTGGTGAGGAACGTCGTTCCGGCTTTGCGCTTGGTCACCATGATCGTGGAGACTAATGCGGCGCCGCCTGCCTTGCGATAGGCCGCCTGAATCTGCCCCGAAACGCCCTCCCACGCGGGGTTGGGCATCGCGACGCGCACGTCGGCGCGCCCGAGATCGCGCAGGCCGTACACGTGTTTCGGATTTCCCTTGCGCACGAGAATCGCCAGCGTGTTGGTTGCATAGGTATGCGCGGGGCCGACGATACCGCGCGTGCGCTCGATCGTCATGCGCTTCTTGCCGGAGAGAAAGACATCGGGTTTCGGATCGATCACGAGATTTCCGACCTGCAACGCACCCGCCTCGATCTGCTTGGCGAGAATTCCCGGCGGCAGCGTTTCGTAGAACACGCGCTTCACATCGGGATGCTCGCGTTGAAAAGCCGCGACGAGCGCGTGCATCGCCATGTACTGGTTCCCGGCAGCGAAGACGACCAACTGGGCGTTCGCCGGGTTCCCATGGAGATCGGGCACGACATCGACGTTCGAGACGGTGAAGTTGTAGGGGCTCACCCCTAAGAGGGCGGCCGCGAGAACCGCGGCGATCGGGGTGCGAAGGTGAGATAGGCGACTCATGCTCCGAGCATAGGAGCCCATTAGTCATAAGTCAAATAACACAATAGACGCATGACTATCAGTTTAACTTATGAAAATCTCACTCTCGCAGCTTGACACGCTCTGCGCGGTCGCCGAACGCGGTTCGTTTTCAAAGGCAGCTCGCGCCCTGGGGATCTCCCAGCCTGCGGTGAGCCAACAACTCGCCACGCTCGCCACCGCGCTCGGGCTTACCCTTTTCTCCCGCGAGGATGGCCGCCCGGCGCTCACCGAGGCGGGGCAGATGGTCGTCGCACGGGCACGCGCCCTCCTCGCCGATACGGAGGCGCTGCTCCGCGAAGCCGAGGGCTACGCCGCGGCTCGGAGCGGCCATCTGGATTTCGCGGCAACGCGCACCATCGGAACCCATTTAGTGCCGCAGCTCCTCGCGGTCTTTCTCCGCGATCGCCCCGGGGTCGAGCCGCGCGTGCGGATCGCGAACACCCACGAAGTCGCGCAGCTCGTCCTGCGTGGCGAGTCGCTCTTCGGACTGGTCGAGGGAGCGATCGAGGAGCCGCAGCTCGAAACGCGCCCCTTCGCGCACGACCATCTACGCCTCATCGTCCCTCCGCAGCATCCATTTGCCGGTCGATCGGAGCTCCACGCCGCCGAACTCGCACGCGAACGCTTTGTCAGCCGCGAACCGGGCTCTGGCACGCGCGACCACGGCTACGATGCATTGCGCGCGGCGGGGATCGAGCCGCCGATCGCGCTCGAACTTCCCAGCGGCGAAGGCATCGTCCGCGCCGTCGAGGCGGGGCTCGGGATCGCCGTTCTCTCCGAACTCGTCGTCGAACGAGCGATCTCGTTGCATCGCGTCGTCGCCGTCGCTATCGACGATCTCGCCCTCGAACGCAATTTCTTCGTGCTCTCGCGCCGCGACCGTCCGCTCGCCCCGCTCGCGCGGGCATTCATTACCTCGCTTCTCGGCGAAGCCGAGAACGACGGCAGCAAAGGGTCGCGCTCCACGGTGCTGAAACAGCGACGTCGAAGGAGTGGGCGTTGAAGAAGGACGATGATTTAGCCGCGCTTGCCAAAGCCATCGACGCCGTCGCACCTCGCCGTACGTCGAGCGCGAACGATAGCGACCTGCGCCTCGCCCCCCCACACCTTCCCTACGTCTCGGAGCACGATACGGCAATCGTCGTCGAAAGTATCGAACTCCGTCGGCTCGACACCACGATGCGGGTGTACACCGCCACCCCACGCTCCGTGCGTGCAAATACGCCGGGAATCGTCGTGCTGCCGCACCTCTGGGGCGTCGATGCAACGATACGCGATATCGTACGTCGCTTTGCGAAGGCGGGATTCTCTTCGGTCGCACCGGATCTTTATGCACGCTTCGACGCACCGAAAGGCGACGACTCCTGCGAACGCGCGAAGTTTGAGACGTTCGCGAAACGCATCGAGCGACGACAGGCCGACGGCGACATTCGCGCGGCGGCGCTCTGGCTGCAATCGCGATCCGCACAAGGCCTTATCGGCATCACCGGATTCTCCGTCGGCGGGCGTTACGCATTGCTACAGGCGGCCGATAACAACGATGTATTTTCCTGCGTCGCGCCCTTTTACGGGTCGGTCGAACACCTCACTCCCGATCAAATCCACATCCCCGTCTGCGGAAGTTACGGCGAACACGACTCCATTATATCGGCCGACGAGGTTCGTTTTTTCCGAACGCTCCTCACCGTTCCCAACGATCTTCGCGTTTACCAAACAGCGGGGCACGACTTCTTCGACGACCGCCGAACGGCATTCGCGCCCGCGGCAGCAAGCGATGCGTGGAAGCGAACGCTCGAATTTTTTAAAAACCACCTAATTCCGAATCGCTAAGGTATGGCTGCCTCACTTTTTATTCTCATCATCGTCGTCGCCGTTGCCGTTACGGCGCTCGTCACGTCTGCGCTCCTCCGTCACCGCGACCGAGATGCGCAAGATCCCGCCGCGCGATTCGAACTCATGCTCGAACGCGCAAAAAACGAGCTGACCGCGACGCAGCGCGAGATCGTCGAGTCGTCACGCACCGAGTTTCTCGCACTCGCCGGGCAGCGGTTGGATACCACGCAGGCCGGCATCGCGGCAAAACTCTCCGAACTCGTCGCGCCGGTCGGCGAAAAATTAACGCAGGTCGATGCTTACGTTCGCGAACTCGAACAAAAGCGCCTTACCGCCTACGTCGAGCTCCGAAAAGAGGTCGAGCAACTCACCAAGAGCGGTGGGGAGTTGAGCCTCGCCGCCGCAACGCTCTCGGAGCGAACGACGAAGCTCGCCTCGGCACTCCGTAACCCGCAGACGCGAGGACGATGGGGAGAGCTTCAGCTCCGGCGCGTCTGCGAATTAGCGGGAATGCTCGAGCATTGCGATTTTGAGGAACAGAAGCGATTCGCCGGTATCGATAAGGCTCAGCAACCCGACCTTATCGTAAAATTGCCGAACGATCGTTTTATTTGCGTCGATGCCAAAGTTCCGCTCGACGCCTACCTCGACGCGATCGACAGTACGGACGAAACGGCGAAGGCCGCGCATTTCAAACGCTACGGCGACGCCCTCAAATCGCGAATCACCGCTCTCGCCGCAGCGAAGTATCAAACGATCCCCGGCAGCGTCGATTTCGTCGTGATGTTTATTCCGGGCGAGAACTTTCTCAGCGCCGCCTATTCACAAGACGAAGATATCATCGAATTTGCGGCAAAGAAGGCCGTCTACGTCGTCGGCCCGCTCACGTTTATGGCGCTGCTGCGATCGTACGGCATGGTCTGGCAGAGCCTCAAACAAGAGCAAAACGTCCGCGAGATTGCAGCGCAGGGGCGAGTCGTCTTCGACCGCGTGCGGATTCTCTCCGATCACCTCAACGATCTCGGCAAGAACCTGAATGCCTCCGTCTCGGCCTTTAATAAAGCGATCGGTTCCTACGAATCGCGCCTGCTTCCCGGAAGCCGAGAGCTTGCAAAATTAGCCGCGAACCCCGAAGCGGTCTCCCAAGGCGATATCGGCCGAATCGAAACGAACGCCGGGTCGATTACCGCTCTCAGCGCGCAGGAAGCGGCGCTCGCACTACAACGCGAAGAGGAGCGCGACCGAATCGCGCTCCAAGATGGTTCGCTTGGGTAATACTCGCTAGATCTTGTGCGTCGCTTCCCAGCGCTTGAGCGCGGCGAGCGTGTTGGCAACGTGTTTGTCGGGTTGCAAATTCGTGTAGGTGTAAATAACCCGGTCCTGCGGCGAAATAACGTACGACGTCCGGTTCGCATACTGCGGATCCGCCGAAAGAATCGCATCGTATTCCTTCATGACCGTCTGATTGGTATCGGCGGCAACGGCGAACTTTCTGCGGCACACACTGACGGAGAATTTTTGCAGCTTCGCGAGTGGGTCGTGGGAAACGCCGATTACCGTCGCGTGCAGCGCTTTATATTTACCGATTGCGGCGGCAAAATCGTGCGCTTCGATCGTGCAGCCCGGCGTGAAGGCCGCCGGATAGAAATAGAGTACGACGGGGCCTTTTTTCAGCGCGGCGGCGAGCGAAAACGGGAAAACTTTCCCCCCTTTGGTCGCCTGCAACGTAAACATCGGTGCCTTCGCACCGACCGGCAACGCCGCCTGGGCGGCCGGGGTCAGGATACCGAGCAGCAGCGCGCCGAGCGCGAGCGAACGAAAAAATGTTGAACGCATAGTCACTACCTCCGTGCCGTGTAACGGTGCCGACGGGCACGAGGTTGCACGGCACGGAGCGCTCAGGCGGCGATAGCTTGCTTAGAGCCCCATCCGCCGAGCGATGACCACGCGTTGCACCTCGTTCGTGCCTTCGCCGATTTCGTTGATCTTTTGGTCGCGATACATCCGCGAGACGGGATACTCGTCCATGAATCCGTACCCACCGTGAATCTGCACCGCCTCGTTGACGACCCGCCGAGAGACTTCGCCGGCGTAGAGTTTTGCCAAGCTTGCCGTCTGGAGAAAGTCGCGCTTGTTGTCTTTCTCCCACGCCGCCTTGAGCACCATGAGTTTAGAGTGTTCGATCTCGCAGAGCATGTCGACGAGTTTGAATTGAATCGCCTGGAACTTCGAGATCGTCTGTCCGAAGGCGCGGCGCTCTTTGGCATAAGCGAGCGCTTCGTCGTAGGCGCCCATGGCGAGCCCGACGCTCAGTGCGGCGACCGAGATACGGCCACCATCGAGAATGGTCAGGAATTGCTTGAGCCCCTCGCCGCGCTTGCCGAGGAGATGCTCCTCGGGAACGCTCGCGTCGACGAACGAGAGTTCGCGCGTATCCGAGGCGCGCCAGCCCATCTTTCGGTATTTTTTACTGCGGGTAAAGCCGGGGGTCGCTTGCGGCACGATGATATTCGAAATCTCCGAGCGACCGTCGGCACGCTTATCGGTAACCGCGGTAATCGTGGTTCCGCCGCTGAGATCGGTCCCCGAGTTGGTAATGAAGGCTTTGGTGCCGTTGATCCGCCAGTGCCCGTTCTCCAGCCGCGCCGTGGTGCGGCAATTCCCCGCATCGCTCCCCGCCTCGGGCTCGGTGAGCCCAAATCCCCAGAGCATCTTGCCCTGAGCGAGCGGCACCAAGTAGCGCTGCTTCTGCTCTTCGGTGCCGAAGAGGTAGAACGGCGTCGCGCCGAGCGAGACGTGCGCGGCCATCGTGATCGCCGTCGAGGCGTCGGCGCGCGCGATCTCCATGATCGCCAGAGCGTAGCTCACCGTGTCGGCGCCGGCCCCGCCATAGGCCTCGGGAAAGGGAAGCCCCAGGAAACCGAGCTCTGCCATCTTGGCGACGAGATCGTAGGGGAAGGCCTCCTCGCGATCCATCTCCTCGGCACGTGGGCGTACCTCGTCGGTGGCGAACTCGCGGGCAAGGCGCGAAATAGCAATCTGCTCGTCGGTTAAATCGAAGTTCATGCCGGAGGTATAGGCTGCCGACGCCGGAAAACCCCTCTCCCAGCAATGATCTCGATTCGCAACGTCTCCCTGACCTATCCCAACGGGGTACGAGCGCTCGACAACGTCACGCTCGAAATCGCGAAGGGGGACTTCCTCTTTCTTGTCGGCAGTTCGGGAACCGGCAAATCGAGTCTCTTGAAGTTGCTCTATCACGATGCAATTCCGAGCCACGGCGAAATCGTCGTCGACGGCATCCGCGTCGACAAGCTTCGCGGGGCGCGGGTGGCATCGCTACGGCGGCACCTCGGGGTCATCTTTCAAGATTTTAAGCTCCTCAACGACAAAACGGTTTGGGAAAACGTTGCTTTTGCGATGCACGTCACCGGAGCGCATACGCGAGAGATCGAGCGGCAAGTCCCGCGCACGTTGGATTTAGTCGGCCTCGCGCATAAGAGCCGCATGTTCCCAAACGAACTCTCCGGCGGCGAGCAGCAACGCACCGCCATCGCTCGCGCGATCGTCAACAATCCGAAACTCTTACTCTGCGACGAACCGACCGGCAACCTCGACCCTGAGAATACGGCCGAGATTATGGATCTGTTGTTGCGTATCAACACCAAAGGCACGACCGTCGTGGTAGCGACGCACAACCAATCCGTCGTCGATCGGATGCGCAAGCGCGTCGTTCGGCTCGAAGACGGGCGCATTTTCACCGACGAAGAGCGGGGATTTTATTATCTTGGACTGGGGCAAGGTCAAGTTCTTTCTGGGTGAGGTGGGGCGCAATTTCACGCGCAACGCCGGCATGCAAGCCACCGCGATCGGAACCGTCGCGGTGACCGTTGTTTTGTTAGGTCTTTTCCTCTTCGTGCGTTTAACGCTTGCCGGAGTCGGAGATCGCCTGCTCAAACAGATCGAGATATCGGTGTACTTTCATACGACCGCCACGGCCGCTCAGGAAAATCACCTGCGCGACGTGCTGCGCGCCGACAATCGCGTCGCTGCATTCACCTTCGTTCCGAAGGCGGAGGGCCTCAAACAACTACGCCGCCAGACGCAGGGTTCCATCGACGTTTCGATCCTCACGCAGAATCCGCTCCCCGATAAATTTCGCGTGCGGGTGACCGATCCGTCGGAGGTCGCCGCCGTCGCCGATGCGTTACGCGGGCAACCCGGCGTCGCAAACGTCGTCTACGGCAAGACGATCGTCGGCCGTTTACTGCAGCTCGGCGTCGTACTGCGGCGGGTAAGCATCGTTCTCATCGTCGCACTCCTTTTCGTTGCGTCGATCATCATCTCGAATACGATTCGGTTGACGGTCTTCGCGCGCCGTCGCGAGATTGCCATCATGCAGCTCGTCGGCGCGACCGCCACCTACGTGCGTATGCCGTTTGTCTGCGAAGGCGTGCTGCACGGCTTGGTCGGCTCGCTCGTCGCGCTCGCAATTCTCGGTATCGGCAAGGCCGCGCTATGGTCGAAACTCGCGCTGGCGTTACCGTGGCTCGAACTCAATAGCGCGCACGTTGCCCTATTGCCTATCGCGCTCCAACTGCTCGCCGTCGGCGTTGCGATCGGCGCGCTCTCCTCGTGGTTTTCGATCGGCCGCTACCTGCGCGCATGAGTCGTACCGCTGGCGCACCCGGGCACACGATTCTGGTCGTCGACGACGACGAGCAACTCCGTCGTATCATCTCCACTAATCTCGAACTCGCCGGCTACAACGTCGAGATTTCCACCGACGGCGAAGACGCACTCTCGCACGTGGAAGATGCGCTGCCCGATCTCATCTTGCTCGACGTGCGCATGCCGCTCCTCGATGGATTTGCGACCGCACGACGATTGCGCGCCCATCCCAACCCGACGGTCGCGTCGGTGCCGATCGTCATGCTTACCGCGCGAGGAGAACCCGAAGATAAAATTCTCGGTTTCGAGGCGGGAGCCGACGATTACATCACCAAGCCGTTCGGGCCGGCGGAGTTGCTCGCGCGGGTGCGCGCGCGCATCGTACGGCACGAAGCCGATTCCTCGCTCTCACCCCTGACGCGGCTGCCGGGGAACATCTCCATCGAGGCGGAATTGCGGCGGCGCATCGCCGAGGAGCGGCCGTTTGCGGTCCTCTATCTCGATCTCGACAACTTCAAGGCCTTTAACGATGTTTATGGCTTCGGGCGCGGCGACGAGGCGACCGTCATGCTCGCATCGATCGCGCTCGACGCAGTTCGGCGACGCGGCAACCCGGGCGACCTGCTCGGGCATATCGGCGGCGACGATTTCGTGATTCTCACCACCTCCGAGCGCTGCGATGAAATCGCTCAGCTTATTTTAGGCGAGTTCGACGAGCGCGTCGGATCGCTCTATTCCGAAAGCGATCGGCGTTCCGGCTTCGTCGACACCCACGATCGGCGCGGCTCGCCGGTTCGCGTCCCGTTAATGTCGATTTCGATCGCCGCACTCTCCAACGAACGTCGCAAACTTACCGATTACGGGCAGATCGGCCTCATCGCCGCAGAATTGAAATCGTACGCGAAATCGATCGACGGATCCGCTTACGTAAAGGACAAGCGACGCACGTGAAACGCCTCTATTCATGCGCGCTTACCGTTGCGATGCTGCTATCGTTCGTTGGAGCCGGTCGCTCGCAGATTCAAACGCGCATCCAGCAGGAACGGACGAAGGCGGGCGGGCTCGCGAAGAAGCTTCAGGCAAAACGCGCGAACCTCAACGCGGTCGCCGCACGCGTGCAGAGCCTTAAATCGCAGCTGGCTCGAACCAATGGCGAGATGTCGACGGTGCGCTCGCAACTCGGCCTCCTTTCGGCGCAAGAACGCTCGCTGCAGGCGCGCGTTTCCTGGAACTCCATCCAGCTTGCCGCGGCACGAAAGTCGCTCGCCTTCCAAGATGGCTTATTGCGCAAACGTCTGGTTGGAATCTACGAATACGGCGAACCCGATTATTTGAGCGTGCTGCTCTCTGCTAGTTCGTTCAGCGACTTCGTCGAACGTTGGCAAGATTTGCAGCTGCTCATTAAAGCGAACGAAAAGGCCGTTATCGCCCGCCGCAACGCCGAACGTAAGGTTGCTACCGTTCAGCGCGATCTGCAACGCATGCAAATCTCCCTCCAGGAGCAGCAGCAGGCGCAGCAGCGAGCGCAGAATCGGCTCGCCGCCCTCGCTGCGGAGCGCAGCAATCTCGTCGCGGTTGCCGACCAGCAACGCCGCAGCGCGGCCGTTGAGGTGGCGACCTACGAGGAACTGACCGCAGCGGAAGAGGCACGGCTCGAAGCGCTCATTCGCCGCCGACAGGCGGAGATCGCCGCCGAGGAAGCGGCTCGCCGCCGCGCCGCAGGCATCGCCGGCAACGCCGTCGCGCCTCATGGCCCGATCCACTTTACCTGGCCGGTCACCGGCATCATCACCTCGCCGTTCGGTTGGCGCAAAAACCCGTTTGGGAGCGCGCCGGAGTTTCATACCGGGCTCGATATCGCCGCACCGATGGGCACCACCATCACGGCGGCCGCTTCGGGGACGGTGATGATGGCGCAATGGTACGGCGGATATGGTAAATTTATTCTCATCGACAATGGTGACGGCTACTCCACTGCATACGGCCATCTCTCGGCGTTTTACGTCACGGCGGGGCAGCACGTGAAGCAGGGGCAAGCGATCGGTGCGGTCGGGACGACCGGCTATTCGACCGGGCCGCATCTTCACTTCGAGATCCGGATCAACGGGAAGCCCGTCGATCCCGCCCCGCGCCTTCCGTAAGGCCTTTCTTCCCTCCAACTGCAGAAACTGAGATTCCCGCTTGAACGACGCGCAAACACCCCGCTCCAATCGCTTTCTCGTCATCCTCATCGCCGCCATCGCCATCGTCGCGGTGGCGTGGGTCGGGCTCGCGCGCCTGCGCTCCGCCCGGGAAGCTCAGCGGCTCGCCGCGCTTCCCGGCGCGCAGACGCTTGCGACCGGCTTCGGCGACGTCGAAAAGAATTATTACGAACCGATTACGGCCGCAACGCTCTTACTCGGCGGAGAAAAGGGTGCGACCGCCTACTTGCACGCACACGGTATCGCAAAGCCCGCGCCGATATCGCTCGCACCGACCGGCGACCCGGTGCTCGACGGCGAGCATCTCGCCGATGCGCTCGACGCCGCGTTTCGGTTCGACGCACCGCACTTGAAAAAGGCGACGCAGCGTGCGTTAGTCGACGCAGCGTTGGGAGGCATCCTCGCCGCCCCGCACGACCCGTATACCGTCTACCTACCGCCGCGCCAATGGAAGCAACTCGACGAGAGCCTCTCCGGTGGCGATTTCGGCGGTATCGGCGTCTATATTTTCCAACTTCGCGATGGCCGAATTTTGCTGCAACCTCTTCCGGGGCTCGCCGCGTCGAAGGCGGGGCTCACCTATCCCGCGATTCTTTCGTCGGTCGATGGGAAATCGGTCGCGCACGTTGCGACCGATATCGTGCAGCGCTGGATTCGCGGCCCGAAAGGCAGCACCGTGCGCCTGCAAGTCGCTCCCTTTAATAAGCCGACGCAGAAACACGAACTCTCAATCGTTCGAAATATCGTCATCGTACCGACGGTCTATTCGCAAACGATCGACGGTTTCGGTTACATTCACCTCAGCGAATTCGGTGCGAACTCGGCACACGAAATGCGGAAGGCGCTGCTCGCGCTTAAAGCCAAGCACGTGAAGGGGTACATTCTCGACCTTCGCGATAACGGCGGCGGACTCGTCGAGCAGGCTGTGAAAATCGTCAGTAATTTCGTTGCGAGCGGCCCTATCGTTTCGACGATCGACCGCAACGGCACCAAGGTGGAGAGCGAAGCGACCGGCGATGCGATCGGCGGCCTCACGCCGCTCGTCGTGCTCGTCAATAAGTTCACCGCGAGCGCCGCAGAGATCACCACCGGCGCCCTTCAGGATTACCACCTCGCGACCGCGATCGGAACGCGAACCTACGGTAAGGGCGTGGTTCAGCAAATCTATCTACTTCCGCAGGGAGGCGCCTTGAAAATCACCGTGGCCCGCTACGTTACCCCCTTGAATCGGGACATCAACCACAAGGGGCTCCAGCCCGACATCGTGGTGAATCAGCCACTCGATATCCCCTTCGGCAGCCCACAAGACAAACAATTGACGGCGGCGCTGGCACGTTTGAAGGCGCTGACGCGTTCTACGAAGCGATGAAACGACGGATCCTTACCGCGGTCGCCGCTCTTACGATCGCCGCGCTCACCTCACCACTCCTCCGCGTCGCCGGTGCCGCGACCGCCGGTCTCCCGGCCGGCGACCGCGCCGACCTTACGACGGCGTACACGCGGCTAACGACGACCTTCTACAAGAAGCTTCCACTGCAGCGCGTGCTCAACGGCGTGCGGTACGGGCTCGTGCTCGAACTCGCGCACGAACACGTCGCGAAACGCTCGCTACCGCCGCTCTTAGCGACGGGCAGTACGACCGGGAACCTTCACGCAATCGAATACGAAATCGCACGGGCGCGCATGCTCGGCGGGAAGCATCGTCCCCTGCAGCCATACGTTTTCGCCGCGCTCTGGGGAATGATGTACTCGGCTCACGACCGTTGGACGGTTTTTCTCGATCCTAAGGATTACAAAGCGCTCAATAATGGGCTCGACGGAACGAATTTCGGCGGCACGGGTATCGTCATTCAACCCGATAACAAGACGAAGTTCATTTCGGTCTACCAAGTCGTTCCCGGTGGCCCTGCCGACAGAGCGGGTATCCAACAAGACGATCTTATTACCGCCGTTAACGGAAAATCGACGCATGGAATCACGACCGTCGAAGCGAGTAAGGAACTGCGCGGCAAGATCGGCACGCAAGTAACGTTGACCGTCGAGCGCAACGGCGCGCCGTTGCCAAAACCAATCGTTCTAACGCGCGCAAAAATCCACCAGATTACCGTTTTCGATAAGATGCTGCCCGGAAAAATCGGCTACGTCGCGTTGACGGTTTTCGGTGAAACCACCGGAGCCGAATTAAAGACGGCGCTCTCGCGCCTTCACAAAGAGGGAGCGCGCGCGTTCGTTCTCGATTTGCGCAATAACGGCGGCGGCTATCTTCAGGCGGCCGTTTCGGTAAGTTCGAAATTCATCGCCGAAGGGCCGATCGTTTCTATCGAAACCAGCGGCAAGCATATCGACACGCTCGAAGCCGACGGGACCGCGATCGCACCGGTACCGTTGGTCGTCTTGGTGAATGGTTACACGGCATCCGCCTCGGAGATCACGACCGCGGCGCTCAAGGAGAGCGGCACTGCGGTGGTGATTGGAACCAAGACCTTCGGAAAAGGCGTCGTGCAGACGCTCTTCCCGCTGCGCGACGGCGGAGCGGTGAAGATTACCACCGCGCGTTATCTAACGCCGGAGTACCACTACATCAACCACAAGGGTATCATTCCCAATATCGTTATGGCAGAGAATAAGAACGCCCAATACGGGCGCCCGGCGCACGACGCACAACTGCAACGCGCAATAAAAGTTCTGGACGGTGAAATCACCGCCCAGAACTCAGGGGTAACGACGAAGCTCTAGCTCTCCCGTGGGAGCGCTACGAGCTCTTCTTGCGCCCTGCCGAAGCGCTCGTCTTCTTCTTGGCCCCGCTTGCAGCGGGGCTTTTCTTCGCTCCGGCCTTTTTCGCCGGAGCTTTCTTGGCGGTGCTCGCCGCCTTTTTCACGGGGGTTTTCTTCACGCCGGTCGCGCTCTTTTTGACGGCTGCGGCTTTCGGTGCCGTCGCCTTCTTCGCTGCGGTGCGCTTTGCCGCCGGTTTTTCCGTCGGAACCGGCGCCGGCAGCGCGGCGCGCCGAACCGTCGGAATCTCTGCGGTCACCGCGCTCGCCCGCGGGCGACGTACGCGCGCAGGTTTGGTCGGCTGCGGCTCCTCCTGCGGAGCGCGCAGATGCGGCGGCGGCGGCTCTACCGCCGGAGGGGTCGGGGCCGAGTAGCGCGCGATCGCACGCGAGGGCTCGGGGGGAACGATACGTCCCGTCGGCTGAGCGGCGCCGTCGCTTCCAACGCGGAAGAGCGAACGATCGGGAACCGGAGATCCCGCACCGGACGGAGGGGTAGCCACGCCACCGCGGCCGCGGCGCCCACGGCGACGACGACGGCGGCGGCTCCCTTCGCCTCCCGCAGCGCCAGGCAGGGTTCCCACTCCGCCGATCGGGGGAATACTCTCGGGCTGCAGCTCCTCATCGTCCTCATCCTCGACGACGGCTTGAGCCGATCCGGCGATCGGCGTTGCCTGCAGCTGGATACTATCGGTCGCCCCCGATGCACGCCCACGGCCGCGACGCCCGCGGCGGCGGCGGCGACGCTTTTCGTGAGACTCCGGCACCCCGGCCGCGATCGCTCCGTCCTCAGCGATCACGATTGCCGCCGCGCTCTGCTCGCCCTTCACCTCCGCAGCGAGCGCCGTATCGGCGGCTTCCTCTTCTTCGGTGATCGTCGTAATGCCGATCGGCGGGCGCGCCTGCGCATTCGAGGCCGCTTCGGCGGCGAGCTCCTTGAGCTGGGCGGTCTGTTCGGCGGCGGTCAGCGGGCCACGGCGTTTCTTCGCACGTCCGGCACCGGCACGGCGTCGCTTTCCGCTCTCGTCGGCGACGGCGGCCGCCCCGGCAGAGAGAAGATCGGCAACCACGTAATCGTCCGCGTCGTCGATATCGAGAATGCGAATCTTCGCTGCATTCCCAGAATGGTTCGCTGCGTTTTCCACTTCGACGATACGATCGCCGACGAGCGCCGCTGCGGAGGTTGCGTTCGGCAAGCGCCCGGGAAGCAACTGTACTTCGACTTCATCGCCGACGCGGAGGCGGCCGTCGCCGGCGGGTGCTGCCGCGCGGAAATCGGTGCGCGTGCGTTCGGGATGAATCGCCGCACTCGCACGAACGTGCACCGTAATGCCGAGATCCTTCGCGAGTTGCGCGCACTCATCTTCGTACCAGAACTCCAGTTGAGCGGCGACGCTCGGCGCAGCTTCGATAACTGCGTGGCGATGCCGGTCGTCGACGGCGTGCGCGCGCAGGTGGCGAAGCGCTTCGATAGCGATCGACTGCGGCGACATCACCGTTCCAAGGCCGGCACAGGTCGGGCAGGTTCCGCGTAATTGGCCGGCAAGATCTTTGCCGACGCGCTTGCGCGTAAATTCGAGCAATCCGAGATTGGAGAACGACTGAATGGTCGCACGGGTACGGTCGCGGCGCAAACCGTCTTCGAGCGTTTTCAACACCTTATTGCGCGCCGATTCAGAACCCATGTCGATGAAATCGACGACGATAATGCCGCCGATATCGCGCAAACGAACCTGGCGCGCGATCTCGGCCGCGGCTTCCACATTGGTTTTCCCGATCGTATCTTCGAGATTCTTTCCTCCGGTGAACTTCCCGGAGTTAACGTCGATAACCGTTAAGGCTTCGGTCGTTTCGATGACGATCGAACCGCCCGACGGCAGATTGATCTTCGGATTCATCAGCCGTTCGATTTCGAGATCGATTCCGTAATCGTGGAAGAGCGAACGGCCGCCGTTATAGTGTTCGATGCGGTCGAGGTATTGCGGCCCGAGCAACTGTAAGAACTCGCGCACTTTGCGGTGCTCTTCCTCGTTGTCGATATAGACTTTCTCGACATCGGCGGTAACGAAATCGCGCGCCGCTTTGAACACGAGGTTCATATCTTTATGCAGAAGCGAAGGCGCTTGCGCGCGCTTGAACACTTCGAGAATGCCGTGCCACATGCGAATGAGCACGCCGAGATCGGCCATCAACTCTGCATCGCTTACGCCGGTCGCTGCCGTACGCACGACCGTCGCCATGCCTTCGGGCCGAATGCGTTGCATGACTTTCTTCAAGCGCTCGCGTTCGCTTGCAGATTCGATTTTGCGCGATACGCCCGAATACTTTCCGGTCGGCATTAAAATGAGATAGCGGCCCGGCAACGAGATGTTCGTGCTAATGCGCGCGCCTTTGAGGCCGCGCGGTTCTTTGACGATCTGCACGAGAATTTCGTCGTTGCGTTTTACTTTTTCGCCAATGGTGAACCCGCTGTGCCCTTGCGTGATTTCAACGTCGCCGATGTTCAGCGGCTGTTTGTTGATATCGTCCACGTAAAGAAAGGCATTGCGGCCGAGGCCGATATCGACAAACGCCGCGCCCATACCGGGGAGCACGTTGTGAACCTTGCCCTTGTAAATCGAGCCGATAACTTTCTCTTCACGCTCGATGTAGAGTTCGGCGAGCTCGCCGTCCTCCATAATAGCAACCCGGTTTTCCCACGGGTCGCTCGAGATCAGAATCTCGTTGCGCACGTATATATTGTCCTTCTGGCGGGCGCCCCGGCCGTCCGACTACCGCTCAAACGCGCGACCCTGCGGGTGCTACCCGGGATCGCGACTTCGGCGAGCTCGCCTGTAACGGGCCATGCGCGCGACGCGCGTAAAATACTTTTCGCTCGGTGGCGGATCGCAAAACTGCGACTCGCTTCGTCGGCTACGGGGCACTCTTCACGCTGCCGACGCCACGCACCTTCTTCACGAGAAGGAACCGCGGAAGGATTCCTGCATCGCCTCCAATAGAAACGCCGCTCTCCCTCAGAGGGGATTCCATCGATGCAGCAGGAGGGAGAGCAGCGCCCAGAGGAGCGCTAAATAGAGCACGTAGCGCCCGACTAATGCCGCACTGAGCGAGTAGTACCAGAACGCCCCGTGGTGCTTGAGCCAGTAGAGCCGGCGGGAGCGCCGTTTTATCGTCTCCACACTTTTGCCGCCGGAACTGCCTTGCCCGACGTGCGTTGCGAGCGCGCTCGGGACGAACCAGGATTCGTAGCCGGAGTCGGCGACCCGTTTGGCGAGATCGATTTCCTCGTGGTACATAAAATATCGTTCGTCGAAGGTGCCGATTTCGTTGAATACGCTCCGGCGCAGCAGCATCGCGGCACCGATCACTAAATCGACTCTGCGTTCGGAATTATAATCCCACGAACGGAGTTTCGCACCGTTTGCGAATCGCTTGAAAATCGGCCAATTTCCCCAGGCGCTCGAGCGCAAGTAGGCTCCCGCCCAAGAATCGAATTCGCCGCAAGACTCCGCGAGATTCCCGGCGACATCCAAAATTTTCGGACCCGCTATGGCGCAGCGAGGATGCTCGTCCATGAACCGTACGAGTTCGAGCAACGCACCGTCGGCGAGGGTTGCGTCGGGATTCAGCAAAAACACGTACTGCGAGTTCGACTTCGCGAAGGCACGGTTTACGCCGGCTCCAAAACCGAGATTTTCGCCGTTTTCAATAATTTGAATGCGGTCGCCGTAGGTTTCGTTCAAATATTCTACGGTTCCGTCGGCCGAGCCGTTATCGGCAACGATAATGCGAGCGAAGTCCGCGTTCTCTCTCACTTCGCCAAGCGCGAGTATGGAATCTAGCGCGAGCGAAATATTCTTTCGGTCGTTCCAGGTTACGACGATAACGTCGACTTTGCTCATGCGGCATCATTCCCGAGGGTTTCGGCACCGAGTATGTGACGCAATCCATCTTGACGCAGATGGCGCACCGACTCCGGCGTTGGAAAAGGAGTGAGCCGAGCGAGCTTGAGACGCTTATCGACTTCGACGTTCTTTCTGCGCCCGCCGATATCGATACGCAGCTCTCGGAGCGGGAGTCGCTGAAGAAACGCGATCGTGGCGTGTAGATCGAGGCGCCAACACCCTTCGAGCCCGAGTTCGCGGAGAGCCGGCAGCGCCGCCAAAGCCTCGATCGACTCGAGCGCGTCGCAACGAACGCATTCGAAGCGTACGAGCGCGATACCCGAGCGGAGCGTATCTAGCGTACGCAACGGAACGCCGATCGTGCGGAGCGCACGGAGGCGCGGGCCGACGCTCGCGGCCTCGGCGGGAAGATTTGCGAGCGAGAGCGCGGCGAGCGTTGCGTGCTCGACGAGCGACGCGCTATCGAAGGCGCCGCGATCGATCGCGAGAATCTCGAGCGGCAACGCGAGCAGCGCGTGCAGCGATCCGCTCCCTCCGCTCAAACGTAAGGCGCGCAGCTTCGGCGGCAGTACGAGGCGATCGAGATTTGCCCCGCTTAGTGCGAGCGATTCCACGTACGCGGAGAGGCGCGCGTCCTCTAGCAACCCGCAGCCGCCGTGCGAGAGCTGCAGCGCGAACGCCTTCCGCTGTGCGCGCTCGGCGAGTGCGTCGCGGAGCGCCCCTCCGGGATAGCGCGCGGCAGCAAAAATGGTCCCGTCGGGTGCTTCGCGGATTTTTGCAAGCGGCGTTGCATCGTGGATTTCGATGCAGCGATCCCGCGAATCGTCGCTCATGCGTTTCCGAGAACTCCGCGGTCCCGCTGGGCGTAGATATTCATGAGGACGCCGACCGCGGCAAAATTGGTTAACATCGCCGAACCGCCGTAGGAGAGAAAAGGCAGCGGAATGCCCGTGATCGGCATGATGCCCACCGTCATGCCGACATTCACCAGAATGTGAAAGAGCAGCATCGCCGTTATTCCGGCGGCGAGTAATAATCCAAAACGATCTTGAGCGCCGTACATCGCGCGGATGCCGCCGTAAATAATCGCGCCGTAGAGCGCGAAGAGCGCGAGCACGCCGACCAGTCCGAGCTCTTCGGCGAGGACGGTGAAGATAAAATCTCGCGAATGTTCGGGAACGAACGAGAGTTGCGTTTGCGTCCCGTGAAAGAGCCCGCGCCCGAACAGTTCGCCGTTGCCGACCGCTATCTTCGCTTGATTTAAATTGTAGCCAGCACCCTGCGGGTCGGCCTTCGGATTGAGAAAGACCAACAAGCGTGCCTTCTGAAATGGTTTGAGGACGAGGTTCGTTCCCGCCGTCACCGCACCGGCGACGAAGAGGCCGGCACAGTAGAGTGCGAACCCGCCGAGGCGCGGCAGCCCGAAGAACAACTGCGTCGTCAGAATCGCCAAAAGCACCAGCGACGTGCCGAAATCCGGTTGCTTGAGGACCAAGATCGCCGGTATCGCAAAGACGAGTAACGGTTTCCACATATCGCGCAGGCGTGCGTAATCGCCGCGCGCGAGCACCGCCGCACCGGAGATCGCCAAAAACAACTTCGCGAACTCCGATGGTTGAAAGGTGCCGAGCGGACCGAGCGAGATCCATCGCTGCGCGCCGAGCGCGCGATGGCCGATAACGACGATCGCCAAGAGCAAGACGAGATTGAGCGCGTAGATCGCCGGCGCAAAGCGTTGCCACATGCGGTAATCGATTCGCGCGCAGAGCAGCATAACGGGAACGCCGACCGCAATATAGAGCAGTTGCTTGAGATACTCGGGACCCGCTTGCGGATTGTGGAGATCGGCGGAACGAATCAACACGACGCCGAGCAGGCTCGCGCCGATGGCGCCGGCGATCAGCGGCCAGGCAATGCGATACGATGAGTCGCGGCCGAGGCGCGTGACGATAGCGCTCATGGCGCGAGAATGGTACGGAAGGTGAGGTTGATGCGCGCGTGCTGCACCTGCGGCTCTTTCGGAACCGCGTGCCGCCATAACTGCTGGCTCGTGCCGCTCATCACGAGCAAGCTGCCGTTACTCAGTTCGAAGGCGTGCCGTTCGCCGTTCGCCGTCGCCTTGATAGAGAAGCGGCGCGTCGCTCCCAGGGAGAGCGAAGCGATCGTCGGCGTTGGGCCGAGTTCGGCTTCGTCGTCGCTATGCCAGCCATTGGAATCGCGTCCGTCGCGATAGAGGTTCGCCAGCACGCTGTTAAAGGGCTCGCCTGCGTAGCTGCGTAGGCGATCGCGAAGGACGGCGAGCTCCGGCGTCCACGGCATCGGTTCGTGCGCGATCCCCGAATAGCGGTAGCGCGCATCGAGATCGCCGTACCACGCCTCCAAGCGCGGTATCGGGCGCCGGACGCCGAAGAGCGCGATCGTCGGTTGCGTCCACGCCAAACCGTGAACGAGACGCGCGAAGAGATCGCGCGCCTCGGATTCTCCGAGAAAATGAGGCTCGAACGCGAAGCCGTCGATCTTCGCTGCGAGCTCGAAACTCACGCCGGAGCGCGTTGCGTTTTCTTGCGTCGCTTCCGTTGTTGCAAGGGCGGCGCTCCCGCGGCGACGGGTTGGGCGGCAACGACCGCCGGTGCCGGCGGTTCGGGCGCGCGTTCGCTCGGGCGAGCGACGCCGAGAATCGGCACGTTCGCCATCATCGCCAACGCATGGTCGTGACGCTCGAAATCGACTTCGACTTTCTCGCGGTCGACTTCCACGTAG
Organism: Vulcanimicrobiota bacterium; assembly: GCA_013044185.1. Lineage (GTDB taxonomy): Bacteria > Vulcanimicrobiota > Vulcanimicrobiia > Vulcanimicrobiales > Vulcanimicrobiaceae > JABEUX01. The sequence continues at coordinate 6,872 of JABEUX010000022.1, read as the reverse complement.
CGCGAAATCACTTCGACGAGCTCGCGCTTCATCGCGTCGATCATCTCCGGAGCGAGCGCGAGGTGGTCGGTCATAAGCACGAGTTGCAGGCGCTGCTTCGCCGTCGCACCCGAATCCGATGGGCCGAAGAGGCGTTTAAAAAACTCGATCATGCTTTGCCTCCGAAGAACGCGCCGATGCGCCCGAAAAATGAATCCCGCGTCTCGACCGTCGGCGCTTCAACATCTTCGCCCGCGATCTTCGCCGCCATTACGTGATAGGCGGCTCCGGTGGCGCCGTCGCGCCGCAGTGCGAGCGGCTCGCCTTTGTTGGTGGTAATGATGATCTCCGGTTCGTCGGCGATCACTCCGAGCAACGGCAAGCGCAATATCGCGTTTACGTCTTCAACCGAGAGCATCTTGCCGCGCTTGACTAATTGAGGGCGCAGGCGATTAACGATGAGCTGCGGTTTGAAACGGTTACCGAGCAAGCCGATCACGCGGTCGACATCACGCACCGCCGAGACCTCCGGCGTGCAGACGACGATCGCTTCCTGCGCTCCGGCGACGGCGTTACGAAAGCCGTGCTCGATACCCGCCGGACAATCGACCAGCACGTAATCGAACCGCTCGCGGAGCCGTTCGATCAATGCGGTCATCGCCTCGGTGGGTACTTCGTCCTTTTCGCGGTTCTGCGCGGCGGCGAGCAGCATCAGCGACTCGTTATATTTCGAGGGGACCAGCGCTTCATCGAGCGTGACGCCGCCTTCGATGACGTCGAGCAGATGGTGCTTCACGCGGCTCTCGAGGCCGAGCACGATATCGAGATTGCGCAGGCCGACGTCGGCGTCGACGAGCGCAACGCGCGCGCCGCGCATCGCCAGCGCCGTTCCGAGATTGGCGGTGGTCGTCGTCTTACCGACGCCGCCTTTTCCGGAGGTAATAACGATTGCGCGGCCGCGCGCCGCAGGCACGGCGGCCTCTTCGATTTCAGGTTGACGTTCGTGCATGGTTTACCCCGTCGTGATCGCGCCGATAAGGCGCTTGAAGAAGGTTGGCTTCTCGAAACTGGTGATCGGAATATCTTCGCCTTCGAGGCGGCGCGCAATTTTATCGTAGATGGTGCGCAGGCGGTTGCTTTCGTCGAGCACGATGGGCTCGCCGCGGTTGGTGGTATCGATGATCTCTTCGTCATCGGGGACGACGCCGACGAGCGTTGCGTTGAGCACCTCGCAGACGTCCTCGACTGCCAGCATGTCGCCGCTGCGCACCATCTCCGGGCGCAAGCGGTTGACGATGAGCGAGATCGGCATCGGGACTTCGAGCAGCTTGCCGATCACCCGGTCCGCATCGCGGATCGCGCTCACCTCGGGGGTGGTAACGACGAGTGCTTCTTTCGCCCCCGCGACGGCGTTGCGAAAACCGGTCTCGATCCCGGCTGGGCAATCGATGAGCACGAAGTCGGCGAACTCGTCGAGCCCCGCGATAACCGCCGCAAACTGTTCGGCGGTGATCGCTTCTTTTTCGCGCGTCTGCGCGGCTGGGAGAATCGCCAGCGAATCAAAACGCTTATCTTTGATGAGCGCCTGGCGGAGTTGGCAGCGCCCTTCCGCGACCTCGACGATATCGAACACGATGCGTTTCTCGAGTCCCAGAACCAAATCGAGATTGCGCAAGCCGATGTCGGCATCGACGAGAACGACGCGGTGACCGCGCTTTGCCAATGCGGCACCGAGGTTGGCGGTCGTCGTCGTTTTTCCGACGCCGCCTTTACCGGAGGTTACGACGATTCGTCGCGTGCTCACATTACCAACTTTCTTCTTTACTACAAGGAACCACGACGATCTTCCCGTCGCGCACGCACGCCGTCTCCGGCTCGGCTTTCTTTCCGCGTCGCGCCGAACTCTCCGCTGCAATCGCGGTGGCGATGCGTAATTGCGTCGGTACCAATTCCAGCGCGCGCACGCGCGCCTCGCTATCGCCTTGCGCGCCCGCATGCGCGACGCCGGCGAGCCGACCAAAAACGAGAATGTCGCCGCTGGCGATCAACTCGGCGCCGGGATTGACGTCGCCGACGACGACGATGTTGCCGATCTGCTGCAGCGACTGCCCGCCGCGCAGCGTGCCGACGTGGTAGAGCGTTCCGGGGGTGGCCTCGACCAAGCGTAACGAAGGCGCTTCGTCGCCACTGGCGCGCTTGAGATCGAGCCGCCGGACGCTCGTCTCGCCGGCGCGACGGCGCGAGGCGATATCGGCGCGAGCGCCGTCGAAATCGGCTTTCAACGAGCGCGCCGATTCGGAGAGCTCGACCACGCGGCTCCGCCGCGGTTCGCGGCGCGGGCTCGGCGCAGCCGTCGTCGCATCGCTCTCTTCGAACGGAGCCCCGAGCGCATCGGCGGTCGCGGCGATCGCAGCGCCCCCAAGAACGCGCCGAATCGAGATGTTTCGCCCCGAGAGGAGGCCCTGCAGCCGAGCGAGTTCGCTCGTGCTCGGCGCCACCTCGCCGAAGCGGAGCGTCGCTTCGCAGTCGCGGTAGAAGGCCTCCGCCGCGCTTAACTTGCTCTCCAGCTCGACGAGCGAAGCGCCAAGATCGCCGCCGTCAAGCGCGACCTCGATCCCCCAACTTCGCCCGCGCAACAGCGCGCTCACGCCCTCGCTCGTCCCGTCATCGACGGCGGGTTCCCGCCGGGCTCCCGCGAACCCCTCCCTCATCCACAGGCCGCTCGCAAGAAGCTCGCCGTTCTCCCATCCCCATCCCCATCTCACTCACAGAATCCCGGCGTAACGTCAAGCCACCCTTCCCGCGTTCTAAGCGATAGAATGAACTTCCGCCAAGCAAGCCCTTAGCCCGACAGAGGTCCGCTTCATGTTTCTCCGCCGCCTGCTCCCCGTCGTATCGATGCTCTCGCTGCTGTTGACCTGCATGCCGGCACCCGCGCAAGCGATGACCGCGCAGCAAGAGGTCGAGATGGGGCGCCAGGAAGACGAACAGATCGTTCGCAGCAGCGTCATCGAAACCGATCCGCTGCTCAACCGTTGGGTGAACCACGTCGCGCAGAAGCTTTGGCAGCAAGTCGCGCGAAAGGAATTACCGTATAACGTCAAGATCATCGACGCACCCGATATCAACGCCTTCTCGACGACGGGCGGGTACGTCTACGTCGATGAGGGGCTTCTCGATTTCGTCCAGTCCAGCGACGAACTCGCGGGCGTGCTCGGGCACGAAACCGGACACATCGAGCGCAATCACGTCATTTCGATGCAATCGAAATTGACGGTGCTCAACGCGCTCTTTACGATCGCCTCGCTCTTCTCTCCGCTCGTCTATCAATTCGGAAATATTGCCGAGGCCGGAGTCGTTGCAAAACTTTCGCGCGACGATGAATTGCAGGCCGACCGTTACGGCTTACAGTTGATGGCGCGGGCCGGTTACGACCCGCAGGCCATGCTTTCGATGATGCGCCACCTCGGAACGCTCGAAGCACAACATAGCGATCTCATTACGAAGTATCTCGCCGACCATCCGCCGGCGAACGTTCGCGTGGAGCACCTCGTCGGCTATCCCGAGCTCGACCCGACGAAGGTGACGCCGCAACAGCGCTTGGTGCAGGCACTCAGCGATGCAGATCGCGCCCGCTACAGCATTGCTGCGAGCGAACTCACCGCACTCATGCCATCGCTACCGAACAACCAGGAAGCCCTGCTGAAACTCGGGCAGATGCAACTCGCACTCGGCCTTACCTCAAAGAGCGAGCAGACGCTGGAGCAGGCCGCTTCGGTCGGCGACCCGCAGGCAAAACAACTCGCGTTATCGCGGCTCGCGGCCGTGCAACAGCTTCAAGTGCAGAGCGTCGACTTGATGCGTCCGCACCTCGCGCCGCTGCGCGAGAGCCTCGCCACGGCGAAGTCGCAACTCGAAGCGTCGGCGACGAACATTGCGAGCCGTGCCGAAGAGGGACGCAACCAACTCAAGGCACTGCAATCACGCATGACCGCATTGAATTACGACGTGCCGAATATCGGCAACGTCAGCGTGCGCCCGGGCTCGCGGCTCGCCGCGATCAGCAATAATATCGAGGCGATGGGCGCGGCGCTCAACCTCGCGCTTGCGAATATTCAAGCAGTCGTCGGCAACCAGGGCGTCGGCTCGCTCGACCAGAAAAAAGCTTTCGGGGTCCTTGAGGACCAACAGTTAATTTTGCGCGATCTCGCCGCTCCGCTGAAAGAAGCGCCGATTCCAAGTACCTCTGCAGCGATCTTCTCCGATTACCCGACGATGCTCTCGGAGCTCTCGCGCTCTCAATCCGATATGCTCGGAGCTGTCGACGCATCGCGCGCCTCGGCGCTCCTACTCGACGGCGCCATCAGCAGACTCGACGAGTTCTTCCGCCAATTCGTCGGGATTCGGCTCAACTTCAACGGGGATATCAACAAGCAAGATTACGATTCGCTGCTTCCCTACCTGAAAAAGTCGCTCGCTTCGGTTAATGCCGCGGCGATCGCCGCCTCGAAGGCCGACCAGCTCTTCGATATGGCGCGTTCGCGCCAACTCTCGGCGCGCATCACCATGCTGGGCATCGGCAGCTCGCCGCAGCGATACGCATCCCTCCGCTACGCGTTGCAACAACGCTTCGGGAACACGGGTATATCCTACAGCGACATGATAAAAGATCACCTTACCCCCGGCCAGGTAACGACGGCATCCATTCTCGCTGCGGACAAGGGTGAGGCGATCCGCGATGTGATCGCCGATGCAAAAGCGAAAGGGCTCTCGCTCGTCGACGAGGCGAACGCACAGGATATGCACGCGTGGCCGCTGGAGATTTTTATGGGCTTGACCTATCTGGATTACACCGATAATCCGCAACGAGAGATCAGTGGCGGCTAACTTCGCCTCGGCCTTCGGCGCCGACGTCGTGAAGATGGTGCGCAAGGGCGTCGATATGCATGGCGTGCGCGCGCACGCGCAACTTCCGTTTCGTATCGTGCTCGCCGGCGACCCGGCGGCGGTATCGAGGTTGCGCGCGATATTGCTCGCGGGCAACGAGGGTGAGCGGCTCGCCGACGCGGCGCGCTGCGTGGAGAGCTACAGCGCGCTCTGCGCCCCAACGCGCGAACTCAAAGCGGTGCTCTACATCGGTGCCGTCGATCAAATCGGGGAGGCAGGCTCGTTAGAGTTGCGCGCGCTACGCGTTCCGATTTTCGCCATCGGCATCGGTGCGGTAGCGGCGCGTGCTCCCGACCGCCCGCCCACTGCGGGAGCGGTGGGGAACTACGGCATCACCGAGTTAAGTGAAGAGGCGCTGCGCGTTCATGTCTTTCCACAGCTCGTCCGCGTGGCGAAGGGCGTCGAAGTCGCACTCGGTCGGCGCCTGCCGGTTCTGCGCGATTTGGTCGCCACGAAACTCACGCAAGATGCGGCGAAGAATGCGGTAAAAATTGCGGTTGCGAGCGGACTCGTCGACCACGTGCCGATTCTCGGTATCGCACTCGGAGCGATCGCCTCGGCGGGCGATACGGTGGCGATCACCGCGCTGCAGATCGCACTGATGATGCAGATCGAAGCGACCTACGGCCGCGACCCCGATTTCAAACGGCTCTGGGAGCTGCTGCCGATCATCGGTGGCGGCTTAGGGTGGCGCACGCTCGCGCGCGAACTCTCGGGCTTCATGCCGGTCGCCGGCGTCCCGATTAAAGGCGCGATTGCGTACGCCGGCACGATCGTGGTCGGCGAAGGCATCACGTTCCTCATCGCGCACGGGCGACCGATGAGCAAGGAGCAGGCGTCGCAACTCTATGCGCGCACGAAGAACGATGCGTTGCAAGCGGGGAAGAATTTGCTGGGACGCTTTCGCCCGAAGAACTCCTAAGCTGCTGCTCGCGATCTACCGCTACCCGGTCAAGAGCCTGCGCGGCGAATCGCTCGCGCGCGCCGAGATCGCGCGCGACGGCATCATCGGCGACCGCGGCTCCGCGTTGTTCGTCGAGCGCGGACACGCGCGCATCGGCAAAGCCTATCGCGGAAAAGAGGACGAGCGGCTGCACCGCATCGAGGATCTCTCGCTCGCGCTCGCTGTCGCCGAGGAGCGCGGCGTTGCTTTGCGCCGCGAGAGTGCCGCGCCGCACTACTTCGACGATTCGCCGATCTCGCTGGTGCTCGAACCGTGGCGCGCGGATGCAGAGCGAATCTGCGGACGCGAGCTCGACGTGCGGCGCTTTCGCCCGAATTTGGTCGCCGAAGCGATTCCGGGAGCGGCGAGCGAACGCGAGCTCCTCGGTGCGGAGCTGCGCATCGGCGAGCGGGTGCGCCTGCGCGTCACCAAAGCGATCCGACGTTGCGTCGCGATCACGTACGATCCGGAGAGCGATGCCGTCGATCCGGGGATTCTTCGCGCGCTCGCCCAGGAGCGCGAGGCAACGTTCGGCGTCTACTGCGAGGTGCTGCTGCCGGGTGAGTGCGCGTTTGGGGACTCCATTCTTCGCGTCTAACTCGCGCCGAAACGGGGAACCTGCGCGAGTATGGAGAGCGAACGCGGTTTCTCGCTGCTCGAGGTGATCGTTGCGTTGGGGATCGGCACGCTCGTGCTGATCGGCGCGACCGATGCGACCTTTGGGATGCTGCACGCGCGCGCGACCGCTGCCGCCCGCTTGAACGACCGTTCGGCGCTCGCGGCGCTCGTTGCCGCGATTCGCAGCGATAACGAGACGGCGACGGGGTTTTCGATCCCGGCGACCGATAGCGCCAGCGCAGCAAATCTCGACGCGCACGCCTTCGATCTGCGCACGCGCGATGCGGCGACGGGCGAGCGCGTCGTCGAGTTCCGTTGGGTCGCCGCCGATACAACGCAGCCCGCTCGCGTGCTGCGCAGCGAACTCGACCCGAGTGGTGGAACC
>JABEUX010000133.1 GCA_013044185.1 Vulcanimicrobiota bacterium | reverse complement strand
TCGATCGTCCGCGCGAACACGTCGAAAAGCTCGGGGTCGCTGACGCGCCCGCGCTCCTTGGCCATGAGTTCTAACGCAGACTCGTGCGGTAACGAGGGTCGATACGCGCGGGTCTCGGTCAGCGCATCGTAGCAATCGGCGATGAGGATGATTCGCGACCAGAGCGGAATTGCATCGCCGGCCAAGCCATCGGGGTAGCCCTTACCGTCGAAATGTTCGTGGTGATGAAGAATGGCCTTCACAATGCTCGTGGAGGACTGCATCTCCTTCCAATGCTGCGAGGATTGCGCGGCGATGATACGGGCACCGAGGGCGCTGTGGTTTTTCATGATCTCCCACTCGTACGATGATAACGGGGCCGACTTCAGCAAAATGTAGTCGGGGATACCGATTTTTCCAACATCATGAATGTGGGCGGCCTCACGCAACGCCTCGATCTCGTCGCTATCGAGGACGATCGCGCGCCCCAACTCCTCTGCAAGACGCGCTACCTGGAGTCCGTGGACGGCAGTATACTCGTCCCTCACTTCAACGGCGGCGTGGATCGCTCGATCTACCTGCGTCACGAAATCTCCTTATTATCCTACACCAAAGCTGAGGGACATACGTATTCCCCTCTCGCGCGTGCCTCGGCAGTGCGGCGGCCATGCCGTCACGGTGCGTTGCCGATACCCGCGTGGAAACCCTCTCCCGCCCCCGACCCGGGAGCGCTCCCCTCGCGAAAATCGCTGCGAGAAAAAGCGGGCATTCGGGGAGCGCCGTGGAAGCAACCGCCTACGGTCACCTGCCGGGTTCGAAGAGTACATCTTCGGCACCGTGCTGGGGCTCTTTGGCCTCGGGAGCAGCTGCTACTCGCTCTTGCGGATCTACCCACCCCCATGCGAAGCACACGCGCCTCGCATCCAAGGAGATGTCTCGAATGTACACCGATGAAATGCTCACCTGCGTCGATTGCGGACGCACCTTTACCTTTACCGCAAACGAACAGCAGTTCTACGCGAGCAAGGGCTTCACGAATAAGCCGAGCCGTTGTGCCGATTGTCGCGCCGCCCGTAAAGCGAGCGGCGGCCGCGGTGGAAGCGGCGGCGGCGGCGGTGCGCGCCGCGAAATGTTCAAGGCGACCTGCAGCCAGTGCGGCGGCGTCGCTGAAGTCCCATTCCAACCTCGGGGCGACAAGCCGGTCTACTGCCGCGACTGCTTCGCGTCGCGCCCCAGCTACCGCTAGGCCAATGTGACCGACCTCGCTCGGCGCCGTATGAATCGCTTCGGTCTCGGAGCGATTCATCTCGGTGCGCTTGCGGTCTTCATCCCGGGTGCGTTCCAATGGAGCGCACTCGTGGTGGCCGCGATTATCGCCTACACCACCGGCGCGCTCGGCGTCACCCTCTTCTACCACCGAACGCTTACGCATCGCGGGTTGCGCTTACGCAAGCCGCTCGAATACGTCCTGGCGATCTTTGGGGCTCTCGCACTGCAAGGCGACCCCATTCGCTGGGTTGCGACGCACCGAAAACATCACGCCAATGCCGACACCGCGAACGATCCGCACGGCATGGATCGTGGATTTCGCTGGGCACATATTCGCTGGATATACAAGCACAACGACGCGATTCCGACCGAAGCGGAGATTGCGCGCTTTGCGCCCGACCTCTGCGGAAGCCGCTTCTATCGCTTCCTCGAACGCACGCACGTCTACATGCAGCTAGCGCTCGCGCTCCTTCTTTTTGCGCTCGGCGGCTGGACCTGGGTCGTCTGGGGAATCTTCGTTCGCCTCGTGCTCGGCTATCACACGACGTGGCTCGTCAATAGTGCCGCACACTCCTTAGGCTATCGTACCTACCGCACGAAGGATCTCTCGACCAACTGCTGGTGGGTCGCGCTCCTCTCCTGGGGCGAAGGCTGGCATAATAACCATCATGCTTTCCCGTTCTCGGCGCGCCACGGACTACAATGGTTCGAGTTCGACCCAACCTGGCTCAACGTACGATTTCTCGCCTTCATCAGGCTTGCGGATCGCATAAGGCTCCCGGCGCCGAGTTCGATCGCGCGCAACCTCCAGCCCGAACCGTAGCGCCGCCGCCCTCGCCCGCTCCTCTAGGAGCGCGTGAGTGCGTGCGGCCCGCGTTCGTGCACGGCGGGCTCGGTCGGGTAGACGCCGGTGAGGCAACCCAGGCACATCTCTTCGCGCTTGCGCCCGGTCGAGGCGATCAATCCATCGAGCGAAAGATAGCCGAGCGAATCGGCGCCGGTCTTCGCGCAAATCTCGTCGACGCTATAATTCGCGGCGATGAGTTCGTCGTAGCTGGCCATATCGACGCCGAGATAACAGGGGTGGAGTATCGGCGGCGAGGTGATCCGTAAATGCACCTCGCGCGCTCCCGCCTCGCGCAAAAGTGCCACGATGCGCGGCGTCGTCGTTCCCCGAACGATCGAGTCGTCGACCACCACCACGCGTTGACCGCGCAAATTCTCGACGACCGGATTGAATTTCAAATGCACGCCGCGCGATCGCATCGATTGGTCGGGGCTGATAAACGTCCGCCCGATGTAGCGATTTTTGATAAGCCCTTCGACGTAGGGTAGCCCGCTCTCGGTGGCATAGCCGATTCCGCCGGGAACGGCGGAATCGGGAACCGCCATAACGCAGTCGGCTTCGACGGGATGCTCGCGCGCGAGCCGGCGCCCCATTTCGTGACGCGCCATATAGATAGAACGATTGTCGAGTCTGGAATCGGGGCGCGCGAAATAGATATACTCGAACATACAGAGTGCTGGAAATTCGTCGCGCACGTGAACGTGATACGAGGTGAGGCCCTCGTTCGTTACGTGCAACACCTCACCCGCCTCGACCTCGCGAAGATAGCGAGCCCCGACGGTTGCGAGCGCGCACGATTCGCTGGCGACAACGTAGCCGCCGTCGTCGAAGGTTCCTAAGCAGAGCGGACGCACGCCCCAAGGATCGCGAAACGCAAAAAGTTCGCTCTCCGAACAGAGCACGATCGAATACGCGCCGCGCGCTTTTTGCATCGCCGCTTCGATCCGCTCCATCATCGTTCCCGAGCCCTCGACGATGAGTTTCGCGAGGACTTCGGTATCCGAGGAGGCCTGCATGATCGTCCCCGCCGGAAGGGAGGCGCGCAGTTCGTCGGTATTGGTGAGGTTCCCGTTATGCGCTACGGCGAACTCGCCGATTTCGGTGCGCTCGAGCAGCGGTTGCGCATTGACGACCACTGAGGAGCCCGTCGTCGAGTACCGCGTGTGCCCGACCGCGACATGGCCGCTTAATTGAGCGAGAATCTCTTCGTCGAAGATCGCTCCGAGGAGCCCCATCTCCTTATGCGAGCGCAGCGTGCCGCCGTCGCCGGCGGCGATCCCGGCCGATTCCTGCCCGCGATGTTGGAGCGCGTAGAGACCGAAATAGGCGAGCCGCGCCGCATCACGACCGGGGGCGAAGAGACCGACGATCCCGCACACTTTCGGTCGCTAATCGTTCGAGCGGCGGCCGCCGAAGATTTGCAGCAACGCGAGAAAAATATTGATCGCGTCGAGATAGATACTCACCGCCAGCATAACCGCGCTCGAACCCCCTCCTCCGGCGCGAATGCGCGCGAAATCGGCGAGTGTCAGGCCGGCGAAGATGAAGAGAATCACCCACGAGATCGCGGTCGGCGAAACGAAGTGTATGAAGAGCGAAACGATGCTGATAAGAATAATCGCCATCAGCGCCATCATCAGCACGCCGTATAATCGGCGAAAATCGAAGGTGGTCGCGTAGACGACTGCGCCGAGCCCGAGCATCCCCAAGCCGGT
>JABEUX010000021.1 GCA_013044185.1 Vulcanimicrobiota bacterium | reverse complement strand
GGCGGACACGCCGTACAACACGAAGGGCAGAATGGCTGAAGCCGTCGTTACCGCCGAGCCGTCGCCGGGACTCGAGAATCCGCTTCGCGCCTTACTCGAGAGCGATCGCATCGAAGATCCCTGCAGCATCGTCTTCTTCGGTGCGAGCGGAGACCTCTTCAAACGCATGCTCTTACCGGCCGTCTACAACCTGCGCCTCGAAGGGTTGCTCCCCGCGAATTTTTCCGTCGTCGGTTTCTCTCGCTCGTCCTTCACCGACGATTCCTTTCGCGCGTATTGCAAAGAGAGTGTCGATTCGTTTTCACGATCGGGGCCGGCGAAGGAGTCGATGTGGGGTGAATTTGCACGGCGCATTTCGTACATTACCGCCGATTTCGATGACGACGCACATTTTCACGACCTCCGCGAAGTGCTGGAACGCAGCGACCAACAGCTCGGAACCGCCGGGAATCGCCTCTTCTACCTCTCGACCCCGCCATCGGTCTTTCCGACGATCGTCGAACGGCTCGCCACGGCAAAGCTCGATCCAAAATCGAACCAGAAGGGCTGGACGCGCATTATCGTCGAGAAGCCGTTCGGGACCGATCTCGCGACCGCTCGCGCCCTTCAACGCGAAATGAACGGAGTTTTTGAGGAGAGCCACATCTATCGCATCGACCACTATCTCGGCAAAGAGACGGTGCAGGATATTATGGCGCTCCGCTTTGCGAACACCATTTTCGAACCGATTTGGAATCGCCAATACGTTCGCTCCGTACAGATTACCGCCTCGGAGACGCTCGGCGTCGAACAGCGAGGCGGCTACTACGAGAGTTCGGGAGCGTTGCGCGATATGTTGCAGAACCACGTGATGAATCTCCTCGCATTAGTGGCGATGGAACCGCCCGCGACCGCGAGCGCCGATGCCATTCGCAACGAGAAATTCAAAGTACTCTCGGCCATGCGCCGACTCGACGCCGAGGATCTCGATCGATTCGCCGCGCGAGGGCAATACGGGCCCGGCACGATCGAGGGGGAGAGCGTTCCCGGTTATCGTGAGGAATGCGACGTCAATCCAACCTCGAATACCGAGACCTTCGCCGCGCTGAAACTCCACATCGACAACTGGCGCTGGTCGGGCGTGCCGTTTTATCTACGCAGTGGCAAGCGGCTCGCGCGAAAATCGACCGAGATCGCGGTGACCTTCGCTCCGATTCCACACCGACTTTTCGGTGAGGCGAGCGACGCGATCGAAGCCAACGTTCTCGTCATGAAGATTCAACCCGACGAAGGGCTTTCGCTGCGATTCAACGCGAAGGTTCCGGGGCCGAAGAACCACATCCGTGCCGTAACGATGGATTTCAACTACGGCACGGGGTTCGGCGTCGCCTCGGCTCCGGCATACGAGCGGCTCATCGCCGACGCGATCCGCGGCGACCAAACGCTCTTCACACGCTGGGATGCCGTCGAACTCGCTTGGGAGATCGTCACGCCGGTACTCGAACGCTGGAGCGCGACGCAAGATCGCAGCTTTCCTAATTACCCAGCGGGTTCCGAGGGCCCGCAACAGGCCGATGCGCTCACCAACGATGACGGGAACCACTGGCGTCGGATTTAACGATGGAGAGTACTGGCGCAATCGTCAACGTAACGGAGATCAAGCGATCGCTCGACGAAGCGCGTTGCGGGAACGGCGTCGCTCGCGCGACGATGATGAATTTCATCGTCTATAATAACGAACCGGAACGAGAGGAGTGGGTCGCGCAGCGGGTCGAAGGCGTGGCAGGTAAATATCCGACACGAATCATCTTGCTCGATGGAACGACGCTCGGAGACCCGATGACCGCTTCGGTACAACCGCAGATCGGCGGCGGCTCGCAATCAGAGATCGTTCGTTTCGGAATAGTCGACTGCGCGCCGCAGACCGTTCGCTCCTTGCTCGATGCGCTGACGATACCCGACGTTCCCGAGGTGCTCTGGTGGAACGGTTCGACCATCGGCGTCGAGCGGCTCTTCGAAGAACTCGCTCGTTTCGCACTACCGGCTATCGTTGACTCTTCGGGTAGTTCGAGCGACGTTGAAAACCTGCGAGAATTTATCGACCTCGCCGAAGCCCTCGGCTCGCGGCCGCCAATCGACCTCGCCTATCTACGTATTCGCCCGGTTCAAGAGGTTCTCGCCGGGTACTTCGACGACTCGACGCATCGCAAGCACCTACCAAAGATCGAACGCATCGAAATCGACGCAGGTTCGCTTGCGGAGGCAATCTATCTGCGGGCTTGGCTCGGGCGCGCCCTCCATCGCACCTTCGAGGGCGGCGCCGTCGCCTTCGCCCGCAAGGGGCAAGTACGCCGCGTTGCACGATGCGTCTTAGCCGGAACGGGGTGCTCGTACGAGTTTCTCTTCGACGAACCAACCCATTGCGCGCACGTTACCGCCGCACTCGGGAGGAAGACGCACGACGCCTCACTCCCCTTCGTGCCGCTCGATACGATGTCGCTCGTCGAAAACGCTCTCCTCTCGGGCCGAATCGACCCCTACTATCGTGAAATTCTGGCAATCGTTGCCTCGCAATTGAGCCTCGGTGCAACCTCGTGATCGGCGTGCGCGAGGTTCTTCCGAACCCCGAAGCGCTCGCCGAGCGGCTCGCCGATTTTGTGGTTGCGAGCCTCGGTGAGGCGCAGGCACTGCGCGCCGACGTATCGCTCGTTCTGGCCGGAGGGACGACTCCACGCGCGGCATACGAACTACTTGCGCGTACGCCGCGCCGGAATGCCATCGACTGGACCCGGGTTACCATTTTTTTCGGTGACGAGCGATGCGTCGCACCTACCGATGCCGACTCGAACTATCGCATGGCTCGGGAGGCATTACTCGCGCACGTTCCGCTGCGCGCGCCGGCGATTCTGCGTATGCGCGGCGAAGCGGATCCTGCCGTAGCGGCTACCGAATACGCCACTCTTATTCACGACCGATTCGGCGCGACGCCGCATTTCGATCTCGTTCTTTTAGGTATGGGGCCCGACGGGCATACGGCCTCGCTCTTTCCCGGCAGCGACCCCTTTGCCGACGACGAGCGTCTTGTCCGTGCGGTCTATTCCGAGAGCAAGCAGCAATGGCGCCTCACGCTGACGCCTGCGGCGATCAATAGCGCGCGCACGGTCGCGATCGCTCTCGCGGGTAGCGAGAAGGCAGCGTCCTTCGCGGCGGTCTCGCGCGGTGAGGGCGGCCCGCTCCGCTACCCGGTCGAGGCGATCGCCCCGAGCGACGGTCAGTTGATCTGGTTCGTCGAACGCAGCGTTCTCGGCTGAACGAACTCGACGGGGCGACGCCTATTCCATTGCTCTAACTCGCGCCCGTAGAGAACCGCGACGCGTTCGGAGATGCTTCGCTGCATCGCCGTACTCATGCGTCGGCGTACGGTACCAATCTCCATCACGGCAATACTCCCGAACCAAGGGTATCGACCCTCACGTGATTTTTTGCAAGAATCGTGCCGCTCGCCTGCTCGATCTCGACGACTGCAATATTGAGGTCGGTCTGTGCCTGCAACTCGGCTCCACGTGCTCGTTCCAATTGAACCTGTCGTTGCAGCACGAGAAACGTCGTCGATGCGCCGTTTTTGTATTTCCGCACCTCCGATTGGTAGACCGCCCGCGCCGCAATGCGTGCCGCCCGCGTCGCTGCTAGGCGAGCGAGCGCAGAACGATACGCCTGCAAAGCATTTCGATTTTCAATGACGATCTGATCGACGACGTTCTTCGATTGCAGCGCCGCGATCCGCGCTTTGGCCTGAGCGGTTTCGAGCGCGGCATGCGAACGGCGATGGCCGAAGGTTGTGGAATAGGTAACCTGCGCGTCGTACACGGGAAAGCGTCCACCCCACAGGTTGTGATACGACTGCGCCATCGAACCCGCTAAATATCCCGGAACCGGCGTCACCGGACCCGAACCTAACGGATTGACGTTGGTAGGAATACCGGCGAACCCGTTACTCTGATATCCTAGGCTCAAGTCGATCTTCGGCAGCACGCCGTTCTTTGCAGTTGCCAGAGCAATCGCAGCTTCCTCTCGCGTCGCAGCACTCTGCGCGATCTCGGGGCGATCGTGCAACGCTCGTTCGACGAGCACCTTGAGGCGTGCGACCTTCGGCAACGTGCGCGCAGGCGAGATAGGAACGAGGTTCGCTAACCAAATCGGATCGCTACTCTCGCTGAGAATCTGCGACTTCAAGGCGTTCTGTAAGGTGGACACCTGCTGGAGCGCGCTATCGCGAGATGCCCGGAAACTCTCTACCTGCGATTGCGCCTCAGTCCGATCGATAGGTGCTGCGGCGCCTCGTGCGACCAGACGGTCGACGCTTCCCTCCTGCAATTTCGCTTCGCGTAGCGCACTCTGTGCGATAGCGACGCTACGCCAGGCCGCTACGAGTTGCCAATATGTCGACTCGACCGCCGCGACGGTCGCCGCAGCTTCCGTTCGCGCTTGGGCGCGCGCCGCGCGCGAACCGACGACCGCGAGCTGAAGCTGTTCTTTCGCCGGGTTCATCCCCGCTCCGCGCAGCAGTGGTTGGTCGAGGCCGACGTTCAACGAGGTCGCATAACTCGGGTCGAACGCGTTGATAAAGGTGTTATCGATCGTTTTCGTTTGCGAGAGCCCGACGCTTACGCTCTGACCACCCGGTAAGAGCGCGCTCACCGCTCCCGCTACTTTTTGTTGGTTCTGAACGATCGGGCTAAAATTCGGTCCCGCAAAAAAGGCGTTCGTCGGCGCTTGGGTGAGGTGTGTCACCGAGGGCGCAATCTGAAATCGTAAGTCGAAATTCCCCTTGGCGGCAACCACGGCATAGCGGGCGATCTTGACGTTCTCTCCCGCAATCGCAAGGTCGGCGTTCTTGCGAAGCGCCATCGCTATGGCGTCGTGAAGGCGAATGCCGACGAAAGGCTGCCCGGTGACACCGACGACCTCCGAGGTTACGGTCGGGAGAGCCGGAGCGCGATAGCCGCGCGCAACGACCGGAATTGCCGGCGCGCTTTTCGATGCGGCCAAGGCATACAGAGGGTTCGTTACTATCGCCGCCGAGATACCTACGATTGCCGCACGACGCAGAGATTGATACATCACCAGTTCTCCTATTCCACTGCCACCGCGGCGCTCCGCGGCTTTCTAAGTAAAAGGACGAGCGGCGCGAGCCCGATCGTCATGATCGCGACCCAGCGCGACGTATCGGCATACGACAGCACCTGCGCCTGAGCACCAACCATATTTTCGAGTTTCACTAGAGCTTGGGTCGAACGCTCGCCGCCGTCACGCTGGAGGTAGAGCGCGGTCGCGGGCCGTCCGAGCGTCTCCACGCCGGCGATCTGCGCCTGATGGTACGTAATTCCGCGAACTAAAATCGTCACTAAAATGGCAGTCGCAACGCTCCCGCCGACCTGTCGTGAGAGATTGAAGAATGCGGAGGTCGATGCGACATCTTTATCGGCGACCCCGCCGATAACCGCGATCGAGAGCGGGACGAATATCTGCGAGAGAGCGATGCCGCTGATGACCAACGAGGGGACGAGCGTTCCAAATTGCGAATCCGGCGTCGTCACCCCCGCGAGCATCCAATTCGAAATCCCCAGGAGAACGAATCCGATCCCCGTGGATATGCGCACGTCGAGGATCCCGCGCCCCGCCAGCGCGGCCGTCAGCGGAGTGAAGAGCATAACCGCAAGCGCGCGGACCAATACCGTTAAGCCCGAGAGTGTCGCCGTAAAACCAAGCGAGTTCTGTAGGTACTGCGGTAACACGAGAATCGACCCATAGAGGCTGATCCCAAGCACCGCTCCTAGCACGCTCCCGACGGCGACTTGGCGTATTTTCAATACGTGCAGATCGACGACCGGCCTGCGCGAGCGCAAGGTCCAGAGAACGAATGCGACGATACCGAGAACGGCGAGCCCCGCGAAGGTACGGATCGCTGCATTGCTGAGCCAATCGTATTGCTGCCCCTGATCGAGGACGTATTGCATCGATCCCAGCCCCAGCGCCAATAACGCTAACCCGAACCAGTCGAGTGCCATCGCACGAGGTTTCGCGGGATTTCGCATATACAACAGCGTGAGCGTCGCGGCAATAATTCCAACCGGTAGGTTGATAAAGAAGGCCCAACGCCACGTAAAGTTATCGGTGATAAAGCCGCCGAGCACCGGCCCGATCGCCGGCCCCACGATGACGCCCATCGCAAAGATACCTTGAGCGCGCCCTTGTTGACGTACTCCAAAAATATCGCGAAGGATCGCTTGCGAGGTCGAAATCAGCCCGCCGCCACCGAGCCCTTGCACGATGCGCCAAAATACCAACGAATTAAACGACGGGGCGAGCCCGCACATGAGCGACGCGACGGTAAAGATCACAATCGAAGCGGTAAAATATTGACGGCGACCGAAACGCCCTTGCAGCCACGGGGTAATCGGAATCACGATGACATTGGCGATGATATAGCCAGTAACGATCCATGCGCCCTGATCGATTGGGACGCCGAAATTCCCCTGTATATTCGGTAATGCTACATTAACGATCGTCGTATCGACGATCTCAAGGAGCGTCGCGGTAATCACCGCAACGGTAATGACCGCAAGCCGCCAGCCGTGCTCGACGAGCGGCGACTCGCTCGTCCGCCGCGAATCCACCACTAGCGAACCTTTACGTCCGCTTCAACGCTCATTCCCGGGCGCAACGGCATCTTCGGGGTGAGATCGTCGATAGAGATGCGCACCGGAATGCGTTGCGTCACTTTAACGAAGTTGCCGGTTGCATTCTGCGACGGGATCAGTGCGTAGGTATTCTGCGATGCCGGGTTGATCGAAATCACGTGACCGTGGAAGGTGTGCCCGGGATAGGCATCCACGAAAATATCGGCTTCCTGCCCGACGTGAATCGCGCCGACCGCGGTTTCCTTATAGTTTGCCGTTATGAAGATATCTTTCGATGGAATCACGGTCATCAGGTTCATTCCGGCGCCGACCGTCTGGCCGATCTGCGCGCTCTTCTCACCGACGTATCCATCGATCGGCGAGTAGATGCGCGTGTACTGAAGGTTGAGTTTTGCGAGGTCGAGCGCCGCCTGCGCCGAGACGACTTGGCTCGAATTGCTCGACTGCGCGAGCTTGCCTTGCGCGGTCGTTACGCCGCCCTGGGCACCCGCGATACCGGCCTGGGCCGCCACAACGCGATCCTGTGCGGCGCGCACTCCGTCGCGTGCCGCTCCAACGTTGGCTTGTGCGGTTGCGAGCTGCGCCGCCGCTGCGCCCTCCTCGGCGAGCGCGGCATCGAGTTCCTGACGCGCGACGTCTCCGGTGCGAACCAACGAACGCGCACGCGCGAGATCGGCAGCTGCCTTCGAGTAATTCGCCCGTGCCGCCGGAACCTCGGCGATCGCGGCGGCGAGTTGCGCGCGCGCCTGTGCGAGCGCAGCATCGGCTTGCGGAACCGACGCCACGGCACTCGCCACACCCGCCTGGGCCTGCGCGATGCCTCCTTGGCTCTGTTGCACCAACGTAGTCTGGGTGGAGACTGCTTGATTGTAAGCAGCCTGGGCCTGGGCTAATTGGTGTCGCTCGGTACGATTATCGAGCACGACCAAGAGTTGCCCTTTGCGAACGTATTGGTTCGTCTGCACCGGTATCGAATCGATTTTTTCGCCGATCTTGCTCGTGATCGCTACGACGTCGGAATCGACCATGGCATCTTCGGTGCCCGCATGAACGCGCGCGTACGCATACCACCTGCCACCGAATATTAATAAAACGATCGCGAGGATCGTTCCAAGCACGCCGAAGATCACTCGCTTTCGCGGCTGATTCGTGGCTGCATCCTCATCGGCTTCAAGCTCCTCAACCGCCGAGTTATTGGGGCTCTCGTGCAGATTCGTCGTCATTACTTGCTCCTCGATCCATTGAGAAAAATTTGAATATACGTCCGCAGCCCATACTCTTGATCTGCGTAAAACCGAACATCGGGGTATTTCTGACGGCCCATCACGTGTGCGAAGATCATCGACCCGAAAACAGCGGCGAGGTCCTCAGGGTTGCCGACGAGTTCGCCCCGCTCCACGCGTGAGGCCATAAAGGCAACGAGCGCCTCACGAACCGCATTCTGAGGCCGCCAGGTCGCCGACCCATACACGTTCGTCTCGTAATCGTCCTCGACCATCGACCAGCGCACCATATCGCGCATATTCCAGAGGCGCTCCATAAGAAAGTTGCCGATCGTCATCAGATCGCTCTCGACCGATCCGCGTAGCGACACGGTGTACTCATCAATCGAGGTGCTCGGGCAACAGTACTCAACGAGTTCGAAGAGCAGTTTTTCTTTCGTTCCAAAATGCCGAAAGAGGGTGGTTTCGTTAACGCCCGCCACTTCGGCGATCTCGCGAGTCGTTGCCGCACGTTTCCCTTTCCGAGCGACAACTTCGCGAGCGGCATGGAGGATCCGCTCGCGCGTTGCATCGGTACCGGCCGTGCGCCGTTCGTCGGCGCGAGCGGTCGCACTATGGGTGCTCATTTGCCACCCGTGAAAACGGTGTTTGGAACCGGAACGTTCAGTTGATATGTGCCGTAGGTCGCGTGCGAACTCGCGTGCACGCGAAAATTAATATCGGCACTCTGTTCGGCAAGGACGTCATAGCCATGTTCGCGACGGTACCACTGGCGCATCGAAATCGTCCCGCCGTCGCGATAATGCCAGGTCATCACGACTAACTCCCAATTTTCGGGGTCGACGATCGCGTGCGCGTAGGCAAGAATATCGCTATACTGCCGCGGCGCGACCTTCAGTACGTAGACGGGGCGCCCGCTCCACATACGCGTGCCGGCATACGAGACCACGTTATCCTTCGTCCACGCTCCCGGGTCGCCGACGTTATTAAATATTTTCGAGAACCCCGCCGCGTACGCCGGTACCCGATCGAAAACGACGACGAATTTACTCGGTCGTTTGTAGTACGAGGTCCCGTCGAGCGTCGGCGAAAGAAACGGAAACGAGAACATGTGCGTCGTCACGTGTACGCGCACGCTATAACTCGAGAGGCCCGGGTTTCGGTCGAGCATTTTGTCGACGATCGCCGCAGCGTTCATCGGGCGAAGCGTTGGCGTCGGCGCGGGCGCGGAGAGCGCGAGCAGCCCCGGCACCAGTGCGAGGAGGAGGAAGAATCGGGCGATCATGCCGCACTATCTCCATCGATTTCCAGAATACGGTCGAGCCCCGTCAGGGCGAGCTGTCTCCGCACTTCGTCATGCGCGGTGCGAACCGAGAATTCGATGCCGTGTGCGCGGCTGCGGCGCAGCAGCGCGACGAGGCTCCGCATTCGCCCGACGTCGAGGATCGAGAGTTCGGCGATATCGACGACGACCCGTTCGGTGTGCCGGTCGACGATCGCATCGATACGCGCCTCGTCTCGCGCGATATCGAGGAGGTCGCTCGCAAAAATTTGGACTTTCGTTTCTTTTGTTTTCATTATCCTAGCGCAAGCAAGTACTTGCATGAGAAGAATACCCGAACCCGGTGCTGCGTGCAAGTGCTTACACGCACATTTAACCCATTGGAGGGGCGAGGGTTGCAGCGGCCGTTCTGGAAGCGCCCCGCTGCATGGAGAGCTCGGAGCTTCAAGAGTACGCCCAACGCGCCGGGCTCGTTCGCCCCTCGATCCTCTGGGATCCCCTGGGCTCAGATGGCCCTGCGCTCGCCCTCGATCCGGAGCGCCCAATCTATCCCGCAAGCACGATCAAGACGCCGCTCGCTGCCGCGGCGCTGCTCTTCGCCGCACGCGGCGCGCGACGGCTCGACGAGCGGCGCCCCGTCCGCTCGGAGAATCTCACCCTGAACGACGCCCCCTCACCGATCGAACCCGGCTACCCGGCGAGCATCGAGGAGCTCTGCCGGTACGCCATCGATCGCTCCGACAACATTGCGACCAACGAGCTCCTCGACCGCCTCGGCCGCGAGGAAGCGACCGCGATCGTTCGCGAGGAGCTTGGCCTCGAAGCGACGGGTTTCTACCGCAAGCTCTCCGGGAGCGACCCACTGATCGAAGACCCGCAGTGGGATGGGAGGCATCGGAACGCGCATCCCGTGCGCGACGCGGCACGGCTCTTTCGGCAGATCGCCGAACGCGCGTTTCCCGGCGCAGAGCTCCTCGAGGGTTGGCTCGGCGAGCAATGGTGGAACGACAAACTCAGTCTCGGGCTCGCCCCTGGGGATCGATTCGCCCATAAGACCGGCGACACGAGCGAAGTCACCCATGACGGCGGCATCCTCACGACCGGCGATCGCCGTCGCGCCGCGATCGTCGTCTATACCGAGATGCCCTCGACTCCGGAGAACAACGCGCGCTTCGGCACCTTCATGCGTCTCCTACGGAACGAGGCGTTCCGCGATTCCGCGTAGCCGTTCCCGTGCGGCGCTCGCCGCCGCGCTGGGCTCGCGGCCTCCGACGCGCCGTCCGCCCACGAACGCTCCCTGCACCCAGGCATCCTCGCCGCGATAGACCAGCGCGTTGACCGCTGGTGCCCACGGGTCGATCGCGCGGGCGTCGAGCACGACGAAATCGGCGAACGCGCCCTCCTCCAGCCGCCCCGCGTCGATTCGCAGCGCGCGCGCGCCACTCGCGGTCGCCATATCGAAGGCCGCGCGCGCGCCGAACGCCGCACCATCGCTCCTCGCGATCTTCTGTAACAGCGATGCGGCGCGCATCTCGTCGATCGCCGACGGCTTGACGTCGGCATCGGTACCGAGCCCCAGCGGTACGCCAAGTGCGCGCAGGCTCGAAATATCGCAGATACCGTCGCCAAGATATTGATTGGTCATCGGATTGTGAATGACGCGCGCGCCGCGCTCTGCAAGCAATTCCTTCTCTTCGTCGTCGATATAAATCGCATGAACGGCAACGCAGCGCTCGTTGAGCGCGCCGAGCCGGTCGAGGAACCGAATCGGCGTCGCGCCGTGCTCCCGTAGCGTCGCTTCCCCCTCGTAGGCGGCCTCGGCAACGTGAACGTGCAACATGCAATCGTATTCGGCAGCAAACGCCGCCGCGGCTTCGATCATCGCCGGCGATGCGGCGTGTAACGAATGCGGGGCGACGCAAAAATTGATATCGGGATGGCGGTCGAGCAGCGCTTCGCTTCGCGAGCGCGCCTCGTCGATCGTCTCGCGATACGCGTCGGGCGCGTACGCCGCATCCATCCAGGTTCGTGCGAACACCAACCGTATCCCCGTCTCGCGGGCGGCGCGGATCGCCGCTTCGGCATGATCGTTCCCCGCGCCATTAAGATAAAAAAATTCGACGACCGTCGTAATACCCGCCGCGAGCATCTCGCTAAAGGCAAAAACGAAGACCCAGTAGATATCGTCGGGCGTTAATTGCGGAACGACGCGATAGAGCGCATCGCTGCGCCATTTGTCAAAGCTCCAGTCGTCGGCCCATCCGCGCAACAGCACCTGGTAGGCATGGCTATGTCCGTTGATAAAACCCGGAACGAGCAGGCGATCCTCCGGAAAACGCCGCGTCGGCGTCCCGCGATGCGCGGCCTCCAACATCAGCGTTTTCGCATCGCCGATCTTTGTGAATCGTCCGCGCTCGACGAGGAATCCGAGCTCCCGTCGTTCCTCGCCGTCGAGGAGCGCGCGAGCGGCGATAAAGAGCTCGTTCATAGCAGCACGCGCCCCGCGCGAACGACCGCGGTTGCAAAATTGCCGCCGTGCATCCAACCAAACTCGTTTGGCTCGTCGAGTTCCAACGCAACGATATCGGCATGCCCGCCGACACGAAGGACGCCCCGCTCGACCCGGAGACTGCGCGCCGCCTGACGCGTGACCGCGTCGAGCGCCTCGGCGGCGCTCAGACCGAATATTTTTCTACCGAGGTACGCGATGTGTTGCAGGTTGAGGCAGGGCGAGGTTCCCGGATTAAAGTCGCTGGCGAGCGCGACGCGACCGCCACGTTCGAGGAGCGAACGCACCGGAGCGTGCCGTTCCAGCCCGAGGTAATCGATCGTCGCCGGGCAAGCGACCAAAACGGTCTCCCCGGTCGCCAAGCGCTCGACATCGGCATCGGTCATGTAATTTCCATGGTCGATCGCATCGACGCCGAGCGCGATCGCCATCGTTGCGGCACCGCCGTGCTGCATCTCGTCGCAATGGACCCGCAATCGCAGCCCTTCTTCTCGTGCCGCTTTGAGGTAGCGTTCGGTTTGAGCTGCCGAAAAACATCCAGGTTCGCAGAACGCGTCTGCATAGCGGGCACCGTGAACCCGTGCGTACGGGAGGCACTGATCGATAAGATAGTCGACGTAGCCATCGGCGTCGGGAAACTCCGGCGGCAATGCGTGCGCACCGAGAAAGGTCGGTAGAATCCACGGAAGCCGTTCGTCGGATCTCGCACGTACGAGCAGGTCAAGTAGTTCCAGCTCTCCGGGGCGATGCAGTGCATACCCGGTCTTGATCTCGGCGGTCGTCGTCCCATGTGCGAGCATCGCACGAAGGCGCGGTTCGACCTCCACGTGCCAGAAACGCTCCGGAGAGAGCAACGCTTCGCGCGTTCGCGCGACGGTGTAGAGCATCCCAAGCGGGGAAGGCTCGTTTCTCAGACGCGCGCGAAAATCGGGTTCCCTGTTGCCGGAGAAGAGCGGATGGGTATGCGCATCGACAAACCCAGGAACGATTACGGCGTTGGGAAGATCGAGGAGTTCGCAATCGAGAGCTCCCGCCGCTCGCTCCACCGTCGCTCGCTCGCCCATCGCAGCGATGCGCCCGTCGCGCAGCAAGATCGCAGCGCGTTCGACGAGCCCGAGATCCTCGAAGGTGATGCCCTGTTGCGGTGCCTCGGTATCGCAGGTGATCAGCGCGCGCGCCCGCAGCAGCAGCGCCGGCGCCGCCGCTACAGCCGCCAATCGATGCCCTTTTCATCGGCGGTCTCGATTGCGAGTTCGTACCCAGCGTCGGCGTGACGGACGACACCCATACCACAATCGGTCGTTAAAACGGCGCCCAAGCGCTCCTCCGCATCGCGCGAACCATCGGCAACCACCACCATTCCTGCATGAAGGCTGTAACCGATTCCAACCCCGCCGCCGTGATGAAAGCTCACCCAGTGCGCTCCCGCGGCGGTATTGAGCATCGCGTTGAGAATCGGCCAATCGGCGATCGCATCGCTTCCATCGCGCATTCCCTCGGTCTCGCGATATGGTGACGCGACGCTTCCGGTATCGAGATGGTCGCGCCCGATAACGATCGGCGCGGAGAGCTCCCCACGGCGCACGAGATCGTTAAAGGCGAGCCCCGCCTTCGCACGATCTCCATAGCCCAACCAACAGATGCGGGCCGGTAAGCCCTGGAACGCGATCCGTTCGCGTGCCATCGTAAGCCAACGATGCAGATGTGCGTCCTCGGGGAAGAGCGCGAGGAGTTCGCGATCGCAGCGCGCGATATCGGCCGGGTCGCCGGAGAGCGCGGCGAAACGAAACGGACCGCTGCCGCGACAGAAGAGCGGGCGAATGAATGCTGGAACGAAACCCGGAAACTCGAAGGCGCGCGCGACCCCAGCTTTTTTCGCCGCCTCGCGCAGATTGTTTCCGTAATCGAAGACCACCGCACCGGCGTCGAGAAATTGCAGCATCGCCTCGACATGCCGGCCGGCGGTTTCGTAACTACGCCGTTCGTACTCCGCCGGGTCGCTCGCGCGCAGCGCGTCGGCCTCGGCGAGCGTTACTCCCGAGGGAACGTATCCGTTGAGCATGTCGTGGGCGGAGGTCTGATCGGTGACCGCATCGGGGCGAAAGCCCGCGGCAAAGAGGGCGGCGAATTCATCGGCCGCATTCCCTTCGTATCCGATCGAGATCGCCTCTCCGTCGCGTCGCGCGCGCTCGACACGCGCGAGCGCCTCTTCGCGCGAATCGACCACGAGATCTAGATAGCGCAAATCGCGTCGACGCTCCAAGCGCGTGCGATCGACGTCGATGACTAACGCGATGCCCTCGCACATCGTAATCGCCAACGGTTGCGCGCCGCCCATTCCACCGATCCCTGCGGTAAGCGCGACGCGGCCACGCAACGTACCGCCATAATGTTGGCGCGCGAGCTCGGCGAACGTCTCGTAGGTGCCCTGCACGATGCCCTGCGTACCGATATAGATCCACGAACCCGCGGTCATCTGCCCGTACATCGTGAGCCCCTGCGCCTCGAGCGAGCGAAAAGTCTCCCAATCCGCCCATTTCGGAACCAGATTGCTATTGGCGATGAGCACGCGCGGGGCGCGTTCGTGCGTTTTCCAGACCGCGACCGGTTTGCCGCTCTGCACCACCATCGTCTCGTCGTTTTTCAGTCGACGCAACGTGCGGACGAGCGCATCGAAGGCCTCCCACGAGCGCGCGGCACGCCCGCTGCCGCCGTACACGACGAGATCGTCGGGGCGTTCGGCAACCTCGGGATCGAGGTTGTTCATCAGCATGCGCAACGCGGCTTCCTGCGGCCACCCCAAACACGTCAACTCCGTACCGCGTGCGGCTCGTACCGGCCGGGGACCCGAGAACGTCATACTCATTGCGCTTCTCCTCTGGTTATTCCAATGGTGCTCGAGCAAAAATGCGTGCGATCGCGCCGGATCGAATTAACGCGCGTGCGGCGAGAATATCGGGAGCCGGCGAACGATCCTCGGTCAGCGGCGGAATGCTCTGGCGAGCGAGCTCGTAGAGCTCCTCGGTCGCACGCGCACTCCGTAACGGACGACGAAAATCGGTAGCGGCGAGAGCGCCGAGCAACTCGCAGGCGAGCGATCCTTCGACGTTCTCGAGCACGCGAACCAAATTGTTCGCCGAGGTCATCCCCATGCTGACGTGATCTTCTTGCCCGGCGGAGGTCGGGATGGAATCGACGCTGCTCGGCCACGCGAGCCCTTTATTGTCGTTCACGAGCGCCGCCGAAGCGTATTGGACGATCATCAACCCCGACTGCAAACCGCTTTTGCGAGCGAGAAAGAGCGGGAGGTCGCGGTCGCCGGCGTTGAGCAACAAGTAGAGCCGCCGTTCGGAGATGGACGCGATCTCGCAGATGGCCATTTTGAGGAAATCGATGGCCAGCGCGATCGGCTCTCCATGAAAATTTCCCCCGCTCAGAAAAACACGATCCTCGGGGAAGACGAGCGGATTATCGGTGACGGAGTTGGCCTCGATTTCGGCGACCGCTCGCGCGTGTCCGATCGAATCGCGAACCGCACCGTGAACGACGGGAATACAGCGAAACGAATAGGGATCTTGTACGCGGCCGCAGGCGCGGTGCGACTGCATGATCTCCGAACCCTCGAGAAAACGGCGCAGCCGGGCGGCGACGATGCGCTGCCCGTGATGGGGGCGTAAAGCGTTGATGCGCCGATCGAAGACCGCGTCGGTTCCGAGGTACGCTTCTAACGACATCGCTGCAATGAGATCGGCGCTATCGGCGAGCCGTTGTGCCTGCAAGAGGGAGAGCGCCGCAACGCCGGTCATCACTTGCGTACCGTTGATGAGCGCGAGCCCCTCTTTCGCTCCCAAAACCACGGGCGCTAAGCCTGCCTCTGCGAGCGCTCGATCCGCGGGCATACGCTTTCCGCGATAGAACGCTTCGCCCTCGCCTATCAGCAACAACGACATGTGGGCGAGCGGTGCGAGATCGCCGCTCGCGCCGACCGATCCCTGCATCGGAACTACCGGGGTGACGCCGCGATTGAGCGTTTCGACCAGCAGCGCGAGCGTCGCCGGTGCGATGCCCGAATGCCCGGCCGCCAGCGAATTCACGCGTAAGACGCCCGCGGCACGAACGTAGCGTTCATCGAGCGGCGCGCCGGTACCGGCGGCGTGACTGCGCACGAGATTTAATTGCAAGAGCGCGGCGTCGGCGGGATCGATCTGAACGTTCGCCAAGCGACCGAAGCCGGTCGTGACTCCATAAATCGCATCGCCGTCGGCGAAGCGTTCCTCTACGAACGCTCGCGCGCGTGCGACACGCTCCTTTGCTTCATCGGTAACGCGAATTCGTGCGCCATCTTCGGCAACGGCGGCGATACTCTCGAGCGAGAGGCGACGGCCGTCGAGCTCGACGGTTCCTGATGCTACGCTCATCGCCGTCCCTTACATCCGCGACCAATCGAAGGGTTGCTGCGCGACGTACGGCGGCCCGAGTTCGATGGTGATATCCTCGTGATTGCGTAAGAGAATCTCGCGTGGGGAACGCCCGTGCCACACGCGGCCATCGACGATGACGCGCAGATGCTTTCCGCGCGGCGCGCGCAGCGGCCCGGCAACACTCCAACTCAAGCTTTGCCCCCAGACGTCGAAAAATTCACCGAGCGTAAACGAACGCTTGGTCGGCGACTCGATGTGAATGATTCCGGTCGCATCGTGGGTATGGAGCCAATAGAGACAGGGCGGCTGCACCGAGGGGATGCCGATATATGCCGGAACGACAACGGTACGTCCGCGATCGACGAGTTGAAGATGGCTATGAATGTGGAGCACGACGCCCTCGGTCGCATCGCAGCTGATCCCGTCGATCGGGAGGCCGCCGAAAAAGCTCAAGACCGGCCTCGGCGCGAGCAGCGAGAGCGCGAGCCCGGTGAGAGCGGCGAACATCGTCAAACGTTTCATCGACGCCTAGCCTTCGGCGCGCCGAATAAATAACCTCATGCCGGGTCGCCTTCGTAGTGGCGAGCGATCTCCGAGAGCAAGCGGCGCATGCCGAGCAACGCGCTCGGAGGGCCAACGAGCCGAGCCTCGCCCCCCCAGCCGAGCACCCAGCGCAGTAACTCGTCGAGGTCGGCGACGCGTAGGCGCAGGTCCACGCCCCCCTTCTCCCCCTCGATCACATCGCGGTCGAGCCGCGAGGATGCTGCCACTGCCGCCTTGGCGATCCGCGGATCGAAGCGCACGACGACCTCGTGCGCTGCATCTCCGGTCATCAATCCCGATATCGAACTCGACATCCATTTCTCCATATCGAATTCGGCAGGACGTTGATAGGTGCGCGCGGTCAGCCGCGCCGATTCGATTCCGTCGAGCGCGAAAGTTCGACGAGCTCGCCGCATGCGATCGTATCCAACGCAATAATAGCGCCCCCCGCCCACGATGAGCCCATACGGCTCGATATCGCGCGTACTTTTCTTTCCGTTCCGGTCGACGTACTCGATCGTAACGACGCGGCGATCGCGCTCGGCGGCCGCGATGACTTCGCGCACCCCCTCCGCACGCTCGTCGAGTTGGGCGCGCGGCAACGGCATGCCGATCGACAGAGAACTCGGGTCGGGCCCCTGCCCATCTCCAGAGGCTACCACCCGGCGCGCGAGAGTATCGACCGCCGCGCCGACCGAGCCGCCGAGCGACTTCGCTAACGAACGGAGTGCGACGAGCCCAAAGATCTCACCGCGGTCGAGCTTGAGGGCGCGCAGCGAATAGCCGTCAACGAATCGATAGACCCCGCGAGTCCGATCGTAAAACCACGGGAAATTCGAATCTGCGAGAACGGAGAGGTAGCGTCGTAAGGAGCGCGGGCTCGGGAGGGGGCCGCCCTGAGCGATTCGCTCGCGCAGGCCATCGAAGGAATGGCGCCCCTCGTCGAGCGCGCCGAGAAGACGCACGAGGAGCACCGACTTCGCATCGACCCGAGCCACTCTAGACTGGGGCGCCGACTATGCGTGCGCGGCTTCGGCCGGCGGAGCCGTCGGCGGCTCGACCGACGGGATTTTGCTGAAGCGTAATTTCTCCGCACTCTCGGGATCGACATCGGCGAGAATCGTGTCGCCGGCACCGAAGTTCCCGCGAATCATCTCTTCGGCGAGCTCGTCCTCGACGAGTCGCTGAATCGCACGGCGCAGCGGCCGGGCACCGAATTGCGGATCCCAGCCCTTCTTCGCAAGAACCGCCTTCGCCGCTTCGGTAACGCGGAGGTGCATATCTTGCGCTTTGACTTCGCGCATGACTTTCTCGAGCTCCAGCCCGACGATCTCTTCGATCTGCTCGCGCGTGAGTTGGTGAAAGACCACGAGTTCGTCGATGCGATTGAGAAACTCGGGGCGGAACGATTGCTTGACTTCCTCCAGAACCTTGCCCTTCATCCGCTCGTACGCCTTATTGCCTTCATCGACATCGAGCTTTTGCGGCCGGAAGCCGATATCGGTCGTCGTTTGCATACCGGTCGCGCCGATATTGCTGGTCATTATGACGACGGCATTTTTGAAATCGACCTGTCGCCCTTGACTATCGGTGAGTCGGCCATCGTCGAGCATCTGGAGTAAAAGATTGAAGACATCGGGGTGGGCTTTTTCGATTTCGTCGAGCAGCACGACGGCGTAGGGGCGACGACGCACGGCTTCCGTGAGTTGACCGCCTTCTTCATATCCGACGTATCCCGGAGGCGCCCCGACCAGGCGCGAGACCGAATACTTCTCCATGTACTCCGACATATCGATGCGGATCGTCGATTCTTCGTCGTCGAAGAGAAACTCCGCGAGGCTCCGCGCGACCTCGGTTTTACCGACGCCGGTGGGGCCGAGGAAAATAAACGAGCCGATCGGCCGATTCGGATTTTTCAATCCGGCGCGCGAACGACGGATCGCGCGGGTGATGACTTCGATCGCTTCGTCCTGCCCGACGATACGCTTGTGGAGCGATTCCTTCATCTCGAGGAGTTTCTGCGTCTCGGCTTGCGCGAGGCGACTCACGGGAATCTTCGTCCACGACGAAACGATATGCGCGATATCGGCTTCGGTAACTTCGAGTTTACCCTCGCTCGCCGCGCGCGCCTCTTTCCAATCGTGTTCGAGCTTGCCTCGCTCGAGGCGCATCCGTTCCTCTTTTTCGCGCAACGCCGTAGCGCGATCGAAATCGTGCGCCTTTACGGCCGTCTCGCGATCGGCGACAACGGTGCGAATCTGGGTATCGAGCTCGCGCAATTCGCGCGGCGGCAAGGTCGCCTGCAAGCGCACCCGAGAACCGGCCTCGTCGATGAGATCGACCGCCTTATCGGGCAAGAAGCGATCGGTGACGTAGCGATCCGAGAGCTTCGCCGCCGCGACGAGCGCGTCGTCGGTGATGCGAACCTTGTGATGCTGTTCGTAACGTTCGCGTAGCCCTTTGAGAATTTCGACGGTTTCGTCGAGGCTTGGCTCGCCGACCATGACCGGCTGAAATCGGCGCTCGAGCGCACTATCTTTCTCGATGTATTTGCGGAATTCGTTGAGCGTCGTCGCGCCGATGCATTGCAACTCACCACGCGCGAGTGCCGGCTTGATGATATTGCTCGCGTCGATCGCGCCTTCGGCTGCGCCGGCGCCGACGAGCGTATGCAATTCGTCGATGAACAGAATGATTTCGCCGGCGGCGTTGCGGATTTCGTCCATCACGCGTTTCATCCGCTCTTCGAATTCGCCGCGATATTTCGTTCCGGCGACGAGCCCCGCGAGATCGAGCGTGATGACGCGCCTGTCGCGGAGCGGCTCTGGAATCTCACCGGAGATCACCCGCTGCGCCAACCCTTCGGCGATAGCGGTTTTGCCGACGCCGGGTTCGCCGATGAGCGCCGGGTTGTTTTTCGTGCGTCGCGAGAGAATCTGAATCACGCGTTCGATCTCGTTCGCACGCCCGATCACCGGGTCGAGTTTCCGATCGCGAGCGAGCTGGGTGAGATCGCGCCCATAGGTATCGAGCGTCGGGGTCTTGCTCTTCCCCTTCGGCACCGGGGTCTGCCCTTCGCTGCCGAGAAGCGAGGTGGTCTGCACGCGAACCTTCGCCGGATCGACGCCGAGATTGGCGAGTACGCGCGCCGCGACGCCTTCGCCCTCGCGGATGAGGCCGAGCAAGAGATGCTCGGTGCCGATATAGTTGTGGTTGAGCTGGCGCGCTTCTTCAAATGCGAGTTCGATGACGCGCTTGGCTCGAGGGGTAAAGACCATCTCCTGCTGCATCGACTGCCCGCCGCGCCCAACGATCGCCTCGACTTCCTGCCGCACTTTCGCGAGATTGACGCCGAGCGATTCGAGCACTTTGGCTGCGAGGCTCTCTCCTTCGGAGATGATGCCGAGCAAGATGTGCTCCGTTCCAATATAATTATTGCCGAGACGCTGCGCCTCTTCCTGAGCTAAAACGATACTCCGGCGCGCCCGCTCGGTGAACGGTTCCCACATCGACATCTCTACTCGTCTCCTCTTACTCTCTCCAACCGTAGAACGCGAACAAAGTTTCGCCCGTTACAGCCCAAAGCGAAGGCCGACGAACCCAATCGTGCTGCCTCCGTCCCTCGACGCCTGGTAGACGCGGATCTCCAACGAGGTGAACGGCGCGATCGACTTGCCTGCGAAAACGGTGAAGACCGGCCCCATCGTACGGGTCGTGCCGATCGTCCCAATCCCCACGCCACCGCCAAAATAGGCTCCGCCGAAGCCGCCGCCGGTAAAGCCGCGCATCTCCGCGGTGAGAGCGAAACCGCCGTTCTTCGTGACCGGCACTGCGAGACTCCCTTGGAAATCGATCGGCAGCAGCGGGATCGAGGGGCCGCTACTGAGGATCGCCATCCCCCCGGTCGAACTCGGTTGGCTCGTGACGGCGAGGCCACCGGCTATAGATGCGCCCGCAAGCGCGACCCCCGGAGCGAGCGCAAGGAGGAAGGCGATGGTTGAGAGCAATCCCATTCGGCGTATCGACACATCGACACCCTACGGCGCGTAGGTTCCGAAAGCCTATCGCAGCGTTCCTAAGAAGTAGAAAGTGCAGCTCCTATGCCAACCATCGACCAAGTGCGCGAAGCACTCGCGGAGGTCAAAGATCCCGAACTCAACCTCGGTATCATCGAATTGGGGTTGCTCTACGACGTGAGCGTCGAAGGCGCGAAGGGCGAACACGTCATCGTGACGATGACCCTCACCTCGCCGATGTGTCCGGTCGGTCCGCTCTTCAAGCAATCGGTGGAGGATCGCGCGAAGAGCGTCGAGGGGGTCGAAAGCGTGAAGGTGGAGATCACCTTCTCTCCTCCCTGGGATCCCAAGACGATGGCGAGCGACGATGTGAAGGTCGCCCTTGGCATTTGGTAAACGCGCTACGATAACCGGCGCGGCGAAGAGCCGCGCCGCTATCGCCGTAGGGGCAGCATTGCGCTTTCGCATCGCGCGCATCCAGGCGGGCGCGGGCTGGGGGAAGAGTACGGCAGCGCGCGCGGCCTGCACGGGGCGCCCGGTCTGTTGGATCGAAGTACGCGACGCCCCGGCCGAGAGCGGGGCGCTCGCCTTTTTACTCGCCGACGCCTTCGCACTCTCGCGCGCCGCGCTCGCCAAGATCCTTAAGGAAGCGCGCAACGGCGACGACGTCCGCTCGCTCGTCGAGTGGTTCTGCGCGCACCGCCTCGACCTCGAGCCGCTGCTGGCGATCGACGACCTCCATCTTCTCGTCGAGGATCACCTCTCGATGGCGTTACTCGCGGCGCTTATCGAACGGCTGCACGAAGCGCGATGGCTGCTCATCTCGCGCCGCGCGTTACCGCTGCCCTGGGGTGATTGGTTGGCGACCGGAGACGCATCGCTCGCCGTCGTCGCCGACGACCTCGCGCTGGAGCCGGCCGAAGCGCGTTCGCTCCTCGCGCAGCAGGCACCACACCTCGACGAGGGCGGACTCCGTGCGGCGCTCTCGCTCGCCGATGGCTGGCCGATCGTGCTGCGCTTCGCACAACGTGCGGCCGAGCGTGCCGGCGATCTCGTTGCGTTGCAGGCGATGACCCGAGAGATGGCCTTCGCCTATCTCGCCGAGCAGTTTACCAGCGAAGCGCCGCCGCAGTGGCGAGAGCTCGCGTTGATCGCAGCATTCGCACGCTGGATCGACGTGGCGCTGCTCG
Source organism: Vulcanimicrobiota bacterium (assembly GCA_013044185.1). Taxonomy (GTDB): domain Bacteria; phylum Vulcanimicrobiota; class Vulcanimicrobiia; order Vulcanimicrobiales; family Vulcanimicrobiaceae; genus JABEUX01. Next base: position 2,002 of record JABEUX010000021.1, on the reverse strand, counting down.
AACGCTGTGGGGTCGCCAACCCTCATGCGGCGATGCGTTGGTTGCGGGAATCCGCCTTCCCGGTTCACGACGCTCCGACGCGCATCAGCCTCCACGATCTTGCCACCGAAGCGATCGTTCGCTCGGCGACGCCGGAGGAGCGCTCCGAGATGCTCTCTCGCCTCATCGTGGCGCTCGCCGAGTGCGAGCGCGCCGGCGAAGCGCTCGACCTCGCACGCACCTATGCCCCCGAACGCATCGACGCGCTGCTCGCGAAGGAGGGCTTCGGCTTGCTCGATGCCGGGCGATGGGAGAGCGTCGAACAGGCGCTGCATGCCGTCTCGCTCGACCGGCGGCGCGCCGACCCGATGCTCTTAGGGGTTCGCGCGGCGCTGGAGGCCTTCCATGGCAATGTCGATCGCTCCGAGCGGCTCTACATCGCAGCGATTCGCGCCTGCAGCGAACCCGAGTTCCACTCGGCACTCTCGCGTCGCTTGAGCCTGCTCTATATCAATCTCGCGCGCCCGGAGGCGCTCGCGGTGATCTCGCCGGCGGTCGATGAAGGCAGCGCGATGACGCGCGCCGACGCGCGCAGCATTCACGCGCTCGCATTGGTCGTCACCGGCAACCTTGAAGAGGCGTGGCGCGAGGTACGCACCGCGCTCGACGACGTCAGCGTCGAGGGCGAGGAAGCACTCGTCGCCCGCGTCTCGATGCGCGCGGCCTGGGTTGCCTTTCATTGCGATCTTCCCGCCGACGCCGAACGAATTGCGATGCGAGCGCTGGAGATGGCGCGAAGAGTTGGAGATGATGCGCTCCAAGCGATGCTCTACAGCATCCTGTCCTCGCTTTCCGTCACATTTCACGACGATATCGGTCATGCGTTTCAATACGCCACCGAAATGGAAGAGAGCGCGGAAAGGGACGGGAATAGGCAAATCGCCGAGCACGCCCGCCGCCTTCGTTTCTCAATTGCGATCGAATGCGGCAGCGAAGAAACGGCCGCTACGGTTTCGGCCACGATCGATTCCGGCGGGAAAATCTATCGGAGCGACTTTTTTTACGCCTTCGCAACGGCGACGCGGCTGGGCTGGGACGGCCATTTTTTAGAGGCTGCACGGCGACTCGCTTCGTGCATCGGGGAGATCCACAACGCCTCGGAGGCGCGCGCGCTCGTTGCGACGACCGCGATGTTTCTGGCCTTCGCCGGCGAGCGCGATGAAGCGATCGCGACGATCGAGCGGGCGAAGAGCGCTCCTCCGCGTACGACGGCGATCGATCGGAATTTCGATATCGTCGCGCGGACGCATCTCGCGATCGCCGAGATCTTCGTCGGGCGTCCGAGCCTCGCGCTTCGCCATCTGCCTCAGCGCGTTGCGCGGGCGTGGGACCGCGCGCTCTGCGAAACGGCTCGATCCATCGCGCTCGCATCGCCCGCTCACGCCGAGAACGAACGGCGCGCCGCGCTCGCCGCACTGGAGGCGGCGGGAAGACGCGGGTTTGCGCGCTTATTGCGCGCGGCGCTCGGCACGCTCCAGCGAAGGCTACCCGCGGCGCACGGCTCGCACTCCCTCACCGAGGCGGAGTTGGAGATCGTACGGGCGCTCGATCGCGGCCTCTCGCCGAAACAGATCGCCGAGATCTCGGGGCGAAGCGTCGCAACGATCCGCGCGCATCTCCGTTCGATCTTTCGGAAGCTCGACGCCTCCAATCGCATCGAAGCGCTCGCGATAGCGAAACAGCGCGGATATATCTGAGGGCGCCAATTGCGTGTAATCCTCTACTCAATTTGAACTATATACGCGAGGCGCGCGCTCCCCTAGCATGAAGTAGATCCATCCTCACCCCATGCTAAGGAGACCTCCATGACTCTGCTCGCCGTCATCACCATCATCGTCACCGCGATCTATCCGCCGATCGTCGGCTAATCCAGGCGCACGACCATGCTCGCCCATCGCCCGCCCGTGCTACGGGAGCGCTATCCCGACCTCAACGTTGCCTTCCATGAACTGGGAGAGCGCAT
>JABEUX010000020.1 GCA_013044185.1 Vulcanimicrobiota bacterium | reverse complement strand
GTGCCTCCGGCCTTGAGACTGATAAGAAAGAGCGGTACCTCGCCGGCTTGAAACCGCGCCACGGGCGTCTCGCGGTCGCGCGTCTCGCCGCGCAGCTCCACAAAGGCGATCTCGCGCTTCGCAAGCTCGGGTTTGATGAGATCGAGCATCGACGTGAACTGCGAGAAGAGCAGGATGCGGCGCCCGTCCTCGATGAGGCTTTCGAGCATTTCAAGCAGCGTATCGAGTTTTTGCGACTCGCGAACCTCCTGGGCCGCCGCCAGTTTCAGGAGACGTGGGTCGCAACAGACCTGCCGCAGCTTCAGGAGCGCATCGAGCAACACGATGCGGCTGCGCGCTAAGCCGCGGCGTGCGACTTCGTCGGCGACGCGCTTATGCATGGCAATACGAATCGTTTCGTAGAGGTCGCGTTGCGCGCCGCGCAGTTCGATGTGCTGGACGATCTCGGTCTTTTCCGGAAGATCCTGAGCTACTTGCTCTTTCGTTCGGCGGAGGAAGAAGGGTTTGATGCGTGCGGCGAGCGCAGCGCGGCGCAGCATATCGCCGTGCTTTTCAATTGGGGTGCGGAAGACGCGCGAGAAACGCGTGCGATCCGTAAGTAAGCCCGGCACGGCAAAATCATAAATCGACCAGAGCTCCTCGAGATGGTTCTCGATCGGCGTTCCGGTGAGCGCTATGCGCTGGCGCGCACGCAATCGGGCCGCGGCGATGCCAGCCTTTGCCTTGGGATTCTTAATCGCTTGCGCTTCGTCGAGAACGACGAGGGACCAGTCGTGTTTCGCGAGCTCCTCGATGTCGCGTGGAAGGAGCGCGTAGGTGGTGAGCACGATCTCGGCGTCGCCGATCGCGGCGAAGCGTTCGCTGCGATCCGATCCGGTGAGCGAGAGAACGCGTGCGGGCGGCAAGAAGCGTGCGATCTCCGCGCGCCAATTCGGCACGACGCTCGTGGGCGCCACCACGAGCACCGGCGCATCGAGGCGTTTGCTCGTTCGTTCGATCGCGACGTGCGCGAGGAGCTGAACCGTTTTGCCGAGCCCCATGTCGTCGGCGAGAATGCCGCCGAAGCCCTGCTCGCGAAGCGTCTGCAGCCATGCGACGCCCTCGCGTTGATAGGGCCGAAGCTCGGCCTTGAATGCCTTCGGAAGCTTGATACTGCGTTGCGCGAACCCCAAGAGCTCGTCGATCGTCTCGCGCAACGATCGCGCCTGCGACCATCGCAGGGCAATTCCGTCAGCATCGGCGAGCGCGGCCGCACGCACGGCGGGGACGTTGATGCGGCCGTTGCGCGACGGCTCGCTCGATTCGGCGACGAGCGCACCGATCGTTGCGAGCATGCGTGCAACACGTTCGGGCGCAAGCGCAACATACTTCCCGTCGGGTAATTTCCCGAGCAACGGCGCGCTGAGTTGGTCGATCGTTTTTGGGTTGGTCGTAAGCGTGTACCCTGCACGGTCGAGAGCATCCACGAGCACCGGGAGAAGCGAGACACGTTTGCCCTCAACTTCGATGCCGAGATCGAGTTCGAACCATTGCGGGCGAATCTCTTCGACCACGTCGATCGCCCATTCGTCTTCCGGTTGGAGAATCGCGTAGGGAAAATCGGGAGCGACCTCAACGCTCCAACCCGCGCGAACGAGCTCGGGGACCTGGGTGCCGAGAAAACGAACCCAGTGCCGCTCTTCGTCGTACGCAAAAAAATAGAGCGAGCGTTCGCGCTCTGGCCAGCCGACCGGTGAGAAACCGACTGGAGGGAGTCGCTTCGCGGCCGACTGTTCGAAAACGAAGCGGCGCGGCCAGAGGGTGACGGCATCGCCCTGGCTCGTTCGTATATCGCGTTGCGCCTCCCCGGGGGCGACGAGCCGCTCTCCGTATTGAAAGCGAAGTTCGGCGGCCGCGCGCGCGGGTGTCCGGTACGTTCCGTTCCGTGCGGAAGGCAGAAGCAAGAGGCGAAGCACGGGAATGGGGTCGGCATCGAGGGTTTGCACATCGACGCTCGCAGTCGGCGGCTCGATTCCGGCGCCTGAGAAGACGTGCCGGAGCGAGACATGCGCGCGCTCCGCCTGCGCCGGCGAAAGTGCTGGGGACGCTGCCACCAAGGCCGCAATCTCCGGCGTTGCATCGACCTGCGCGGTTCCCGCGATGCCGCGCTCGGGGTCGACGTACCAGAGTGGGACGCTCGGGAGCAACACCGAGGCCGGGTGCCCGTGTAGGCGCGCGCGCTGCCGCCCCTCGTTGTCGAGAATCCACGCGATACTGCCCTGCGCGATAGGGTCGAATTGCAGAACGGGGTTTTGCAGTGACTGCCAGTGGACTCGGCGCGTTCGCATCAAGAGATCGAGAAGCATGGCGAGCAAGGTTCCCGAGAGGCCGTAGCCGGTGTGATCTGCAACACCGGCTGCGTGGGCGAGGCGCCCGATCGTGCGGTCGATCGGAACGAGGGCTCGGTGAGTTCCGGCCGAGAGATTGTGAAGGCCATAGTCGCGCACGTTGCCGAACGAACCATTTTTGCGAATGGGCACGACAAGCGCCTGCAACACGAATTTCGGGGCCCAGGGCGCGAAGCGCAGATCGATCGTGTAGCGGAGATGCTCGCGCGACTCGATATCCCCATCGCGTCGCGCTCGTTCGTGCTGATGTGCGAGCTCCTGCATCCACATCTCGGTAGCGCCGTCGCCGTCCTCTTTCGGCGCCTGGGTGGTCTCGCTTTGCCGGCTGCCGCGCGCGTTTTCGGCGATTGCAAAGGCAACCGCGACGACGTGCTTGCAATCGCGCTCCATCGGGCACGAACAGGTTCCGCCGAGTACGTAGCGCCGGCTCGCCTCGCTGCGATCGATGTGAACGGTATAGGGAGTCCCTCGCGATCCCTGGACGAACCCCGTTGCGTGGGTCTCCCGGGTGATTGCGACGTGGATCACGCGCCCCTCACGGAAATACCGATATCCGCGCTCGAATGTCCGGTCGTCGAAGGCGCGCGCGATCTCGTCGAAATCGAGTTCCATTCCTCTACTATCCGCCGAGGAGGTGCGGTGTATCCCCGAGCAAGCGACGCGCATCTTCGCTGCCGCTGGTGCGTTGACCCTCGTCGCCTCGATACCGCGAACGCCTATGACGAGCGGGAGTTAAAGCGCGCAGGCGACGTCGGTTCGCGCGAAGTCTTCGCCTTTGAAGAGTAACGGCTCCGATCTCTCCGATGCCAGCGCATAGGCGAAGCAGTCGCCGAAATTGAGTTTCGCCGCGTGGCCTCGCCCTTTCCCGAAGTCGCGGTAGGCTTGGCGGGCGAGCTGTGCTTGCGATGCGGTGACGGGTTCGATGATGATGCGGGCTTCGCGAAAAAGTTCGTCGAGGCGACGGCTCGCGATAGCGTCGCCCGCTCCATCGATGACCGCTGCCGTCTCCACATATGTCGCCGCCGATACCCGGCGTTCGCTCGCTCCGGCGATTGCCTCGGCGTATCGTGCGGCGTCCGGTTCGTCGCGCAGAATTGCCACCAGCGCAGAGGTGTCGATAATCATTGAGGCAGGCCACGCTCGTCGTACAGGAGCTCTGCGTGGTCGGCGGATCGGTAGGGCTCGCGGAGGTGCTGCGCGCACGACTTCCCAATCGCCAAGAGTCGTTCGGCGAGAGGGCGCGCCGAGATGCGCTCCAAGCGCTCTTGCACGGCGCGGGTTACCGCCGTCGCCATGCTCTCGCCGGTGCGAGCCGCAAGTTCTTGGGCCAAGCGGTGCGTCTCAGGGTTCTTAATGTTCAGGCTCATGATGCCGTCTTTCTCGTATGGTTACGGTATCATTCTACCATGCAGGCACGCAGCCGCCAATATTGAGTGCCCGGCCCGACGGGGGCGCTACACCGTTACCGTGCTGCCGCGCATAGCGACCTGCGCGCTCCACTTGAACTCTTGGCGCACCTCGGCGGCGAGCGCCGCCGCCGAAGCCGGCTCGCCATGCACGGCATAGAAGCGTGGCGTGCCGGTGCAGGTGTGCAGCCACCGGAGGAGCCCGCTCCGGTCGGCATGCGCGCTAAAGCCTTTGAGCGCGACGATATTTGCGCGCACCGGAAGCGCATCGCCGTAGATGCGCACGGTCTTCGCGCCGTGCTCGAGCAGGTTCCCGAGCGTCCCCACGCTCTGATAGCCGCAAAGAATAATCGTCGCGCGCGGATCGGTGAGATGGTTGTGCAGGTGGTGCAAGATGCGCCCGCCGCTCGCCATGCCGCTCGCCGAGATCACGACGAAATTGCCGGGCATCGCGTTGAGCGCCTTCGATTCATCGGTCGTTCGGTGCTCGGTGAAGTGGTGGATCCCAAACGGCGTGTTCGGCCCGTCGCCGGCGATCTCGCGGTGTTCGCCGCCGAAGCGCTCGAAAACCGCATCGACCTTCTCGGCCATCGGGCTATCGAGATGGATCGCGAGGTTGGCGATCGCAGGATCTTGGTGCTGCAACTGCGCGATCGCGTAGAGAATATCTTGCGTGCGCTCCACCGCGAATGCGGGAATCACGAGCGCGCCGCCGCGCGCGATCCCCGCCCGTAGCGCTTCGCCGAGTGCGCTGATGCTCTCCGCGGGGTGTTCGCGGTCGCCGTAGGTCGATTCGCAGCAGAGAATATCGGCGGCACCGATCGGCGATGGGTCGGCGAGTAAGGGACGGTTGTAGCGCCCGAGATCGCCGGAGAAGACGACCTGCTTCCCTTCGATTTCGAGATGCACGAATGCCGAGCCTAAAATGTGCCCGGCATTACTGTAACGCGCCGTGCAGATTCCGGCGACCGAGAACGGTTGTTCGTATTCGACCGTCTCGATTTTGCGTAGGGTGCGCGCGACGTCGCGCTCGTCGTAGAAGGGCGGCGGTGCGTGCGGGCGTTCGTGCGCGTGCCCGCGCTCGCTCAATTCCTGTTGCAGATGCGCCGCATCTTCGAGCACGATCTCGGCGATCGCCGCGGTCGCCGGCGTGCAATAGATCGGCCCGTCGAAGCCGTCCTTCACAAGTTTGGGGAGGTAGCCGGTGTG
>JABEUX010000019.1 GCA_013044185.1 Vulcanimicrobiota bacterium | reverse complement strand
GGTTCACGCCGGCTGGTAGGTTCGATTCCTACACCCTCCCGCCACTCGAGTTCGGTATGATGCCGTTGCACCGTTTCGGCGGTACCATGAACGCAGATGTACATCTCGCTCTTCGATATCTTTAAAGTCGGCCTGGGCCCCTCGAGTTCGCATACCGTCGGCCCCATGCGCGCGGCAGCGCGCTTCGCGGAGTCGCTGCGCGCGTCGGGTGACCTCGCTCGAACGCAGCGCATTCACGTCGATCTCTACGGCTCGCTCGCGCTCACCGGGCGCGGGCATGCGACCGACCGCGCGCTGCTACTCGGACTGGAAGGGCATCGCCCCGACGAGATCGATCCGGAGTTCGCGCAACGGCGCGTCGACGAGATTCGCGCGCAGCAGCAACTGCTCGTCGCCGGAGAGCGAGCGATCTCATTCGATGACGCACGCGACATCACGTGGCGGATGGACGAGCTCCTCGAGCGCCACTCGAACGGCATGCGCTTTACCGCGCTCGATGCAAACGAGGCCGCGCTGCTCGAGCGGACCTATTTCTCGATCGGCGGCGGTTTCGTAGAATGCGGGGAAGAGGGCGCCGAAGCGAGCGAGAGTGCGGCGCAGAGCGTTCCCTACCCGTTCGCGTCAGCGGCCGAACTGCTCGCTGTCGCACGCGAGCGCGGCGCTGCGATCTGGGAGATCGTCTATGCAAACGAATGTGCGCTGCGCCCGCCCGATGAAGTCGATCGCTACATCGACCGCATCCTTGCGGTAATGCATGCTAGCGTCGAGCGCGGCCTCCGTACCGACGGAATTCTCCCCGGCGGGCTCAACGTGCGTCGCCGTGCGAAGCGGATTCACGAACGCCTGCTCGCCAAACGCGAGCGCGGGGCGCTCGATGCGGTCGATGAAGTCGATGCCGCCGCGATGGCCGTCAACGAAGAGAATGCCGCCGGCGGCCGCGTCGTTACCGCGCCGACCAATGGTGCCGCCGGCGTCATTCCGGCGGTGCTGGAATACTACGAGCGCCATATCGAAGGCAGCTCGCGCGACGGCAAGGCGCGCTTTCTCCTCACCGCGAGTGCGATCGGCGCGCTCTACAAAACGAACGCCTCGATCTCCGGCGCGGAGGTCGGTTGCCAAGGTGAGGTCGGCGTCGCTTGCTCGATGGCCGCAGGCGGGCTGGTCGCCGCGAGCAACGGCAGCAACGACGAAGCCGAGCATGCCGCCGAGATCGGCATGGAGCACAGCCTCGGCATGACCTGCGATCCCATCGGCGGGCTCGTGCAGATCCCCTGTATCGAACGGAATGCCGTCGGCGCGGTGCGGGCGATTCATGCCGCGCGGATGGCGATGGCCGAGGAGGGCGATCACCGCGTCTCGCTCGATTCGGTGATCGAGGTGATGTATCGCACCGGCATCGATATGCAGAGCAAATATAAAGAGACCTCGCTCGGCGGCCTCGCGGTGGGAATCATTCAGTGCTAGGAGAAAGCCTCACCGCATCATGCCGATGACGCGCGGGCGCTTGCTCAAAACCGGATTTGCCGGTGGGCTCGTGCTGGCGCTCGCGGGCTGCGCGCGTTCGGGGGGCTCCCCCTTTCGCGACGATGCTGCGGCCTATAAAGTCCTCGACGGTACCGAACGTGGATTGATCGCCGCGCTCGCACCCGCATTTCTCGCCGGTGCGCTTCCTACCGCGAACGGCGTCGCCACGCACGACGCGCTCGTCGCTGCGGTGCGCGGATTCGACACCGCACTCTCCGGGTTGCCCCCGGTCGATGTCGCACAGATCCGAAAGTTGCTGGGCATGCTCGATAATCCGTTCATCAAGCCGCTCGCAACCGGGGTGTGGAGTTCGTGGGGCGACGCATCCCCAGCGACGGTCACCGCGTTCCTCAACCGCTGGCGCTTTAGCCCGATCGAGCTATTGCGCGGAGGGTACGACGTGCTGCATCAGCTCACGATGGCAGGCTGGTACGGTCAAGATCGCGCGTGGAGCGCTATTGGATATCCAGGCCCACCGAGGCTCTCATGAATCCCAATCCCTATACCTCGCCCGAGGCACATCGCTGGAAAATCCTCGACGCATCGACGTTACAGCACGACGAAACCATCGAATGCGATGTGGCGATCGTGGGAACCGGAGCGGGCGGCGGAACGACGGCGGAGATTCTCGCGCGTTCGGGGCTGCGCGTGCTGATGTTGGAAGAGGGTCCGCTCAAGACGTCGAGTGATTTTCATATGCTCGAACGCGAAGCGTACCCGAACCTCTACCAAGAATCGGCGGGGCGCCGCACCAAAGATGAAGGCATCATCATCCTCCAAGGGCGTTCGGTCGGCGGATCGACCACCGTCAATTGGACATCGAGCTTCCATACGCCGCCGGCAACGTTGGCGTACTGGCGCGAACGTTTCGGCCTCGACACCTTCACGAGCGCTGCGCTCGCTCCGTGGTTTGCAATGATGGAGCGTCGCTTGGGCATCCACCCGTGGGAGCGGGAACCCAACGATAATAACGACGTGCTCCGTCGTGGTGCCGCGCGCATCGGCGTTCCGACGAAGGTGATTCCGCGCAACGTGCGTGGTTGCTACAACCTTGGGTATTGCGGCGTCGGTTGTCCGACTAACGCCAAACAATCGATGTTGATCACGACGATTCCGGCCGCGCTCGCGCACGGAGCGCAATTGGTGAGTCGCGTTCGCGCCGAGCGCTTCGTGCATAAACATGGTGCGGTGAACGAACTCGAGTGTAGCGCGCTCGATCCCGCGGGGCTTCGCCCCGGCCCATATACGCTGCGCGTTCGCGCGCGTGCCTACGTTGCGGCCGGGGGTGCGATTAATACGCCGGCGTTGCTCTTACGCAGCGAACTTCCCGACCCGCACGGCCGCGTCGGCAAGCGTACGTTTCTGCATCCCACCGTTATTTCGGCGGCGACGATGCCCGAAGAGGTGGTCGCATCGTCGGGTGCGCCGCAATCGATCTACAGCGACCACTTTCTCAAAACGCAGGCCATCGATGGGCCGATTGGCTACAAGCTTGAAGTCCCGCCGCTTCACCCGGTTTTAACGTCATCGACCTTTACCGGCCTCGGTGAATTTGCGGCGTCGCAGATGCACGACTTCAACCACCTGCAAGCCATCATTGCGTTGATGCGCGATGGCTTCAACGATGAGAGCGTTGGCGGAACGGTCGGCCTGCATGGTGACGGCACGCCGATCCTCGATTATCCGATTTCGAACTATGTATGGGATGGAATGCGTCGCGCCCTGTTGACGATGGCGGAGATTCAATTCGCCGCCGGAGCACGCACGGTGCTGCCGCTGCACGAATCGGCGGTTCCTTATGGCTCGTGGGCCGAAGCGCGCGCAGCGATTGCGCAGCTCCCGATGGAGGTGTTGCGCACGCGCGTCGCGAGCGCGCACGTTATGGGTGGGAGCGCGATGTCGAAGGACGAGCGCGAAGGCGTGGTCGACCAACGCGGGCGCAGCCACGCGCTCGACAACCTCTACGTCTTCGACGGCTCGGCTTTCCCGACGAGTTTGGGTGCGAACCCGCAGCTTTCGATCTACGGCATGGTCGCGCGAAACGCGAGCGAACTCGCCGCATCGCTCACCGGGAGGCCGGCGGCGAAGCTCGCCGAGGGCGACGATGGGGGAAGCGCGATGCCGAATGGGCGGAGCGCGTTGATCGCCGAGAGCGTCACCCCGACCGTACTCTGACCCGGAAAGATCGTATCGCCGCAGAGCGTGAGCCCGCCGATGCCGCTACGATGCGAGCGCGCACGGAGATTCGCGCTTTCGATTCGCTGCGGCGTACCGCCGACGAGCCCGCGGTAACGAAGCGTATAGCGCTCGAACGTATGCGGGGTTCCCAATTCGAAGAATGCCGGGGTTATTCGCTTTCCGGCGGCGCGTTCGAGACCGGCGAGCATACGTTGGGCGTACTCCCGTTGCAGGGAGGCAATGCTTCCATTGCGATATGCATCCTCCCATTGCTGCGGGTCGCTGTGCGTGGAGAGCGTGATTGCGCGGCCGCCGTCTCGCGCTCGTCCGCGATCGCTCGCCGCCGAGAGCGAGACGAAGATCGAGTTTGCTTCTCCGAGAGGCGCTCTGTCGTCGAGGAGCACTTGGTGATGCAACGGAAGATCCTCGGGAAGAACCCCCGCCTCTACGCCGACGTATGCCGTGACAGCGCTCCAACGCTGGCGAGTGCGCGCATTCGGGTCGGGCGTTTTGCCCAGCAATGCTACGAGGTTTTCATAGGGAATCGCTGCGACCCCATGACGCGCCACAATCGTGCTCCCGTCTGCGAGTTCGATGCCGGCGAATTTCCCACGATCGACACGAATGCGCGTGACGTCGGTACGGTAGGCGATCGTTCCGCCGAAGCGCCGCAGCGCGCGCGCCAGCGCCGTCGCGATCGTCGCGATGCCGCCTTCGAGGTGATAGGTTCCCTCACGAGCGATATCGAGCGCCGCAGCACCGAACGCCAAGTCGGTTGCGATCGCGGGCGATTGCGCGGTGATGAGCAACTGCAGATCGATGAAGGCCCGCAGCTCGGGTGAGGCATCGCGCGGAAGCAACGAAGCGAGGCTTCGCCCTTGGAATCCAAGCAGAGCGAGGTCGCGCACCCGAAAGACGCGAGCGAGGTGAACGGCGCTCGTAAGGTCGGCCGGAAGGCTCGGTAAGCGCGCGGCGAAATCCCAGACGCGATCGGCGATGCGTTCTTGCCGTTGCCAGAATCCTTCGTACCGTTCTCCGAACGCCGCGATCCGCTCGGCGCGCCAGCGCTCGTCACCGTACCGCGCGATCCGTAAAGTCGGTAAGTGCACCATCATTGCGAGCTCGAGCGGCATCGCCGCAACCGTAGCCCCGAGTGCCTCGAAGACGCGCCGATGAATACCACGTGCGCCGAAACCGTTGACGACGGTCGCGCCGACGTCGAAACGATATCCGTCGCGCTGATAGAATGCCGCGCAGCCCCCCGGCACGTTGTGGTGCTCGGCGAGAAAGACGCGCGCGCCCGAGCGTGCGGCGAGCGCTGCGGCCGTCAGCCCCGCGACCCCGCCGCCGATGACCGCTAGATCGAACGAAGAGTCCGCCATCGCTGCGTTGAACCCCAGCCCCGCCCGCAAAGTTCCGTGGGCGAGCGTTTGAAGGAGGATCCGATGGAACACTTTTTCGTCAATTTTGCCCGCGATGCCGCCTGGGCCGTCGCGATCGTTTTTATCTTCGCCGTCATCGGTGTCGTGGCAACGATACGGTGGATCGTCAACCTGCTGACCCGAGCGGAGCACGCGGTTGAGTCCGGTGTCGAAAACGTTGAACACGCAATAACGCATCGCGATAATTAGCGCCGCGCGGTTAGAAAAGGATCGTGCGGAACTCTCCGACGTCGCGATACCCTATCCCGTGGTAGAGCGCGATGGCCGCATTGTTAAAATCGTTGACGTAGAGCGAGAGGCTCGGCACGACCTCGAGGAGTTGTGCCGAGATCGCCGAGAAGGCGGCCCGCGCGATTCCCTTTCCGCGTAAGTGCGGAACGGTCCAAATTCCTTGCATCTGCGCGGTATGCTGCGACCACGCACCGATGTGGCAGAAAAATGCTTCCTCGCCTAAGTACTCGCCGATCCACCAGAGCTCGCTATCGATCATAGAGGCGATGTTGGCAGTGAATTCACGGCCATGTTTTCTTGGATCGCTCTCGAGTTCGCCGGCGATCATTTCCGCGGAATTCTCCGAAACGATCTTTAAATCGGCGAACGTCGCGCGACGAACGCTGACGGATGCATCGTTACGAACCAACAACGTCGTTGCGTCAACGGCCATCACCGGCTGGTGCTCGCGAATCAAGCGTGCGGCGCGGTGCCAATCCGGAAGGCGATCCCAAAGGACTTCGACCAGTTCGGTCGGAGCGGTGATTGCTTTTGGGTGAGGCATCGCGGCTGCGAATGCCGCAATGCCCTCGGCGCCCGCGCGTTCGCCGGCGAGCACGATTTGACGCCCCAAATAGGCGAGGCCGATGAGCGTATCTCCGGAGGACGCTCCAACGAGCGAGCGACGTGAGAGCGCATCGCGTTCGAGAATATAGCTAAGGTAGACGTTCAGGTGAGGCTCGCGTTCCAACAGCGCGAGCGCTTCACCGTCGCGCTCGGCTAAAAGCGGAGCGACGCGTATCACTCGAGCGAAGCGACGAACATCGGCTTCGTCGTCGGCTGTTTGCTTCCGCCGACGGGTTCCACGCTGACCGCGACCTCGGTCATCGATCCGGCATTGTGTTCGGCGATCGGCACCACGGCAACGCCGTCGCGATCGGGCACGAACGTCGCGGAAGGTTCGATTTTCTTGCCGCCTCGCGGCATCACCCACGCCTGATAGACGTGCCCGTGTGGAGGCATCGGCATATCGTGCATTGCGAGGTACATGCGCCCGTGTCGCATGACGATCTCGCCGTGGTGAACGGGCATGTGGGTCGCATCGGCGCTGGTGAGGTCGATCGCGGCCATCTGCTCGTTCTGGAGCGCATGGGTCAACGAGCTGACGCGCTCTTGGAGCGCGACGACCTGCGTTTTCATCTGGCTCATGTTCTCGCGGGTCGCTGCCAGATTGAACGTCGAAATCAGCGCCGCAACGAACGACGCGGCGGCAACGAGATAGAGCGGCCAGGCCGGAGCGCGCGTGCTTCGCGGGAGCGCACGAACTTTCGCTCCGGGTGCGACTTGAGCCATGATGCGTTCGCGGAGAAGTGGGCTTGGCGGGGCGAGATTGGCTTCCGGCGTCGCGATCGCAGCAACGAGCGGCGCGAGCGCCTGGTACTCCGCGCGGCATGCCTCGCAGGTTGCGAGATGGGCGCGAACGCGCTCCGCCTCTGCCGGCGATAGGGTGCCCAGCGCGAGTGCCGCTGAATCATCGAGGAAGGTGTCGTGCTCGGTCATCGCTCGACCTTCCCATCGAGTGTGGTGCGCAGTTTCCGTAGCCCCGATCGAATGCGTGTTTTGACGGTACCGAGCGGGTCGCCGGTGCGCGCAGCAATCGCCTCATGCGTGAGACCGCCGAAGAATCCGAGCTCGATCGCACTACGCTGTTCGGGCGGCAGGGTCGCGAGCGCGCGTCGGATCTCTCCGGCATCGAGTCGCGCGAACGCAATGTCCTCTAAGCGCTCGTTCTCCGGGAGAACGGCAGGGAGCTCCTCGGTGCTGCGAAGGGAGCGCGAACGCAGAGCATCGAGAGCGCGATTGCGCGTGACGCGAGCGAGCCAGCCGGGAAAATTCCCGCCGACAAATCGTTCCGGTGCATTCCAAAGTTTCATGAATACTGCTTGCGTCACGTCTTCCGCCGCTTCGCGCTCCCCCAGGACTCGCATCGCAATCGACCAGACGATGCGATGATGTTCGTCGTAGAGCTGTTCGAAGGCAACTGCATCCCGCGCTCGCACCCGTTCCATCAGGCGTTCGGCATCGTCGCTCACGTCGGCGATATTCGCGGCCTCGCGGAGCTCTACCCGCATCTATTCAACGCAGACGAGGGCGCTTCGGATTGGCGGGCCGCCGTTAGGGTGGGAGCTGAACCGGTGGCCCCTGGTCGTCTTCGTAGGTGCCGGTGACCAGCGGCGGATCGGGCAGTACCGGCCGATCGTCGTCGAGCTGGGAGAATCGCACGGGTTCGGCGCGCAGCGGCACCGGCGCTCCGAACCGCTCCGAACGAGCTGGTGGATTTGATGCAATACGCTCGTCCACCCTCGCCGTCGTAGCCGGGCTCTCAATGGGTTCGTAGAGCGTTGCGGCTTCCTCCTCGCGCAGCACGGTGCGTGCGATGCTCTCGCGCGTCGGCAACGAGATTGCCCCTTCGCTTCCGGCGCGGCGCGAGAGGCCGCGAATAACGTAAGCTGAGTGCAAGCGCTTCAGGCCGCGAAGCGGCAGCGAGCTCGCGGGCACGCCGACGAAGAGTTCGCGCACCACATCGAACGTCGCCTCGGAGGCGAGAATGCCGGCATTGAGTTCTTCTGAAGCACTCTCCAGACTGGCCGCAACCTGCGCCGGGTTACCGACGATCGCGAATTCGCGTCGTTGCTGGTATCCGGTGTCGCCGGCGACGATCGTTCCCGAATTCACGCCAATGCCGACATGTAATGCTTTGCGCCCTTGCGAGCTCCATTGCGCTTCCATCGCTTTCATCATGCGTGCGATATCGAGCGCGGCGCGAAGCGCGCGCTCCTCTTGGAAATGTTCCTCTACCAAAACGCCAAAGACTGCAGTTACCGTCTCGCCTCGAAGGCTTTCAATAATGCCGCGATGCCGTTGAACTGCTTTGCCGACGACGGCGTAAAATTCGTTCAGATAGGCGAGCGTCTCTTCGGCGCTCAGCTCTTCGGCGAGGAGGGCAAAATTACGGATGCGACAGGACAGAATCGTCGCATAGTATTGACGTGCTTGGAAGAGCCGTGGATCTTTGCGCGCGAGCAGTTCGTCGACGACCGGAGGCGGCACGTAGCGCGTGAAGAGTGCGCGGACGCGTCGGTGTTCGTCGCGCTCGGTCAGATAGCGGCGCAGAATCGTGACGGCATAAAATGCGAGCGCTGCTGCGAGCAACAGCGTGAGCGTAAGCAGCGCGATCAATCCATCCATAACGCTTGTCGTACGTTACCGTGGAGGCAGCGGAATTGGTACCGGCAGGCTCGGCGGCGCAGGTAATTGCTGCACCGCTTTTTGCAGGATCGTGTTTTTGAGCTGATTCCAATTGGTCGGCAGACCGAAATCCCCGGTAAAGCGGTCGACCAATGCCTGCGTGAGTTTCCCAACCTCCACCTGAATTTGCCCGTTGACGATACGCGCGACGAGCCCTTGCCCCGCAGCGACGTCGTAGATCTTCCCTCCCGACGTCGTGACGACGACGGGCAGGTTTGGATTGCCGAGTTCGTACACGTTGAGGTGAATCGTGCCGCTCTCGTCGACCTCCAGGTCGCCTTGCGTTCCGCGGACGGCGATCTGCGAGGTTGGCGTGGCAAAGAGATAATTCGCCTGCGCGCCCTTTGGATGGTGAACGGAGAAGCGAATTCGCCCGTCGCCGACGATGAATTTCGCCGAGGTCGTTTCGGCTTGGTTGAAAAAGGCGAGTTGCACGTGCGTCGAACTGCCGATGAGGATCTGCGTGCTGTCGGGCAGCGTTACCGCACCGAGCGAATTCGCGCCGGTAATCGCCTCATCTCGGTCGTGAAGATTGACCGAAGCGCGCTCTGCGAGCGCGACGGCACGGGCGCCGGTCCGTTGGAAAGCGACGCTGCCGTGCTCGTTCTCGAGAAGTTTTCCCCCTTGCGCGCTTGCGACGAGCGGTATCGCCGCAAGCATCGCAAGCGCGAGGATTCTCACGTCCTCACTTCTTCAAGCGGCGACTGAAGAGCCCGAGAGCGAGGATCCCCCCGAACGCGAGTGCCGCTTTCAACGGTGGTTTGCCTGGCGGCGCGAACGGCTGCGATCCGCAGGGAGATGGAACGGCGTTTGGCGCACCAGGGGTGCCCGGCGGAGGGCTCGGACAGTTCAGGCTGCCGATCGGTATGACGACCGTCGGTGTCGGCGGTGCCGTCGGTGTCGGCGGTGCCGTCGGTGTCGGTGACGTGCTTCCGCCCTTCGAACCTGCGGCCGCTGCGGCCGCAGCGGTTCCGCCAACGACGACAGCGGTCGCCGTGGTTGCGGCTGCGCCCCCTGCGGTCCCGCTGAGAATTCCCGGGACGCCCTTTGGCGTCGTGAATTCGGAGAAGTGCGAGAGCGATTGGCGGCTGACGTTTCCGACGGTGACGGCGGCCTGTGCTCCGGCGAAGGTAGCGATCAGCGACTGGCCGGCGCCGAGGAAGACCTTCTTGCCGTTTTTGAAGGTCACTTCGACCGGTAATTTTGGATTGCTGACCGAGTAGACGTTCACGACGAGCTGCGTCGGCGAGACAAAAAAATCACCGAAGGTGCCGCGGACGGCCATCTGTGCGCTCGGAGTCTGGAAGACGTAATCGGCCCGCGCGCCCTGCGGGTGCTCGATGCGAAAGCGTACTTTCCCCTGATAAACGAGGAACTTTGCATGAGCGATGCGCGACTGACGGAAGTAGGAGAGTTGGATGCGCGTATCCGAGCCCATCTCGATGCGCGAACTGTCCGGCAGCGTGATCCCGGCGAGCGAATTGCCCGCACCGGTTAAAGCGTAATCGTTGTCGGTGAGGGCGACCGCCGTTCGCTGTGGCAGGGCCTGCGGCTTCCCTGCTCCACGTTGGTAGGAGACGGTCCCGCGCAAGTTCTGCAGCTGGTTGATCGTTGCGGCCTCAACCGACCCAACGGAGATAAACGAGAGAGCGACCAGCAGGAGAGCGAGTCGTTTCACGGGCGGGATCCTCCGGACGTAGAGATGAGTAGGGGCACCTTCCGCCTCTACACGTGGCGGTACCTGCTCGCCTGCTCGATTTTGAAAGGAAAGCCTCCCGTTGGCGATAACCGCCGGGCCATGCTCCGTGTTTTCGGCACCTTCGCACTCGCTCTGCTTGCCACGGGAACTGCGCTCGCGCAGACGCCCCTCCTCTTACCGCGACCGCGCAGCATTACCACGGTGAGCTGCCGTTCCGACCGGGCTCCGGCGAGCATCGCGGCATCGGCCGACCCCGGCGGCGTGGAGATCGTCGATCGCCGGCTCGCAGATCTCAGGCTCGCGCGGTTGCGAATTGCAAAGCATCCCACGATCCTCTTCGGTCGCGCGCCGATGGCTGCGCAGGGCTATCGGCTCACGGTTCGTGATGGCCGGGCGTGGATCGTCTCGGGGGATTCCGCCGGCGCGTTCTACGCGATGACCACGCTCGCTCAACTGCTCCGCGCGCGCGGTGGTCACGCGATCGCACCTTGCGTGCGCGTCGTCGATGCCCCGGCGCTGCAATGGCGCATCCTCTCCGACGATGTCTCGCGCGGACCGTTGCCGACGATGCGTTATTTTCGTCGACGCATCCGCACGATTGCGGCGTTCAAGATGAACGGCTACTCACCATATATGGAAAATACGTTCGTTAGCCCGACCGACCCACTCCCGGCGCCGCTCGACGGCATCACGCCGAAGCAGCTCGGTGAACTCGCGCGATACGCGGCTCGCTTCCACGTCGCGCTGATTCCCGAGCAGCAAACCTTCGCGCATATGCATAACACGCTCAAGTACGAACGATACGCGGCGATGGCGGAACTACCGCACGGCTTCTTGCTCTCGCCTGCAAACCCGGCGGGGCTCGCGTATGCCGAGCGTCTCGTGCGCGAAGAGCTTGCCGTCGTGCCGCACCCGCCGTTCTTTCATATCGGCTCGGATGAGACGGCGATGCTCGGCGATGGGCAGAGTGCCGCGATGGTCAAAAAACTTGGGAAAGCACGCGTCTATGCCGACCATATCGACGCACTCGCCGCCACGATCGCTCCCTCGGGCGCGCGCACGATGCTCTGGGATGACGGCGTTGAAGCCGACCCGGCAATCGCACCGTTGTTGCCAAAAAATGTCGTATTGATTAACTGGCATTATGGGAATGACCGGTCGTTTACGAAATACATCGATCTCGTGGCAAAGGATGGCTTCCAACAGATGGTCGCACCGGGAGCGAATAATTGGAGCGAGCTCTTTCCCGATCTCGATACCGCGATTCCCAACGAGCGGCGGTTCATCGATGAGGGAAAAGCCGCACACGTGCTCGGACTCTTCCAGACCGTCTGGCACGACGACGGCGAGACGCTCTACGCAACGACGTGGTATCCGGTGCTCTACGCCGCTGCCGATGCGTGGGACGCGCGCGATCTTTCGCAGCGAGCTTTCGCGCGCGCTTTTCCGGAGACGTTTTTCGGCGTCGACGATCCGCGATATGCGAGCGATATCTCTGCGCTCGCCGATGCGGTGCATCGTTTGGATGTCGCGCCGCACGAATGGACCGATCGTTTGTTTTGGAGCGACCCGTTCGACTCGAAGAACGAAGCCCGCATGAGCGGCGTCGATCTCTCGGCGGTGCGGCTCGAGGCCGAGCGCGTCGAGCAGCATCTCCTCACCCACACCCCGCCCGCCCATCGCGGTGCGGCATTCGCCGAGTTCGTTGCGGCGCGTC
>JABEUX010000132.1 GCA_013044185.1 Vulcanimicrobiota bacterium | reverse complement strand
CGGCGATGGAGAATGGAACGCGCAGTAACTGAGCGCTCCGACCGCGCCGGATGCGAGCGATGAGGACTGCGTTGCCCGTCGCTGCGGCCGCGTAGCCGTATTCGACGAGGACTCGGTGGAGCGACGTATTCCGCATGCATGGACCTCTCGAACAGCATACGTCGAACACACGTTCGATGTCAAGCGGGGGTCGCGAGCCTCGCGATCGCCTCGTGATAGAGCTCGATGCAGCGAACGGCGAGCGTGCGCGCATCGAACCGGCGTGCGACGACGAGCATCTCTTCGCGCGTGGCTACCGCAAGTACGGCGCCCTCCATCGCGAGGGCGAAGCTGCCCGCGTTGGGGGCGAGCAGACGGGCGCATCCCCCGAGCACGTCGCGGTTTTGCGGCGAATCGGCGGCGAGCACCGGTAACCCGGCGGCGAGCGCCTCCACTTGCACGAGCCCCTGCGTCTCGGTCAGGCTCGGAAAGAGAAAGGCATCGGCGCTGGCATAGAAGTCGGGAAGCGATTCACGCGGGAGCGTGCCGAGGAATCGCACGCGGTCGGTGAGCGCGCGCTCCAGAACGAGCGCTTCGAGCGCTTCGCGCTCGGGACCATCGCCGACGAAGGCGAGTCGAACCTGAGGCGAGCGTACCCGTGCGAGCGCCTCGACGAGAATATCGAGATTTTTCTCCAACGCAAGGCGGCCGACCGCGAGGTAGAGCCGATCTGCCGAACCTGCGCCCATGCGTTGGCGAAGCTCGTCGCAGCGTCGTCCGCGCGCAAAAAACTCCACGTCGATGCCGCTCGGCAGCACCTCGACGCGTCCCTCTACTCCGAGGTCGCGGAGTCGGCGCTCCATCGCCACGGTCGGAACGATGACCGCAGCGACGGCGTTGGCAAACCGGCGCGTTAACTCCGACGCGGCATAACGCGTTGCACGCGCTTCGAACGGAACGTAATGTGCGTACGCTTCGAGTTGGGTGTGATAGGTATAGACCGTGGGATGTCCGTAGCGGCGAGCGTAGCGCAGACCCATCCAACCGGTAACGAACGGCGAATGGAGATGCAGCACGTCGAGTTGCGCGACCCGATGTGCGATCTCGCTCCGTCGCAAGACCGGAACGGTGAGCCGGTAATCGCTCTGCGTCGGGAGCGGCAGCGACGGAATTCGAACGACGCCGGCGTCGTAGCGCGCCTCGGGATGGCGGGGGGTAAAGACCGTCACCTCGTGCCCCAACTCGGTCAGGCACGCGCGTAGAGTATCGACGGCGGTCACGACCCCGTTGACCACCGGATGATAGACTTCGGTAAAGAGCCCGACCCTCAACATCGCCGAACTCGGATTCCACCTGGCGTACCCCGGGCCTTTATGGGGTTTCCGCAAGGTATATCCTTCAGGAAACCGACTTTTATCATAGGAGCCTCTCGGAGCGGGCATGCTATAGTCCGCCCGGTCGACGGCCACTTTGCCCGACCCGGCCGCCCCGCGGCCCATCCGAGCGGAACCCACTGCTATTCGCAATCCACCACTTTGCAGTGACCCGCCCCGATCATTGGCGTTTCCCCTCCATGGTCTCGAGGGGTCCGTCAACCACCACTCCATAAACGACCGGCGCCCTTGCTCGCCACCGCCGCACTATCCGTGTGCGACACCGCGCCTGCAAGACGCCAGCACGCGAAAGGAACGCGGTTGATAGGACGTAGGCCCATGCGCCGACTCCACCTGGTTTTCGTAGGCTTGCTTGGAGCATGCTTCGCCCTGGGGGCATCCTTCATCGCGCCGACCACGGTCGTGCGCGCGGCGGAGCCCACCAAGTATGCCGTCGTCTTTCAGGACGGCTCGCGCACCACTCCATACGAAAGTACGGCGGTGAGCGTCGGGCAATTTCTCGCCGAGCGCGGCATTCACGTCGCACCCGGGGACGAAGTCGTGCCCGCTCTCGCAGCTCCTTTGAGCGATGGCGCAACCATCATCTATCGACGTGCGATCCACGTGACGTTTCTCAATGGAGCCTCGGTAGAGACGATCGCAACCACGGCCGACGACGTCGGCTCGTTCTTGTCGATGCAAGGCGTGACCATTGGGAAATTCGATAAAGTATTTCCCTCACTCGGCACCGCACTCCACAACGGGTCTCGCGTACGTCTCTTTCATATTATTGCTTGGGATCGCAAAGTTCTCGTACCGGTGCGCGACGGCACGATCCATCGGCTCGACACGCACATGCGCGTCGGCGCGCGCAAGATCGTTGCAATCGGTTCGATCGGCGAACGCCGCGTCGAGTATCGTTACTTCAAATACCCCAACGGCATCGTGCGCCGCGTAACCCTCGCGTCGACGACCGTACGCCGCGCGCGTCCGCGCGTCGTTCTCGACGGCGTCGGCGATATCGGTGCGTTCTCGAATTTCACCGCTCGTAGCATCGGCAAGATGCAGTTGCGCGCGGTGCATGCCATCAGCATGGTCGCGACGGCATATACTCCTTGGTGCGCCGGCTGTAGCGGAATCACCGCCACCGGCGAACGCGCCGGGCACGGCATCGTCGCCGTCGATCCACGCATCATTCCGTTAGGAACGAAACTCTATATCCCGGGGTACGGCTATGCCGTTGCCGGCGATACGGGGGGAGCGATCGTCGGCCATCGTATCGATCTCGGCTTCGATTCCCAGCGCGCGGCGATGGATTTTGGGCGCCGCAAGATCGTCGTCTTCGCCATCAAAGGGTGAGCGCGCGCGGCCAACTGAACGCTGCGGGGTTGCACCCTAAAAAGCGCTTCGGGCAAAATTTTCTGCTCGACGAATCGCTCTGCATAAAAATCGCGGATCTCGCGCTCTCCGAAGCACCCGAATATATCGTCGAGATCGGCCCCGGCACGGGAGCGCTCACCGCTGCACTCGCGCGTGACGGTTGTTGCGTTCGCGCATTGGAGATCGATCGCGATTTGGTCGCGCTCCTACGCGAACGGAGCGACCTATCGTCGGTCGACATCCTCGAAGCCGACGCTCTTACGTATGCGTGGCCCGAGAGTCGTTTCGAACGCTGGCACGTCGCCGGCAATCTCCCGTATAACATTGCAACGCCGCTGCTGGTAACGCTCTCGCAGCTAGAACGCGGACCGCAACGGATCGTCGCGATGATTCAAAAAGATGTCGCCGACCGATTGCTTGCCGCTCCGGGAACCGCTTCGTATGGCAGCCTCACCGTTGCAGTGAGCAACGCAATGGAGATACGACGCGCCTTCACCCTTGGGCCCGGCGCATTTTATCCACGGCCAAAAGTCGATTCAACCGTGATCGTCCTCAACCGTCGCGCGCGGCCATTGGTCGAGCCGATCGACCCGCGGCTCTTCGAGAAGGTCGTACGCGGATCGTTCGCGTATCGCCGAAAGACCTTAGCAAACTCGCTCTCGCGTTCGCTCTCCATCGAGCGGGCCGAGATACTTGTCGCCATGCAAGCGGCTGGAATTAACGAAGATGAACGCGGAGAACGGCTCGACATCGATAGTTTCGCCCGGTTGGCCGACGCGTTGGCGGGAAGGGGCTTTTAAAGGCTCCTCCGTAGCGCTGCT
This sequence comes from Vulcanimicrobiota bacterium, assembly GCA_013044185.1. GTDB lineage: Bacteria > Vulcanimicrobiota > Vulcanimicrobiia > Vulcanimicrobiales > Vulcanimicrobiaceae > JABEUX01. Next base: position 2,184 of record JABEUX010000132.1, on the reverse strand, counting down.
CGTCTTTGGGCTGATCGGCTTGGCGGTCGCCTGCGCGGTGCTCTCGCTCGTCGCCTATATCGCGCTCGACCCATCGATCCTCACGATCCTCGCCCATTCGCCAAAAAATCTTCCGGTCACCGCGGTGCTCGTCATTCAGCTCGCGTTCGAACTGCCGCCGATCTTCGTCCTGATGGCGATGCTTCCGCGCGTCGCACTCTATTCGTGGGAGGAGCTCGGCTTACGCCCACTCTCCGCCCGCGCGTTGCTCTATGCGCTCGCCGGTTTCGCGGCCGCAATCCTCGTTGGCGACGGCGGTTCCGTCCTCGTCGAACATCTCACCCATCATCCCAATCACGTGCAAGACGTTGCCAAAATATTCGAGAGCATCCGGCACACGCCCGCACTCGTCGCCTTCGTCTTGTACGGCGTCGTCGTGGCACCGATCGCCGAAGAGCTCATCTTCCGCGGTTTTCTCTTCAATCTCGGGTTGCGATATGGCAATTTTTGGGTCGGCGCGATCTTTAGTTCGGTACTCTTTGGGGCGGCTCACGGCGATATCGAGCTCTTCCTACCGCTCACGCTCGTCGGCTTCGTTCTCGCAACCGTCTATTATCGATCGAAAAATCTCATCGCCTCGATGCTGACGCACGCCTCATTTAACGCGATCGCCTTTACCGCACTCGCCTCGCTTAAAGCGCATTAATCGCTCCGAGACGCGCCAAGGCGTCGAGAACGCATTCCGGAGCGATCCGCTCCGCTCCGAGGTGTTCGATACGGTGTTTGAGGCTCGGGGGTAAGGTCGTCGAAGCGGGACGCAGGTGAAAGCCGCGCGCGATCGGGCGCGCGCTCACGAGATGGAGCGCGAGCGGATTGGGCTCGTCGTACCACGTCGGATAATGCGCGAACCACAGGCCGACCAGCGGAATTCCGCCACGCGCCGCCACCGCATGCAACGGCCCCGCCGGCACCCCGACGAATGCATGGCTCCGTGCCATGAGTGCGAGCAAGACCTCGGCGAAGGGTGCGTCGAGTTCCGCCGCTATCGCGCGAAACGAGAGCGCTTTTCGGCTCGCAACCCAGGCGGCATCGGAGCCGCCGATGTCGTCGAAAAAATAACGCGCATCTGGGGATCGCGCGCACGAACGAGGTCGAGAAACGCCCGCACGTCCTCCGCCGGCCACGCTTTCGCGGGCTCCGTATGCCCGCTCGTTGCCAGCAGCAACACGCGCTCGCACGGATCGAAGTATCGCGCGAGCAGGTCATCGACGCGTCGTTGAAGTTCGGGCGGTGCAACGAAGTTGGCCGACTGTGGAAGCGGCTGCGCGAGATCGAACCGAGCGAGACGAGCTTCCTCGACCAGTAAGCGTGCGAGCGCCCTCGCTTTGGTGTGATACGGGAACGCGAGCCTACCCTCCGGCTCCGGATAATCCGTATAGAGCAGCGCCGTTGGCGCGAATCTCGCAAATGCCGCCGACATCGTACCGAGCAATGCAATCGTCTCTTGCTTGCCGCGCAAGCTCCTCCAATTCAGCCCGAGATGTCGAGCCCCTAAATCCGCACCGTCGCCGACTGCCCGAATACCCGAGGGAAACGCTCCGACCGGGTCCGCACCGGTAAAGAGTGCGCTAAAATCATCCCCGATGCGAAAAATCGCATACGCGTTCTCCGGCGACAACAGTGCTGCAATCGCCCCGAAATGCACCCAATCGCCGAATCCGTGAGGCCAATAGATCGCGATACGCTCGCCCCGGAGCCGTGCGAATTCGCCGTTCCGTTCGTTGAAGGTACGGAGCGTCGTGCGCGACAGATCCGGAGCGATCGATGGGTGCCGCGGAAAGAGATTAGCGAGCATCGAGCAGCGCGGCGAGACGCCCGCGAATGGTCGCAACGAATCGGTCGGTCGAGAAGCGGGCCGCATGCGCGCGGAGGGTCGTTGCTTCGAATCGCAGCGGATCGAACGCGCGCATCGTAGCGGCGAGATCGTTCGGGTCAGCGCGCTCGAAGAACGTGCCCGTTACTCCCTCAACGATGCTCTCGGTCGCACCGCCGGCACGAAAGGCGATACTCGGCGTTCCGCTCGCCGCCGCCTCCAGCGGCATAAGACCGAAATCTTCAACTCCCGGCACGAGAACCGCACGAGCCCGCGCGAGTTCGTCGGCGATCTCGTCGTCGCCGCGTTCGCCGAGAAAGAGCACCGGCGCT
>JABEUX010000018.1 GCA_013044185.1 Vulcanimicrobiota bacterium | reverse complement strand
GCATCGCGGCGAGCTCGAGATCACCGACGTCAACAACCACTATATCCGAGAAGGCGACCTGCATTACGACGTCCTCGACGGTTGGTGGACCGATGCCGGGCAGTTCGAATCGCTCTTCAACGCGACGCAGTTAATCGCGCGCGAGCGCATGGGATCGGGCGAGAGCTCGTGAGCGCGGGGTAGCGCGGTGCCCTTCTGCGCCCTCTGCGAGACCCAGGTCGACGCCTGGTTGCCGCATCCCCATGCCGATGCCCGTAGTCCCTTGATGGTGATGATGGGAACCGTCGGATCCGATCTTCAGCACTATCTCTGTCCGCACTGCGGCTGCAACGATCGCGATCGCCACCTCTGGCTCTACCTCACGGTCTCCGGGCTCGCCGACCGCATGAAGGGAGCGCGCATTCTCCATATCGCGCCGGAAGCCAAAGTTGCGCCGCTTATCGCCGCCCGTCACCCCGCCGAATATATCCGCGGCGATCTCTTTCCAACCTCGCCGGAGTTCCTACGCGTCGATTGCGAGCGGATGGAGTTTCCCGACGACAGTTTCGACCTCATCATTTGCAACCACGTGCTCGAGCATGTCTCCGACCCGGAAGCCGCATCGCGCGAATTCCATCGAACGCTCGTACCCGACGGTTATCTCGTCGCGCAGACGCCCTACGTCCCGACCCTGAAGTTCCGCTTGGAGTTTATCGGCGGCATTTCGCCGGAGCAAGCACGCTTTTTCTACGGCCAGGAAGACCACGTTCGTCTTTTCGGACGCGACGTCGCCGATTGTATTCGCAGCTCCGGGCTCGAGGGGAACTTGTTCCCGCACGAACACGTGCTTCCTCAGCACGACGCCGCTCACTACGGCTGCAATCCGTTGGAGCCGTTCTTTCTCTTTACGAAGAAATAGCCGGAACGATTCGTGCGCCCTGCAAAGCAGAGCGTATCGCCGCCGGCTCGTTCCACATCATCACATCGAGGATCGAGAGCCCCGGTTCGAAGGCGAACGGGGCCGTACGATAGAGAAAATCCGGTGGTTCGAGGAAGGCAAGCCGAACACCGCGCGAGGAAAATTCCAATGGGTCGAAAAGTTCTCGCCCACCGATCGGATTGATATACTCGCTCGCCCCTACCGCTGCAGCGATTCGTGGTGCCCAGCCTCCCGGCCCGGCTCGATCGGGAAGTTCGAGTCCCATCGTCGAGCAAATATCATAATGAAAAGGAATTCCGAGGTATTCGCATACGATTCGTAGCGAGCGTGCGTTGATCGCGACGAGCGAGTCCTCGGAGCTCCTAAAGCACTCTCGCACGATCTCCTCGACCGCCGACGAATTCGGCGCTCGCTTACGATAATGGCTCAACGCCCCAAGGAGCTTCGCCTGGGCGGCAGCCGGTTCGTTGACGCGAACTTCGTATATTCGTTGCGAGCGCGATGAATCGCAAACGGGAAGATTGATATAGCTCCAACCACCCTCGAGCTTGAGTACGCGGTTTCGCGTCATCCACGATTTCGGCGTATACTGGGTAATATCGAAAACGATCCAACGATCCGTATGGGCGATCAGCGCGAAATGACCGAGATTCGGGAAGAAATACGGCTGCATGATGCCTAAGCGCATGCTGTTACGCGAGATGCTTCCGGAGCCCCTCAACATGCCGTACCGCGCCCCGAATGACGTCGCCGATAACCCTCACGTCCTCGTCGGTCACGAGCGCGCCGATTGGAAGCTGAATAAGCCTCCCGCATAGCGCATCGGTCGTCGGTAGGCTCTCAACGTACTGTGGATATCGCTCCGCGTAGGGAACGCTACGGTGCACGCCCGGGAAAAAATAACGACGCGCATAGATGTTTTCCGCCTTGAGAACCTCCGCTAACTCGTTGCGCGACATTCCCATCTCGCGTTCGTCGATTTCGCAAACAAAATACTGTCGGTTCGTAACGTCGACTCCCGTCGGCGTACAAATGGAGAGGCCCGGTATGTCGCGTAAGGCATCCTCGTAGCCCGACGCCAGAGCTCGATTGCGCGCCATGTGCTCCTCGAGATCGTCGAGGCTCATCAGTGCGATCGCCGCTTGCGCCTCCGACATCCGGCCGTTCGTGGTGACCGGGACCTCTACGATACGTCCCATTCCATACCCACAACGCATATTTCGAAGCAGCGCCGCGAGATCGTTATCGTTCGTACAGATACACCCGCCCTCAGTCGAACCAAGCACCTTGGTGGCGTGGAACGAAAACACCTCGGCGAGCCCAAACCCTCCCAATGGTTTGCCCGCGATGCGAGAACCCAATCCGTGTGCCGAATCGTAGAATATCGGAATACCTTTGGAACGAGCGTAGAGATCAAGCGCTTCGAAATCCACCGCCCCTCCCCATAAATTGACCCCGAGAATCGCGCGAACCTCGTTCTCGTATGCCGCATCGAGCGTCTCCGGCGTCAGGTGATGCGTCGACGCATCCACGTCGCAAAACACGGGATCGAGCCCGGCGATAGAGACGGCCTGCGCGGTTCCGACAAAGGTGAACCCGGGCACCATAATTTTCCCGTCGCGAAAGAGCGCCTTCGCAACCATGATGAGCCCGACGGTTGCATTCGTAACGCAAATTGCATGTTTTACGCCGAAGAACTCCTCGAGTCGCGCTTCCAATCGTTCCAGCAGCGGGCCGTGATTCGTGTAGTACTTGCGCTCGAAAATATCCCGCATCGCCGCTTCATAGCGCTCCCAGGATGGGAAATAGAGCTGCCCGACCGGGAGTATTTCCGAAAACGTCGCTTCGCCGCCGGCGACGGCAAAATCGCTTGTCAGCTTCTTCTGCTTCATGCTAACGCCGCCCGATCGAACGCCGACCCGATCTCCGCCGCACGCGATCTCAGAAACGCAAGCAAGTCAACCACCTGCGAAATATCGTCTTCATCTACGTGAGCGCCGCACGGAAGCAGCAAGAATCGCTCTGCCAACCGTTCGGTTTCGCTAAGATCCTCGGCGATCGTCTCGTAGGCCATTTTCTTCAGATGCTGCGGAGGAGAATAATACGGCCTCACCAACGCACCCTCAGCATGCAATATATCGATCGTTCGACCGCGACTTAACGGCCACGAATTCAACAATTCGACCACAATCGTTTTATAACATCGCTTTTCGTTATCGTCGAACTCGAGTAAGCGGATCTCCGGGATGCCTCGAAGCAACTCTCGATACAGTACGTATTTTGCACGATTTCGTTCGATTTGAGCGGGGAGATCGTCGATAGCCGCGAGCGCCATCGCCGCGTGCACTTCGTTGAGTTTTGCATTCAATCCGAGGGCAACGACTCTATCTTCCGCTGCAAAGCCAAAGCCGCGAACGTAGCCTAGCCGCTCGGCGAGGACCGCATCGTTCGTCGTGACGTATCCGCCTTCGAATCCGTTGATTAATTTACTGGAGTGCATGGAAAAACACTCGGCCCTTCCAAAACCACCAATCATCGTTCCGCGATAGGTTTCCATAGCAGATTCAACGGAATCGAATACCAGCGGAATTTTCGTTTTCGCCGAAAGCTCCTCCATGCCGGCGACGTCACAGTTGTTGACGATCGGATGGGGAGCCAAGAGTAGGGCGGTCCGCTCGTTGACGGCCTTCACCGCAAATTTCGGATCCATAGCTAACGTGTCTTTATTAACTTCACAAAAATGCGGCGTGAGGCCCGTCCAGGAAACGATATCCGCGAGGCGGCGATAGGTCAGCGATGGCATCACCAATTCGCTCCGTCCTTCTAGAGCGAGAGAACGGATCGTCATCACGATCGCCCAAAACGCGTTCGCAAACGCGATACAATACTTTACTCCATGCATGTGCGCCAACCGAGCCTCTAACCGCCGAACGAGAGGTCCGGCGTTCGTATACCGTCGAGCTTCAAAGAACTCGCGAGAATAGGTCAAAAACTGCTCGACGTTTGGCCGCACCAAATTCGGGGTGCCGCGAACTCGACCGAACATCTTCTCCCCGCCGAAGCGAGCGAGGTCCGAAACCCCGAATTTTCCGCTAACCTTCGACATCACGGTAATCCTGTTTTTTACCCCGCAGGGCGGAACCTGCCTAGCTCATCAGCTCGATACCGCCGGACGTCACCGAACTCCCCTTCGGCCCCGCAGGACGTGCAGCTCAAGTGCTTTTTCGTAGGCGAGCCCACGCAGTCGGATCCCTTTCAAGGCCGTTTTATGTGCCGGGAAAGCGTAACCGACACGAAGAATCGAAAATCCGCGGCCCTGCACGGCATAAGGAAGCACGAAATGGACATCCTCTACCAGTCGCCCGATATTCGCGTTACTGAAATTCTCGACGCCGACGGGGAAGCGCAAAGGCAACTCTACTTTGGCCCATCCTTTACACACTGTCAGGGAGCCATTAAGCGCGACAAACCGTGGTATCACGTCCATGAATTTACCCGGCATTTAACATATGCGGCCCTCGCCGTCCCAAACGAACTACAACGCGTCTTGTTTCTTGGCCTCGGGGCGGGCGTGGCGATTCATGCAGTTCGTACATGGTTCCCATTAGCCGAGCTGGATATCGTAGATCAATGTCAAGAACTATTTCAGGTGTCGCATCGTTTTTTTTATTCATTGGATCATCCAATGGTCCACCTTATTCATGCAGATGCCGCCGAGTTTTTAAATGCCACACACGAAAAGTACGACCTTATCTGCTGCGACGTATGGGGTTCACTCCTTGAGGCCCCGGGGTTTCTCAAAACCGGCGACTTCTACGACCGCGTAAACGCATTGTTAAGGAGCGATGGCACATTTGCTATAAACGCCCCAGCGATCGAACACAAGCGCATCGCCGAACTTCTCGTCCCGCGCTTCGAGACCACGGTTTCCCTAAAAGGCAACAACTCATTTTTTATCAGCACCGATAACGTTTGCATATCCGCAACTCAACCTCCAAGGCTGAAGAACGTTCTCGATTACAATATCGACGTTCAAGCTATCGAGAGCGCCGCTATCGTATTACGATCCCACCGATAGGTTGCGGCATCCTGCTATCCACCGATCGCACCGGTTACAAAGCGATACACATACCTCAGGTCGCTACGCTCCGAAAATCCATGCTTGAAAAACGATACGTCAATTTCGCGTTTTGACATTATTCGCGTTGCGTAACCCGATACCGATATCGGCGCCCCGAATAATCTTCCCAAGTGATACTCTCGGTTACCGCGGACCTTGGCACGCTGAATCGCATTATACACGAGCCAATGCGAGGGACTACGACGGCCTTCGACAACCCGCGACCCTCCAAGTGCATAGTATGATTTTCCGCCGGCATCGCTACTTATAACGACGCCGCAAACACTATTATCGAGTTCATACGAAATCGCAACTTCACCCGAGCCATGCGTACACATATGCAAGGCTTCGTCGAAAAGTTGACGGCTAAAGGCATCGCCGAAATGGGCATACATATCAGCCTGACAGGTGCGAAACAGTGAATACACCCTGGCTTTTTCGATATCGTCTAACATACTCCCAGATAGGTACTCCATCCGAAGGTTTCGCATTCCCCAATTTATCGATGCCTTATAGCTCTTTCGAACGTCCTTAAACAACAGGTCATTTTCTAAAGTTAAATCAACAATCGGCCGATCCCACAGTTCGGCCGAATAGCGAAAACGTCGGCCTAGTGCTCGGGCAAGGCTCGCCCCGTCATTAGGCACCGATTGAAAGAGTAACTCACGAATGGAATATCTCCGCGCGAGCGACACCAAATGCGTCGCGATTACATTGTTAATCTCATGCCGCTCTGGAACGTGATCCGCGTAGTTAATCTCGACGGGCATTCCCGGCATGCCCTCGACCCAACGAACCCACGATCCAACGTGATCGGCATACACAAGTAACGGTACGGTTGCAACTATACGATCCTGACGTATAACGTGGAATGACAAATTATCGACTGATATTGGTTTAACGCATGGCTCATACCCGACAATCCCCAGTAATCCTCCATAAGGAAGACCCGGATGATATATGCTTTCGTATATGCGACTCACTTTCAAATGGCCCATAAAACGGTTCGGCTCGGAATCATACGAGATAATCTCATATGCTTTACTCGTAGCTTCAAGCGGCCTAAGTTCCCCTAGAAGATTAGCAATCGAGCCGTCGATCGAGTGTATTGGCGTATTGGCCATTCTTCGCGCCATACGCAGGGCGCCAAATGCTTCTTCCAGACGGCCGCTATCGCGGCAGATTGCGGCAATAACCACTAACGTTCCTAGAAGGCGCACCGAATCTTCCGGTTTTGCGATAAGTGCGCGGACCGGCTCGCACCACGCTACACCATTCGCATCGATGTCGTCGAACGAAAGAGCGACCTTTATTTCAAACGGCACGCCATTAATGGTAATAATTGTCGAACCAATTCCTCGTTCCATTAGTTAGGTTTAACCAATCGCGACAAAATCGCATCAAACCGGTAATGCGATGCGTAAAACGAGCTTGGCATAAATCGCACTTCGCACGACCACCCGGCGCTGAGTGCCAGTTCCATCATTTCACTTTGAGATCGCCAAATGCCGATCTGCGATTGATGTCGCGCGAGCGAGGCTGCTTCGATATCCACTTCTCCGTAAAACTTTCGAGCGCGCTCTAAATCCGGAATATTTCCAATATATAATTTTGTAAGATTCGGGCATTTTAGCGGCAATTTAAAAATGAGTTCATTCGCATCATCGTAACTAAAATAGGAAAAGCTTCCGTAGCAGAGCGCTTTGGTGACCCTAACATTCGTGGTGGGATCGCCTATCATTTCACGTATAAAAAGGCGATCGAAAGTGAAGTCCGGTGGACGGGCAAAGTTTTTTTTGGCTACCTGAATCAAATATTCCGAGGAGTCGATTCCGTAAAACGATGCAATATTGCTAAAAAATTCCTTCGATAGCGCCCCGTTTCCACAAGCGATATCCAACAAACCATCTTTTGGCGTGAATAGCAGGCCATCACGTACCGCTGTGACGATCATCGATATTTGCAGATCGTCGATGGGCGCTCCATGTACCGTTCTCCGAACCTGCCCCCAAAAATCGTCCGGGGCGAGGGTTTTCGGATACTCGTCGTAGTCGTGCTTAGGGAATGTGGGGCCGCCACCCTCGACATCCGGCATCCTAGTCGATCGCTCGCATGGGCGAAGAATGCCCCACCCGTGAATCAACGACCGCGTGTGCCGAATCGAGAACCTCTAAAAACTCGGCCGTTAGATATTTCCCATTGCTGCCTCGCCCGGCCAAAGCGATAAATCCGTTCAGCTCGGGAAAGTCGACATAATTCGGCCGATAGAGTTCAACCAGCAGTCGGGCCATGGCTCGCAAATAGCTTGCTTCGTCGACCCAGCCTCGATCGGCGGCCCAGCGAAGGATAAACTCCCACTCGAAGATGCCTGCTGAATATATGGCTCCCTTTGCCTGGGAGTTCTGTGAGGAATGCCGACGAAACGCGCTCCCCAAATACCCAATTAACGCGATCTTCATGTCGGCTGCGAAGAAGTTGCAATAAAGAGCGACGTCCGTCAGAAATCGCATCCTACGCTCGTGCAACATAAACGGCCGATCGAGTCGACGCAGAGACTCGCCGGCGATGAGTATATTGCTCGGTTCGCCAATGATATTTCCTGAAACGCTCACGACTCGTTCCGCAAATTCGTGTTTTTCAAATAAACGTGACTTATCAAAGCCAAAGGGGATCGTTGCTTCGAGAATTTTTCCATTCTTGTCCACTTCATATCGTGAATGAAATGCCAAGTCTGCTTCAAGCTCATCGGCGAGTGTAACTAATGTTGATACTGACTTAGGCAACAAAAAATCATCGTCAAAAAGAAACTTCAGATAACGCCCTCTGGCATTTTCAATCAAACAATCGCGATTGGCGCCGGGCTGCTGGCGATTTGGGTTATTTATATACCGAATTCTTTCGTCTTGCCATTTTGAGACTACCGACTGTACGGAGTCGCCTATCGAATCGTCACTTATAAGAAGTTCGAAATCTCCGTACGATTGCCCCAGAGCGCTCGAAATACAGATATCCAAAAAGTCGGGACGGAATGCCGGCACGAGGATCGATACGGTCGGAGCGGGAGCATGAGGAACGGCCGCCATCACCTTGCCGTACGGGGCGCGAGCTTCGCGGCGACCATGCTTGAGATAATGATAGAACGGCTCGACGCCTGCCGATGCGACGTCCTGGTTGCACTGGAGATAGGTGGTTGGATCGAAATCGGCGCGGGGACGCCGGCCTTCCTTCCATCCATAATTCACATAATGGTATACCGGATCTATTCCGGAGAGCGCGACGTCGCGGTAGGTCTCTCTGTAGTACCGGCCATCGAACTCGGTTCGAACCACGCGCAGCATCGAGTCAACCACTTGAGGAACGTGTTGCTGCATCTTACTCCAAGGCAACGAGAGTGCCGAGAGCATCACGGCAGTCGGCAAGGCGCCTCAAGACCGGGTCCGCGGTCGGTGGTGCGTGCGCCCCGTAAGCACACCCCCCGTCGAGATGATTCTCCGCCCATAGCGCCAATAACCTCCGCTGCATGGCGCGCTATCATCGACACTTTGGGCTCGAGCGGGATCCCTTTCTGGACACCGCGGATCCGTTTTTTTACTGCGAGCTCGGCGCGTTGGCGAAGGCCCGAACGCGGCTCTCTGCCTCGGTCGATGCTTCGCGCGGGATGACGGTGGTACTCGGCGAGCCGGGAACCGGGAAGACCAGCCTCTGCGCCGCCCTGGAGCAAGAGTTGCTCTCCGACGACGCGATCGTCCTCGGCAAGATTCTCGACCCCACCTTCGCGAGCGACACGGAGTTTTTGGTGGCGGTTGGCAAGGTCTTCGGCCTCGCGTTGCCGCCACGTTCGAGCGCGGCGCTCAAGAACGCGCTGAAGAACTTTCTCTTCGAGTCGGCGATCCTCGAGAAGCGGACCCTCGTCCTCATCATCGACGAGGCGCAGAACCTCAGCGATGCGAATCTCGAAGCGCTGCGCATGCTGCTGAACTACCAAGTTCCGGCGAAAAAACTCCTCAATATTCTGCTCTTTGGTCAGAGTGAACTGGCGCTGCGAATCGAAGCGCGCGGAAATCTCGCCGACCGCGTCGATGGCTGGCTCCGGCTCGATCGCCTCGATGACGGGATGGCCTCGGCCCTGCTCGATTATCGCCTCACGCGCGCCGGCTTACCGCCGGGGCGAGCGATCTTCTCACCGGAGGCACGCGAGGTGCTCATCCGAGCTGCAGCGGGGCTTCCGCGACGCCTCACGATGCTCGCGCATATCGCGATGGAGGAGGCCGCCGATCGCAGCGCTCCGCTCGTTCTCGAAGATCACGTGCGCAGCGCGCTCTTCGCCCGCGGGATCGAACTTCCGGCGACGCCGCCGCCGGCCGCCTCGGGAGCGCACGGGTCGCAGCCGCATGAATCGTTCTTCGCGCGGCTCTTTCGGCGATTCGCCACGAAGTAGCCGACGATGGCGAAGCGCCCCGACTTCGAAGTGAGCGCCGATATGCGGCTGCTCGAACTCCAGCGTCAGGCCGCAGGAGCCCCGGTTCGCGAAACGCGCTGGGAACCGCGTTCCGCCGATCTCGACGAACTCGAAGATGCCCCGGATGTCGCCGAGGCAGCGACCCCATCATCGACCGGAGCGGTTCTTCACCTCGCGCTCGCTGCGGGCCCGGAGCGCGGCCTCATCCCCGGCGCACTCGTCAGCGTCACCTTGGCGCTCTCGAACGATGGTGGCGTACCCGCTGAAGGCATTCTCCTCTCTCTTCCGCTGCCGGCGGCCGCGCGCTATCGCAGCGGCACGCTGCAACGCGATTCCCGCCCGCTCGACGACGACCGCAGCGAGGAGCTCTTCGGCGAAGGGCTCGCTATCGGCGCCATCGCTCCCGGCGAGCGTTGCACGATCTCGTACCGCATTGAAGTCGGTGCCGGCGTAACCCCGCTGCTCTTATTGCCGCATGCGCGCTCGATCAACGCCGCCGTCATCGGCGCTCGCCCGATGCGCCTCGCTCGCGGCAGCAGCGGGACGGCCTTCTCTGCCGCCGTGCGGAGCGAACTCGCCGATATCCCAGCACCGGTACCCGCGGAGCCTGCCGTCGAGCTGCCGATCTACGAACTCGACGAGGAGGAGCAACTCGAGTACGAAGCGACCGCAGCGGCGCTCTCAACGGCGGCGCCCCCTTTGGTTCAAACCGCCGAACCCGCGCCCCCGGAGCCCGCTCCGCTCTCCGAACTCGCTCCCGAACCCGTCTTCTCGGTGCCCGATCCGCCGCAGCTCGTTCGCGGCGCCCCAGCGCTGCATCGCCGCCTCGACCGCGCCTCGGTCGCGTTTTTCGAACGCTCCTTTGCTGCGGATCGTGGCGCGACGCTCGTCACGCACGCCCTCTTCGCCTCAGCACTCGCTTGCGTCGACGGCGAAGCCGCGCCGTTGCTCGCCCACCTAGATCGGCAGGCAGCGCTGCTCCACCGCATCACGCTCCACGCCAAACTCGGACGTGCGGAGAAGCTCGCCTCCTACGCGGGCGAGGCGTTCGTTCCGACGATTGCGGTCGATCTGCCTCCACCCTCACCGGCAAAGGCTGAGGTCGTCCTCGCTCTCGAGGTCACCGATGCGGTGCGCGAACGGATCGCGAGCGCGATCGGCGGAGAACGCCCGTGGGATTTTCATCGCGCTCGCCGTCTCGAACTCGCGTTGATGGCCGAATCGATCCTTGGAGGCTCACCGAGCGATCGCGAGGCAGCGATCGACCGCGAGGCATTTGCCGAATATCGCTCGCTCTGGCAAGGCGCTCTGCAACGGCTCTTTGTCCGGGCGCGCCTCGAACCGAGTATCGCCGTCGTCCAAGGTCGCGATCCGGCACTCGATACGGCAGCACGACGCATCGTCGAATGCATCAAGCGCACGAAGGACGCCGGATAAGCGCTTTTTACCGTTGAGAGTCGAGCCCGGCGCGACGCGGGGGAATTGAATTCGCACCGATCGATCGCGCGTAGGCCTTGAATTTCACGAACGTTTTCAAACGTTCGCCGAGCTCTTCGTGGTAGGCGCTCAAGCGTACGATCTGGCGATCTCGGATGGCATGGATGCGTTCGAGCCGCTCGCGCACGAGCGTATCGAAGGCCTCGTCACGATCGAGATCCTCGCGCTCGAGCTCCTTCTCTAACGAATGCGTGATGCGGCGCGCACTCCCGATCGCCGAGTCCAAGCGCTCCCAATCGTGCTCCTGCAACGCCGCTTCCAGCTCCGCGCACGAACTCTCGAGCGCGCCGATCTCCGCGAGGGCCGCCGAGCGCGCCGGGCTATCCGACGGCTGCAAAGCCGCTGCTCGCAGTAGGTTGGATATCCTCGCTCTCGGTGCGCTGCATCGCCTTCCACTGCAATACGGCCTCCGCCCAGGTCTTTCGATAATCGATAAAATCCGGAAGCAAACGCTCGACGCGCGAGACGTCCTTCTGCATGTTCGCCATCACGAGTTCGTGATGCCAAAACTCATACACCCGAAAGAGATTTGCCGAGAGCTCGCCGCCGATCTCCATGTCGAGCGCTCCCATCAACACGGCGAGAGCGCGTTGGGCACGCAAGAGGGCCCGGTGAATTCCCTCGATATCTCCAACGTCGGCGTTCATTTTCTCGATCGCCTGCTGCGCCGCAACGACCAATATATCGAAAACGCGGACGATAAGGTCTTCCTTCGAAGCCGTCAAGATCGCCGTCTCGACGTACTTGTCGTTTGCCGAACGCGTCACGTGCTCGTCGTATCCCCTAGGTTCCCGAACTCGAACTCGAACTCGAACCACCAAAGAATGAAGAAAGCTGCGACTGCAACGATTGATACTGCGCGAGCGTCGCTTCGGTTTGCACGAACTCTTGCCTCAGCGTATTCGCCTGTTGATTCGCGTTATCTTGAATTTGCGAAACCTGGGCTTGCAATTGCGTGATCTGGTTCGTGTTTTGGTTTTGGAAGGTCTGCAAGAGCGAGACCGAGGGGACGGTTCCAACGATGCCGTTATTTAACAAGGTTGGAAGCCCGGTGGCATAGGTGAGGTACGATCCAAGTTGGTTCGTAAGGCCTTGTGCGCCGTTGAGGAGATCTTGAACGGCACTCGGATTTGCTGCCAGTGCGGTATCGAATTGCGTGACGTTTAGCGGCTGTAAGGTACCATCGCTTCCCTGGAAGGTCGTCGTATTAATCGCCTGCTGACCGCTCGAACCGGGCTGAGTCGCCTGACTGTTATAGGATAGTTGCGAGAACGAACTACTAATCTGCAGCCCGATTTGGGAAAGCGAATTGTAGCCGCCGAAGGATCCACTTCCCAAGAACCCACTGACGATATTCGTCAACTGATCCCGGAGATTCGAAACGCTGTCGACTCCGAAGAGAATGCCGCCGCCGACCGCCGGCGCAGGCTGCCCCGGCAATGCCGTTCCTTGCTGCGACTGCAACACGATCGGCGCCTGAGTCGCGCTATTGATCTCGCTGACGGCGGAATTATAGGCCGAGACAAAAGTGTTGAGCGCATTGATTAACTGCGAGTTGTCTTGCGCCACGGTCACGGTAAAGGGAGTCGTCGTATTACCCGTCAGTTGCAACGAGACCCCGGGAATCGCCGTCGTAACGGTATTGCTGTTGCTGTAATAGGTCGTCGCACCGCCCGAGGGGTTGGCGACGACCACTTGCGATTGCTGGCCGACCGTCGTGGTCGCTCCAGCTGCCGACGTAAGACCGACTGCGGTGAGAAAATTGCTCGTGTCGCTCGAGGAGCCGACGACGATCGATTGCGCGCCGCTGCTCTTATTCGTTAACGAAATTCCGCCCGTCTGTGCATTGTAGGTCGCGACGACGCCCGCGTTACTCGCGTTGATCTTGGCCAGCACCGAGGCGAGATTATCCCCCGAGGCGGAGACGCTAATCGAAACGCCGTTAATCGTAAAGTTTCCGCTGGTCACCGGCGTGACGAAGCCCGCATTCGTGCCGGTCGAATCGAACGATACCGCCTGATTGATGCCGCCGACTCCCGCGGTCCCCGTAACGCCCGTCGTCGGCCCGGTGTTATTGATCTGCGCTCCCGAAAGACGTAGTACGTCGAGCAAATTGCCCTGATCGTTCGCGCTACCCAGTGTGATGGGCTTGCTGCCGCTGAGAACGACGGCGCCCGAAGCATTTAGCGTCGCGGTAAACGACGGGTCGTACGCCTGTACCGCCGTTTGAATGTTCGCCAAGATCGTATTGAGGGATTGCGTGTTGACGTCGTAGCGAACCGAGACGCCGTCGATCGTTACCGATCCGGTCGATCCGCTGCCGTTGCTCGGCGTAATAGCTGCATAAGAGTTTGCGAGCGGAACGGTGTTCGAGGCCTGGTTCGCATAGATACCGGCAGTCGCCGGCAAAAGATCGGTAATGGTATGCCCGGCCGCCGTATTGCTGAGAATCGAGGTCGGGGTTGCGGTTTGAACCGAGTCGATCGTGTAGACGCCGGGAACCGCGTTCCCACCAGAGATGCCGGTCGCCACGAGTGCAGCCGTGTTCGTACTCGTCGCCGAAACCGCATCGTAGACGTTCGGCTGGGAAAGCGCGCCGAGCGAGGCCTGTACGGAGGAAAGGAGATTGTTAATTTTGATCAGTTCGAGATTGGCTGCATTGAGCGTCGCGATCTGCTGATTGATCTGCGTCGTCGGCGCCAGCGTCAGCGCGGTCAACTTTTGAATGATCGAGTTATAATCGATACCCGACACGATGCCGGGGAAAGAAATGGGGGGAACGTTCGTCCCAGGGATCTGACTCGTGGACATGGATTCCTTTCCTAACTGCGCCCGTCGTGCATCGCGTTACGCGTTGCTGTCGAGCGTCACTCCTTGATGCTGGTCGAAAAATTCGGCGATGCCGATGAGAATCTCCGGAGGAAATTGCGCGACTTCCTGATTGGTCTGCGGGTCGGAAAAAACGGTCACGATTTCGTTCGGGTGGTGCAAAACCCGATACGAGACGTTGAGCGTAACGGGATGCGGATTCGAGGGCGGACCGAAGAAGCGCGCGACCGACGACACAACTTTCCCGTCGCCGCTGGTCGGCGCCGGGCCAAAACCGACCGAGGGGGGAGCGCCAGATGAACTCGGCGTGCCGACCGGCCCCACCGGAACGGGTGGGAGACTCGCAATGGGTGGCGTCGTCCCTCCAAGTGGGGCGCCCTCACCTGCGCCCGGAGCAACGCCGCTCGCGCCCGAGGCGCCGACGTTTCCGGCGACCGGTGGCGGCGCAACGGCCGCAGCTGACGAAACATCCATGTGAAATCCCCCTCGAGTACTCTCTTTACTATCATCGGCGGCGCACGAGATGCAGTTTAGCTCGTTGGAGTGCGGCTCCGGGCCCGCTCGCCGGCGAGCTGATATGCGGTCACCGAGGCGATAAAGGCCGAGGTTTGGTCGAAGGCGACGCGGACGTGCGAACGGAGGGCGTCGCGCTCTTCGGGTGCCCGCTCCCAGGCCCGTACGAGCCCCTCCTCGATGTTGGCATGCGCTCCGGGATCGACGATCTCGGCGAAGGGAGCGAAGAGTTCGCGCCCGTATCCCGCGGCCGATAGCAGAGGAAAGGCTCCCGTCGCGGCTGCGGCGACCACCGAATGAATTCCCCGCCCGCTCCAGGCGCAGTCGGCGACCACCCTCGCGCGCGCCCGCAGCCAGGATCTATTTGCCTGGTTGAGGTGCCGTTGGGGAATCCAGAGAGCGTGCACCCCCATCGACTCCATCAGTCCCTGGAACCACTGATGGTCGATGACCGGGCCGGTAAAGACGATGGGAATCGAGCGCTTTTTCGCGGCGAGCGCCAGGGCGATTTGGTTGCAGCGCGCCTCGACGGGAAGATCGCAGAGGACGAACTCTCCCTCGCCGACGAGCACGGCCGCATCCTCACAGGGCGGCGAGCCCTCGACGAGCGCGGAAACGGAGATCGCGCTTCCGGACCAACCGAAGCGGCTACGCAATAAGGCTTCTTCAACCGGCCCCGAGAGGATTGCGACATCGCAGCGGCCGAGCATCGCCCGCACCCCTGCCTCTACCGCCGGGAGCGGATCGAACTCTCGCTCCGGCGCGACGCTATCGATCGAGAGCGAACGTGCGCCGAGCGCTGCAAAATAGAGATCGAACATCGCGGCATCGCTGACGTTACCGTAGACCGCTTTCGCGGCCTTCGGCCCGGAGAAGGCTTCGCCGCGCGGGTCGTCGATGGAGAGCGAAGCAACGAGCGGCATCGCGGGTAACGATTGCAGCAACGCGAGCGTCGCCGGAGCGACCTCGCTCCCCCAAGCATGTACGAGATCGTAGGAGGAGAGATCGGCGCGCGCCCCAACCGGAAAGACGCCGACTTCGAAGCCTTCGCGTTCCAATCGTCGAGCGAGGACGTGCATCGCCATCGTATCGGCATCGGGATTCGCCAGCGCATCTCCTCGCACGAGCATTGCGATTCTCCCCGACGATCCACCGTGCGCCGCCGGTTCGTTGAAGACGCTCGCGCGCGCTTCGGCGGGAACACCATCGAACGAAATGCCGAGCGTACTCGCCGTCGGCCCGTCGTCGGGATCGAACGAGACCGTGATCGCGGGCGGCAATGCGATGGTAACGGGTATCGCGATATCGCCGCTCTCCCCTCCATCGCGAAGGACGCGTACGCGCGCGGCCGGTAGCGCGCCGGGGCGGTTCGCGATGGCGATATCGTAGCGATCGGCGCGATCGAGGTCGACGGGCGCGATATCGAGCCAACGCGTAGCGAAGGCGAGCGCATCGAGGTCACCGAGATCGAGCGAGATACGAGCGCCGGCACGCTCTAACGAGAGCGCCCCAACCGCGCCGCGCGAATCGACGATCGCTGCCCGCGTTCCGGAGCGAACGTGACGCGCGGCATAGACGTATGGTGCGAGATCCTCGTAGAGCTCGGTATACCTTGTAACGCCGAGTAGCCCCATCTCGCGCGCGCGCTCGATCTCGCCCCCCGCGCGGGAATCGAAAATTTCCAGGCTCGTAGAGCGCGCGCGTCGATTAAAAAACTGTACGCGCAGCCACGGAAAGATCGCGCGTTCGATATCGTCGACGCGTTGCCGATCGAGCGAGCGATAATCGAGCGGCCAGAGTAGCACGCTACTCTCCCGCTCCAAGAGCGGGGCGACCTCTACCTCACAGCCGAACACAATCGTCCAACGATCGTCCTTGCGAAATCCGAGATCGAGGGCGGAGCGTTGGGTGAGCGACCAGCCCGGCTCTAAGCGTGCAAACGCCAGCGAGGCCGCATCAATCGCCGCCTGCGCCTCCTGCATCGGAGCGAGCGCGAATCGACGATGCCGATCGTGAAACCTCATGGATTCTCCATCCCGATAAGCCGTCGCAATGCACTCGGGCTCGCCGATTCAATATCGGCTATTGCGATCGTGCGCGACGATGCAACGAGCTCCTCATCGGCATCGAGCACCTCGATATCGGCGCAGATATCCGCCGAAATGTTCAACGACGACAGCACCCTTTCGATGCGACGCTCGATCGTCGAGGCATCGCCGGCAGCTCCGAGGCGCAGCGTCAGTACGACGGCATCCTCGGCGCGGAACGCGCGGAGATACCGCCGAAGGAAGCGTCCAACGGGCTCCCACGCGGCATCGCTATCGGGAACCTCTGCGAGGAAGCGCACGCCGACCGTCGCGAGAGCGGCCGAGTCGTCCGCGCGCTCCGCTCCTTCCATAGCGCGTTTGGGTTTCGGGAGCGCCGCATAATGAAGCGCACGATCGAAGCCGTTATAATAGCCGGGGCGCGGGTCGTAACCACTCTCGGGATAGGTGGGCGCGTAGCCCCACTTCGCCGCAAAATAGCTCCAGTTCGCCCGCATCGTCGCTCCGTAATCCACATTATTAGCGACAAAGCTCCGGCTACCAAAATGATGGATAAACGCATCCTCGCAGACAAAGA
Source organism: Vulcanimicrobiota bacterium (assembly GCA_013044185.1). Taxonomy (GTDB): domain Bacteria; phylum Vulcanimicrobiota; class Vulcanimicrobiia; order Vulcanimicrobiales; family Vulcanimicrobiaceae; genus JABEUX01. The sequence goes on along the minus strand of JABEUX010000018.1, from coordinate 18,558 downwards.
TTTTATACCCCGCCGCGCGTGCGCGCATACAGAGGTCGTCATCTTCGAAATTACCGACCGCGAAGCGCTCGTCGAATCCGCCGATTTCGTCGATGAGGACTCTCGGCATGCAGAGACAGAAGCCCACCGCGCGATCGGTAAAATAGCCACGCCCGCTGAAGCGGAGTCCTCTCTCCGCCGCAAACGCGAGCATCGCCGCTTCGTCATCGTAGCGCGCGTTGGGAATTTGTTGGTGCCCGGAGACGCTGTTGCTTCGCGGTGCCGTGATACCGAGGGCGCGCATATCCCCATATGGACGCAACAAGGCGTCGAGCCAACCATCGCTAACCAAAACATCGTTATTGAGTACGACGACGAAGTCGCCGTTTGCGGCCGCCAATCCGATATTATTGCCCGCGCCGAAACCGCGATTCGTTGCATTATAAATGACGCGGACGTGTGGGTCGTCGATCGAGCGGAGGTAGGCAATCGTGTCGGGGCCCGAACCATTATCGACGACGATAATTTCAAATGGCTCCCTCGTGCGGGCTAATAGTGAGGCGATTGCCAGCTTCGTATACTCGGGAGCGTTCCAACTGAGCGTAACGATCGAAACGAGCCCTGCGGCGGGACGCCGGATCGCTGCAAATCGTTCCATCAAAAAGCGATCGTCGCCGCCGATGAGCGAGGCGATGCTCCGCTGATACGTTCGTTCGAAGAGATCGTCGCGTGCCGGCTCCGGCGAAACTTCGAGAATGGGCTCGTCCATTCCAACGACCCCGAGCCCGAGTTCGAGCGCGCGAACGCAGAGGTCGGCGAGGGCGCCATCGATGGTAGGGAAATCGGCAAGACGATAGTGTTGCGGCAAACGCCAGAGTGCGATCAGCAACGCTCGCGCGTCCCCGCACGCCGGCGAGGCGTCGAAGCCGACCATCGACTCGGGCGCTCCCGTCGCAGCGAGTGCATCGTACCGAATCTCGAGACGACGCGAGAGATGTTCGAACCACGATGGAGCCAATGTGGCGCGAGCATCGAGGAAAAAGGCATATCGATTGCCTCGCAATTCCATCGCCTGGCGCGCCGCATCAAGATCGTCGCCTGCCGTCCATGCGATTCTTTCAATATTTACGGGCGATGCACGGAGCGCGCGCTCGATGCGTACGCGGTCGCTCTTCGTCGTCTCGCCATGTACGACGACGGAGATCGACGGCGTCGGAAGCATTTGTGCCGAGACGACGGCATTCGGCATGACGACCGTGCGCTTAACGAGATGCCGTTCGTAATCCCAAAGGCCGGCATCGATCCGCGGGAAGTCTCTCCAACGCCCTTCCAACCGAGCGATATTCGGCATGACGCGCCGAAAGCGTTGCGAGCCGGACTGCGACTCATAGTGGAAGAGCACGGCCTTCGGCTCGTAGACGATACGTAAACCAGCATGGCGGATTTTTAAACAGTAATCGACATCTTCGTAGCCGTTCCAAAAACCTTCATCGAGTCCGCCGAGGCGCACGTAAAGCTCTCGCGGCGTCGCGAGGCAGGCGCCGGTAACCGCCTGGACGTCGCGACGCTTCATCACCGTCGGCTCATCGCCGGGAGCGAGGAAGCCGTAGTGCGTCGGCGCCATCGTATTCACGCCGCTGAGAATTTCGTTAAATATGACGCCCGCGTGTTGAATCAGGCCGTCGCCGAAGAGCAGCCGAGCGCCGACCGCACCGACATCCTCGCTTTCGAGATGCGCGAGCATTGCTTCCAACCAACCCGGCAGCGCCTTGGTATCGTTATTCAGCAGCACGAGAAAACGCCCCGATGCGACCGCCGCGCCTTGATTGTTCGCCACGGCAAAGCCGAGGTTCCGCTCGTTGACGATCGTCTTGATCCATGGGAACTCGGCGAGCACCGTTGCAGTGTCGTCGGTCGAGCCGTTATCGACGACGATCACCTCGCCCAAGATATCACGCGGCAGCGTCTCTGCAAGCGCCTGCAAACAGACGCGCGTCAGCGCGGCCTTATTGAAGACGGGAATGACGATCGAATAAAGCAAGGTCGGTGCTATCGAACGAGTGCGGCGTCGGCGATGCGGCGCGCGTCCTCAAAGCGTTCCTGTTTTAAATAGAGCATCGAGAGTTCGACGGCGATGCGCTGCGGGTCGAAACGGAGCGCTGCGAGCAGCATCTCTTCGCTCTCCCGATCCCGGCCGAGTTGCTGCAACATACTCGAACGCAGAACCACCGCTTCGATGTTCTGCGGAGCGCGCGACAAAACGGCTTCCGTTGCAGCGATTGCCTCTTCAAACTCCCCGCGCCCGCGAGCGTCGAGGGCGAGCATCATTCCGGCACGCAGAAAAAACTCGCCGCTCTCCGGGGGAACGGCATGTGCCCAGCGTCGCGCGCTCTCCGAATCGCCCATACTCGACGAGGCAAGCGCAGCACCGAGTAGGAGCGAGGGGTCGCGCCCGTCGCGCTCCAACCCGCGCTCGGCGATCGCGCGCGACTCCGAAAAGCGCCCCTGTGCGAGCAACCGACTCGCCCGCCGGCGAAAATCGGCGATCTCGAGCGGCTCGGTCGCGTCTTCGGCGTCATAGAGGCGTTCGATGGCCGCGAGATCGCCTCTCGCACGGAGCAGTGCCTCCAAGGGATCGAGCGCGAGGGCTGCACCCGGCATGCGCTCGGCGGCATCGAGCAAAAACTGCTCGCGCTCGGGCCAGCCGTTCCGTTCGCAGACCGCTGCGCCGGCCATCAACACCGGGAACTGTGCCGCCGGAGAGATCTGCGGCATCGCCGCACGAATCGCATCGAGCGCCTCGCGATCGCGATGCGCGCGTAGGAGAAAATTGACATAGTCGACCGCGCTCTGGTCGGATGGAAGATCGCGAAATGCCGCCGCAAAGGTCGTAGCCGCTTCATCGATACGCTTGAGGCGCTCGTACGCACGAGCGATATTGAGGCGCAACGGCAACGCCGAAGGGCGATTTTTGAGCCCCTTTTCGAACCACTCGACCGCCGCAACGTCGTTGCCTTCCGCAACGTAGGTCGCGCCGACTTCGCTGTGGGCCTTCCATTTCGAGACTTCGTCATCGACGACAAACTGGAGGTGATTGTACTCGCCGTCGGCGATCGCCGCTTGAAAGGCCTCGCGTGCATCGGCGAGTCGCTTTTGCGCAACGAGCGCTTTACCGAGCGCAAAATGTCCGTTGGCGTACCGCGGCGAAAATTTCAAACAAAGGCGCGCGGCTTCTTCGCCTTTCACCGGGTCGTTAAACTTTTCTGTATAGACATCGGCGAGCGCGGATAGCCCGTTGGCAAAAAAACCTCGAGGTTGCTCTTTGTTGACCTCGATCATCATCTCCAGCGCGCTGCGCGCCGTTTCGTAATCGCCGATGAGAAAGGCAGTGGTTCCTAGATTGAACCAATGAAAGGCTTCTTCCGGTTCGCGTTCGACCGCCGCTTTCACAATCGCAAGGTTCCGCGCCCCCTTATCTCGCTCGGTCACGATCTCTTTGAGGTAGCCGCTATGTTTGATCGCAATCGGCGAAGCCGAAGCCTTCAGCCCCAGCTGCGACTGATCGAGCGTAATAAATTCATGGATCAAACCGCGATACCGTATCCGCGGATGGTTTGGGAAGATACGGATCAAGAGATGCGACATCTGCCCGGTGCCCTGGTAGTCGTTTGATTCGTTATAGCAGCGTACCCAGATTCCGGTATCGAAGGCGGGAACGCTCTTGAGTTGTGCGAGGAGCGATTCGCTGCCGGGCAGATACTCTTCGTCGGCATCGAGCATAAAAATCCACCGGTACGAGGCCATCGCGATCGCTTCGTTACGCGCCCAGGAAAAATCGTTCCGCCATTCACGCAACTCGACTTTTGCGCCGAACTCCCGCGCGATCTCGACGGTACGATCGGTCGATCCGGTATCGACAATGCAGATTTCATCGACGTGAGGGGCGATGCTCTGCAGACATTTTGCTAAAAATTTCTCTTCATTTTTGACGATCATGCAGAGACTCAAGCCTGCGGGCAGTTGAGGCGCGTCGGCGGGGGGACGCGGCAAAGAGATCGTTTGTGCGATGGTTGCTGGCGGCGCCGGCGGGGGCGCGACGCTCGGCGGTGCGGCCCCCTGTTTTTTCGATTTGATTCGGACGGGCATTCTCTCTTCTCTTCGGCATCTTCGTGACGGCCTCTTACTCGTTTACCCGACGCATGCAAAAATCGGGGCCCGCTTGCGCGAGCCCCGATCCCAGGTTGGTTACCCGAGGATTCCGCCTTAGCGGAAGAGTCCGAGAACCGACTGAGCGTTCGTGTTGGACTGAGCCAACACCGAGGTGCCGACCTGTACCAGCACTTGCAGTTTCGTGAACTGCGTCGTAGCCTGACCGACATTGAGGTCGCGGATCGACGATTCCGAGGCCTGCAGGTTCACGGCCGCGATATTCGCGTTCTGCGAATCCTCGTTCAGACGAACGACGACCGCGCCGAGGAGCGCCTGCTGGTTGAGAATCGTGTTGAGCGCCTGGTCGATCTGACCGATGGCATCTTCCGAACCGATCGACGGGTTGTTCGCCGCCGAGAGCGCCAGGTTGATATTCGAGATGCGCAGGGTCTGCGTATTCGTTGCCTGGATGCCGATTTGGATGACGTCGCCCTCGTTCGCTCCCGATTGGAAGTTGAACGCGGGGTTGTTCGGATTGGTCAGCGCCGCAACGTTCTGCGTCACTTTGACGTACGACGTTACGCCGACATCGAGCGAGCTGATCGTACCGATGGTGACGTTCACGTTGTCGAACGCACCTGCGATGCTGGTGGCACCGTAGAGCGTGCTCGAGACGCAGACCTGGCCCGTCGCGCTGGCGACGAAGGTCTCTTGAACGGCGATCGAGACGCCGGTGTTCACCACCTGCAGTTCGATCGTCCCATCGAGCGTCGAACCCGTCGCACCCGAGAGACCGGCTGCGACGCCGGCTGCCGTCGTGTAGAAGTTCGTGGCGCTCGCGACCGCCGAAGCGGCGAGGAAGCCGTAGTTGAAGCCCGAGACTTGGAGCGCTCCGTTGGTGGAGAGCGCCGAGTTCGAGGTGACGTTCAACGCGGCTTGCACCTGCGGCTGGAAGCCAGCATGGCTACCATCGAGGAGCGGCTGTCCGTTGAAGTTGACGCTCTGCGAGATGCTGTTCACTTCAAGGAGCAGCTGGCTCACTTCAGCCTGAAGGTTGAGGCGATCCTGGTTGCTATTGAGCGAAGACGAAGCCTCGACCGCGAGACTACGAATGCGTTGCAGAATGTCGGTCGTCGTCGAAAGCGCACCGAGCGCGACCTGCGCCGCGTTGTTCGCGTTCTGGACGTTCTGTACGGCGGTGTTGAAGCCATCGACCTGCGTTTGCAGGTTCGTTGCGATGGCGAGTCCGGACGGATCGTCCGCCGCGGAGTTGATGCGCAAGCCAGACGAAAGCTGAGTAACAATGTTCTTCAGCGCAGCCTGGTTATTGTTCAGGTTAAACTGAACGCTATTTGCCAACAGGTTGTTGGCGATGCTCAGACCTTGAGCCATGGTGGTTCCTCCTTGATTGTTGCGCGCTGAGCGCACAGGTAGAGACTAGTCATCTGCGAGGGAGCGTCCTGCCCCCTCCCTCTGGGTATCGGAGGACACGAGCAGCGACTTTAGCGGGACGGAGCCTTTTTTAGCGCTTTTTCGAGGGGATATGTGGTCGAAGGGCGGCGATGCCCGTCTTCCCGACGGCAGGTTCCCCAGAGGTGGGCGATTCGGCGGCGGCGCGCTGGTTCGCCCGCTGGATCTCTTCGTAGACCTCCGAGCGGTGAACCGGGATCTCCCGCGGGGCATCGATGCCGAGCTTCACCTGGTCGTGATCGAGCGAAACGACCACGAGACGAATATCGTCGCCGATCATGATCGACTGATTCGCTTTGCGGCTAAGTACGAGCATTGGGCTGCCCTCCGTGGCTGCTGCAAGCCGCAGATGGGCTCGCTTCGAGGGCAATTTTCGCGGGAAGGAGTCCCCCCCCCTGCGCTATGCGGAGTCGCTAGCCGCCCTGAGGGGCGACCGATTCGCCGGCGCCGCTCTTTCTGGGCATCGGCGTACGAACCGAGTAGGAGCTGCCATCGAGCGGAACCTGGCGCCCCCGGCGACTTTTCAGATTCAGGAGGATCGGCGCAAAAAGGTTCATCGACATCTCTTCGGCGTTCGCCGAAACGATGACGACGCAGAGCGTCGCAAAATCGGCCGGGTCGGCGATGGCGAGCGAGGCGACGGCGTACGCAGGAATGCGCGGCGCATAATCCTCGAAGAGCGCGTACGGGTCGGCGGTCGGGATCGCGACGTTGAGATCGTCGAGGCTCTGCAGCCAGACGAAATTCGGTTGTGTATCGAGAGTCAAAGCGACCCAGCGATGGAGCGCGGGGAATCCCGGTAAGCCCCAGTCGAACTCGAAAATATCGGTCTGAGAAAACGTGAAGGATCCAAAACGCGGGAACTCGATCGTCGTGTTCTCGGGCATACTTTGCACCGGCACCTCATTCATCGTCAATACCATAAAGCCTCTCTAGTACGCCGTTTCTACGTCGCTTACGTAATGTAATCGAAAAGACTCTTCTGCTCTAACTGAGCCGTCGTGCTATAGGCGGCCTGCAGAGCCGTCTGCGTGAGCGAGAACTGCGACGTCACTTGAGCGATATTGGTATCTTCGATATTGGATTGCACCTGCGTATCGTTCAGAACCTGTGCGTTCACCGCCGTCCCCGCAGCCTGGATCGCCTGAATATTTGACCCAAGGAAGGCGCGCGCGTTCGAGACACCCTGGATCACCCGGTCGATGTCGCCAAGTTGCGTGCTGAGCTGCTGAACCGTATTTGCCTGCGTTTGCAGGTTAAAGACCGAGGTGAAGTTCGCCGAGGTCGTCGTACCGGCGCTCGGCACGTTGTTCACCTGGAAGGCACCTGCGGCGTCGGTCAGAACTAAGCGCTCCGCGCCCTGTTGCGGAAAGCTTCCCGGATAAAATTGTGCGGTAACCCCGGTACCCGACGCATCGATCGCGGCAACGACCGCACCGATGGTGGCGGTAGATGCGAAGGTCAGGGTTACCCCCGATGGTACCGAGACGCTGGAGATATTAATCGATATCTGGCCGCTCCCGTCGGGCGCGATCGATGTGAGGAAGCCAGCGGCGTTGAGCTGCGTTCCCAGCGTTATAAATGCACCGCCCTGGTTGACGGCGACGCTGCTCTTGTCGACGACCGTCGAACTGGTAAGCGCGAGTTGCAGATTCTTCATGACCTGAAAAACATCGGGCGAACCATCGGACGAAGCGAAATTAAAGGCCTGTTGAAACGTTACCGAAGAATTGACGACCTGACCGTTAGGAAGTCGTTGAATTTGGGACTGTAAATTTCCGGAAAAAGTGATGCCGTTCGGTGCGGTACCGACCGCCTGAACCGGAGTTCCAGCCGGGTTCGCCGTTCCAGCGAAGACGTATTGCCCGGCAAACTGCGTATTGGCGAGCCCAACGCTCTCTTGAAAGAGCTGATTGACCTGGGTCGCGATCGCCTGACGCTGCGACGGAGTCACATTATCGCTCGCCCCTTGGATTGCCAGCGAGCGAACCTGCTGCAGCACGCTGGTCAGCGAGCTCAAAGCGCCGTCGACGGTGGTGAGTTGATTCGAGAGATTCGTGAGGTTCGACGAGGTTTGCGTTCCCAGCGCACCATCGGTACGAATAGCGAGATCCTCGGCGATCACCGACGGATTATCGGAAGGTTGATTGAGCGACTTTCCGGTCGAAAGTTGCTGCCCTTCGTTTGCCTGTTGAACGACGAGGTTGTCGATCGCATTGGTCTGTTGCTCGTAGATCGTTGAAGTGGCGATACGCATGTTCGAACTCCCTATCCCTAGGACCCGACGCCGAGGTTATTGATAAGCGTCTGCATCATCTGGTTGATCACGTTGATCGTGCGCGCTGCGGCGGAATATGCGTTTTGATATTGCACGAGGTGCTGGGTCTCTTCGTTGATGTTGATGCCGCTGATGCTCTGGCGAACTTGGTTGATATTATTAGCCAAGGTCGTCTGCGTTTGATTTCCCGAAATCGCGGCCTGGCCATCGAGCCCGACGCGCGTCACGAAGTTTCCGTAAAACTGCCCGAGCGTCTGCGTCTGCGCGCTCTGCACCGAGTATCCGGCGGCGTGCGCGAGACTCGGCGTATAGGTGACCGACTCGATACCCGTTGTCGGATCGACCGAGATCGCCGAGACAACCACGTTCTCTTGCGGCGCACCGCCGCCCGATGTCGCGTCGATCGTCAATACTTGGCCGACGGCGATATTATTGACGCCCGCCGGTAACGCGACCGTCGTTGCGGTTCCCGCCGTCGCCGCCGCCGGCGACGTCGTCAGTAATGCCGGCACGCCGACGTTCGCCGAGAAGACCGAGAGCAGTGCGTTCGCGCCGGAGTTGTCTTGAGCACCGAAGGCGTTCCCGGCGTTTTGCGCGACGCCGTCGATGCCGCCCGCACCGAGTACGCCGAGGAGATATTGATTCGTGGGAGTCGTCCCCGGAACGGTATCGAGCGAATCGCTGATGGTGAAGCCCGGTTGCTGGGGCGCGCCGCCCTGCACCGCTCGGCTCGCCGGGTCGACGTTAGTAGGATCCTGCGCGAAAACGATCTGCTGCGAGTTTGGGTCGAACGATGCGGTGACGCCGAGATGCGCGCCGTTAAAATGGGTGACGAAGGCATTGACGCTGCTATCGGTCGTGCCGGTATTGTACGAAAACGTCTGCGGGACACCGTTGATCGTTACCGTCAACGTTCCCACCAGCGGTGCGGTCGGCGGATTTGCCAGCGATGCGTAGTTCGTCAGAGAAGCCGCGGTATCGATGCTGTTATTGCCGGAGTTCATCGGAATCACCAAGCTGCCCGCTGCCGTCGAGGCAAAGGCGATCGGAAACTGCGCTGGATCGGTGATGCCGGCTTTGATGTTCCCGGCCGAGATTGGGAGATTTCCGACGATCGGTTGAAAGAGCGCGGCGCCCGCCTGCCCATTTTGGTCGTAGGCAGACTGGGTGATGCGATTGACTTCGTTCGCGAGAGAACTCGCAAACTGATCGAGCTGTTGGCCATAGACGGTCAGTTTGTTGTTATAGAGATCTTGCAGGGCGGCGAGTTGGCCGCTCCCCAACGGGATCCCGGGAGCGGTCGAAGAGGCGGGGGGCGTGCTCTGGAAGTTGATCTTGAAGGTCGAGGTTCCGTTGCTCGCAGTACCGACCGTCGGCGCCGCGAGGTGGTAGACGACCGTATCGTTGACGAGCGCCTGCCCGTTCACACTCACCAAGACCGAACCATCCGCTTGGATCGAGGTCTGCGTCGACAGGTACTGCGAGAGTTGCGTGATCAGGTGGTCGCGCTGATCTTTGTAGGTATTCGGGCTATCGCCCGCGGCGGTTGCGGCGCGAATTTGGCCGTTGAGCGCACCGATCTGATCGAGGATCCCGTTCGAGGTCGTCACCAGTGTCGTCGCCTGCGAGAGCGCGGAATTCTGCTGCGTGACGATCGCGCTCGAGGCATTATTCAGTGCGGTGGAGAGCGCTTGGGCCTGCGCGATGACACTCGCACGAACCGAGGTGCTCTGCGCCCCGCTACCCTGAGCGACGAGTTGATTGATCGCCGTTTGAAATGCCGTATACTGCGCGCCGATCCCCGAATTGGGGTCGCCGAGCGTCGACTGCAGCGCGTTGAGCGTATTTTGTTCGAGATTGTAATAATTTTGCGACGCCGTAGCCCCGCGATAGAGCTGGTCGTAGTTATCGGAATGAATGCGTAAGATCTGCTGTACGAGCACGCCGTCGCCGACGGTTCCCTGCGAACTGGTCGGCGCGAACGGCGAGCCCGCGATCGGCGGCGCCTCGTTGAGGATGACGCTCTGACGCGAGGCCCCGGGCGTGTTCACGTTCGCGATATTATTCGAGGTCACGCTCTCGGCATACTGGAAGGCGTTGAGCGCGCCACCCATCATGCTGAGATCGAAGAACGTGCCTTGCGGGATGAAACTCATGCCTTACTACTCACCAAGACGCTGTTATTCGGCGGAGCGACGAAACCGCGTCGACGATAGGTGCTCGGTTCGCTCGCGGCGCGCTGCATTGCCAAGGTCGTCTTGACCAAACGATCCATGCCGCCGGCGATGAGCGCTTTATTGTTGTTATTCGTAATCGTCACTCCAATGGAACTCGTCATCAGCTCGGCGAGGCGCTGATTCATTTCCCACGCCAGCGCGGGAGGAGCGTAACTACAGACTTGTCGCAACGTCATCGTGCCGAAGCCGCGCACTTGCATCGCCCGACGCTCGGATGCAGCGTGCGAAAAGGCCTCGCGAGCCTCATCGAGTTCGCGCTGAGCGACCGAGATTTGCTCGGCGTCGAGATGAACCAAAGCTTTGGAAAGGGCCTGGGCCCGCTCGCCGAGGAGGCGCAGCGCTTCAGATTCCGTTCCCAGCGTTCGAGCAAAAATTTCCCATGAATCGCTCACGGTCCGCTACTCCTCTTGACGTTCACTTTTGCTTCCTGCGATGCATCGGAGAGAACGCTCGCTTTGAGCTGCTCCTCCAACATTTTGGCGATCCCAATGCTTCCGGTCTTGGCCATCTGCTCGGCGCGCTGCTGATCGAGCATCGACTGGAAGATTCGCTCGCCGTTACTCTGTTTGCCGAAAATCGAATCGTGCGATACGGTTTTATCCATCGCACCCATGACGAGTTGAAGGAAGACGCCTTCGAGTTGCGTCGCCGCCTGGTCGAGCCGCTTCATTGCCTGCTGCTGTACCGGCGTTAAAGGCGTCGGCGCCGCTTTCCCAATCTCGCTCATTATTGTAAGACCACCTCCGCTTGCAAGGATCCCGCACGACGGAGTGCCTGGACGATTGCAATGAGGTCGCGAGGCGCCACTCCCAGCGTGTTCAGCGCGCGCACGACCGATGCGAGCGTCGCAGCGCCGGCGATAAACTCAAGGCGCTTGCCCTTATTGGTCGCGGTTACCGTGGTATTGCTCTGCGTGCCGGGCGATGCGGTGGTAAAGGGTTGCTGGACGACTTTATTCCGCGTCGAAATCGTAATCGTGAGGTTGCCGTGGGCGATCGCACAGGGCGCGAGCTTGATATCTCCTCCGAAGACGATCGTGCCCGTCCGCTCGTTCATCACGACCATCGCGGGTTCGTCTTGCTGAACGCCGAGATCGGATGCGTCGGCGAGAAATTGCACGACATTTCCCGCGTACGCAGGTGGCAACGTCACGTGAATCGTTTCGGCGTCGAGCGCGCGAGCGGTGCCATACCCAAAGCGTCCGTTGAGCGTGTAGGCGAGGTCGGCTGCGGTTTTAAAATCGGGGGTCGTCAACACATAGTTGAATCCGCTCCCGTTCCCGTTCGTGATCGGCGTCTTCATACTGCGGGCGACGATGCCGCCGCGCGGCACCATGCCGACGGCGGTGTAATTTTGCGTCACGCTATTCCCCGCCGCGGGCCCCGCGACGAACCCCCCGACCGAGATCGGTCCTTGGGCGGTTGCGTAGACGAGGTTGTTCGCAGCGTGCAACTCGGTAAGGACCAAGGTGCCGCCCTGCAGCGTCGATGAGTCGCCCATCGCCGAAACAGTGACGTCGATCTTATCGCCCTGGTGCGCGAACGGCGGCAGCGATGCAGTGACGATCACCGCAGCGACATCGCGCGTCCGGACGGCTTGGCTGCTGACGGTGAGCCCGAATGATTGGAGGATATTCTGGATCGTCTGGCTGGTGAAGAGGACCGAGGTCGAATCGCCGGTTCCCTGGAGGCCGACGACGACGCCGTACCCGACGAGCTGATTCGAGGTGACGCCCTGAACGCGCGCGATGTTCTTCACGAGCACGCGCTCGTAAAACGCCGCCATCGTTGCTTGCGGCGCGGCGAGCGTCGCGAGAAAAGCGAATGAAGCCACCAAGGCGGCGATTCGACGGAGGGCGTTGCTGCGAGCGTTCATGGCTAGAAAAGGAAATCCAACAGCTTACGGATGAGCCCCTTATGGCCCTCCTGGAAATTCCCCGAGAAGGTTGCCTGAACGTCGGCGATGCGCGAACTCAACACCTGGTCGGTCGAATCGATATCTTCGGGGCGAACGTAGCCGATCACGTGCAATACCTGCGCGCTCCCGTTGACAGTGAGGCCTTGGTTGCCCTCGATCTGCAGGACCCCGCTCGGCAGCACGTTGGTCACCGTCGCCATCATCGCCGAAACGAAGCTGTTCTGCCCGGTATGCTGCGTCTGCGACTGCACTTGCGACGAACCTCCGATCGAGGTGGGGATGCGTAGGAAGGCCAACGCAAGGTTTCCCGTTGCGCCGGGATATCCGAGACTCGCGGTCTTGCTGTTGTTGACGATATTCGAACTATTGCTCGCCACGCTAAAATCGTAGACGACGTAGACGAGGTCGCCGATCTGCGAGGCGCGATGATCGGGGCCCAACTGCAACGGATGCCCCGGGCCCGCCGGCGCCGGTGCGGGCACGTAGAGCGAGCCTGCGAGCGCGCTCGCAGGTACGAGCGAGAGGCAGAGCCCAACGAGCGCGAGCTTACGAATCATTCGGTTCATCGTCCATCTCCTCCGGAGAGATCGAGTTCGACGCGATCCGGCCCGACTACCGTGCCGGAGAGTAATTTATTGGTTTCGGGATTATAGAGCGAGACCTGATCGCCGAGCCCACCGCTGCTGCGAGCGATGACGTCGGCGACGAGCGAGACGCCATGGTCGCGAATCACGAGGACGCAGCTCATCCCGGCGCGGACGATCTCGTTCACCAGGGTCTGTTCGATGGCGATCGGTTGCCCCGCACGGACCGGCGCGATAATCTGCCGACCGACGAGCACCTTCGTTCCGTTGAGCGGAAGACCGCTAAAGGGCACCATCGCCATCTTCAGATCCTGCGCTGAAAGAACGGTTCCTGGAGCCAGATCGTGCGAGGCCGTCGCCGCCATGACGTAATGCTGGATGCGATAGCCGACGAAAACGGTACGCAAGAAGTGCCCGTTGAGATCGATCGCGATTGGGACGTTCACGTACGCCGAGGTTACCAGCGGCGAGCGCAGATGCAGCGAGACGCGGCCGAGATCGACGAACTGGTCGGAGAGCGCCGAGACGGGAAGATAGGCGATATCGGCACCGTGGGGCAGCCGAGCGATCGCCGCACGAGCGAGCGCCGCGAGTTCGGCGGCGGGGATGCGCTGCGCGTGGGAGTATGCTGCCGCTGCCGGTCGCGCATGGAGGACCGACAGGAGCAGCATACATCCAACGAGCACGGTGCGCACGTTCGTTACTGCACCAAATTATTCGCCGTCTGAAGCATCTGGTCCGAGGCAGTGATCGCCTTGGAGTTTGCTTCAAACGCGCGTTGCGAGACGATCATATTCACGATTTCGTTCACGACCTGAACGTTCGAGTTCTCGAGGTAGCCGCTCTGGAGCGAGCCGGCACCGTTGAGTTCGGGCTGGGTCACGACCGGAGGGCCGCTCGCTGCCGTCTGCGTGTAAATATTCTGTCCGCCGATCGGCGAGAGCCCGGCATTGTTGACGAAACGAGCGAGGGTGAGCTGCCCGAGTTGCTGCGGAATCGCGCTGCCGGGAACGAGGGCGGTCACCGTGCCGTCCTGCCCGATCTGCACCGAGGTCGCATTCGCCGGAATCGTGATCTGCGGCTGGACGAAGTAGCCGTCCGCGGTGACGACCGCGCCATTCGCATCGACCTTAAACGAGCCATCGCGCGTGTAGCCGGTCGTGCCGTCGGGAAGCGTCACCTGGAAAAAACCATCTCCCTGGATCGCCACGTCGAGCGGGTTGCCGGTCTGCTGCAACGAGCCTTGGGTGAAGACTTTCTCCGAGGAGCCGACCTTCACGCCCAAACCAACCTGCTGACCGACCGGAACGATCGAGGCGCCAATCGGCGCACCCGGTGCCTGGATTTGCTGGTAGACCAGATCCTGGAAGTGCGCGACGTTACGACGGAAGCCCGTGGTATCGACGTTCGCTAAGTTATTGGAGATCGTGTCCATATTGTATTGTTGGGCGATCATCCCGCTGGCGGCCGTATAGAGCGCTCGCATCATGATAGAAGTTGCCTCTCTCCGTTATGGCGTGGTGCCGACGCCTTGAATCGCCAGCTGAGTAGTTTGATCTTGGATTGTTACCGACTTGGAGTTCGAATCGAACCAGCGCTCGGCGACGATAAGATCGACCATCGACCGCACGACGTTGGAGTTGCTCTTCTCAAGCGACCCTTGAATGACCGTCGCATTCGCGGTTGCTTGCGGTTGCGCGTTGCCGGTATTGACGAACAGATTATTGCCTTGCTTGCGCAGGCCGACGAGATTATTGAATTGCGTAAGTGCGAGGCGATCGATCGTGATACCGTTCTGCGAAACCGTCCCGTCGGGGCCGACGGTGACCGCGCCCTGCTGTTGCTGCACCTGAATCGGGCCATTTTGGCCGAGGACCAAGTTGCCGTCCATCGTTACCAGATTGCCGTTGGGATTGACCGTGAATTGGCCGTCGCGCGTGTAGCGGACCCCCTGAGGCGTCTGCACGTTGAAAAACGCGTTCGTTCCACCGAGTGCGAGATCGTACGGATTTCCGGTCGCCTGCAGCGGGCCTTGCGAGAAGGTCTCAGGGGTATCGTAGACCCACGCGCCAGTGCCGAGTTGCCCGACCTGCGCGGCGACGGGGACGCCCGGGAGCGCGTTCTTCCCCGTTCGCGGACCCGGATCGGTCTGCAAACGGTAGATGTCGAGCGTCGGGGCGGATTGAATCTCCAGCAACGTCTGTTTGAAGCCATTAGTGTTGACGTTGGCGAGGTTATTCGCCACCGTGTCGGCGAGTTGCTGGGCGACGAGCATCCCGCTCGCCGAGGTATAAAGACCGCGTACCAATACAAAGACCCTCCGCACGGATTCGGTGTTCTGTATCATGGTCGAACCATCAATCGATCAGGTTCAACCCGCGGCCCCGCCCCCGTGCGAGAGGTCGTCCAGCCGCGTTCACTTCTTCTATCGGCGAAAAAGAGGCGGGATTTTAGCCGCCGTGGGCCCTGACGGTGGGCCGGCGGGATTCGCTGCGGAGCCCGACGTGGCTTCCGGTCGCCCTCTGCGATATTCGGGAGTGCAAAATCGAGCATCGGTCGAGCTTCACGCTGTTCGCCAAACCCTAGCGATCCGAATCGACCGTTGGTCGAGCGATACGACAGCCGAATGGATCGCGGGTCGCGATTGCACGTGCGCGACGCTATGACGGGCTTTCCGCGCGCTTACTTGCTTTTGAGCCGCCACAAACGTGCGTTTGTGGGCAAACGGCGGGGAGCATGGCCGAGCGGTGCGCGAAAGGTCGGCGCGCGTAGTGTAAACCTCTGGTAAAAAGGGCGAGTGCCCCGGCTTTTCACGCTGGGCCGCTTGGCGTCGCGGGCGACGCGGCTGAGCGGTAATCGCACGCCCCTTGGTTCGATGGATCATGAATGTCAAGGGGACACTTCCTTAATTTACAACACGTATTTTTGAATGGATTCACGAAAATGGCACTCGTTGGCCCAGCCTGCTCATCCACCCCAGGCGATCCCACTAATCAGCCCATATGCACGATCGGAAATTTCCCATCCAACCCTCCCTCTTCCGGCGGAAGCGGAATCATTGTCACCTACAGTGGTGCGCCGGCAACCCCGACTCCGACTGGCGGGGGCATTGCCAACAATCCGATCGTTAAGGCCATTGAGAAGGCATATAACTGGGTAAATAACCAGTTTAAGAAAAATCCCGCTGCCGTCGCCGGAGTCAGCTACATTATGGGTAAGTACGGCGGGCGGATCATGACGATTTTACGAACGGCTGGCCAGGCCGCAATCAAAGCGATGAAAAATGACGCTGGTGGTGACCCACCGATGCCGCCGATTGAAGGCGCGTCCAGAGTTCCTGGATCGTCGATATCCGCAGGGGCGTTGTCAGCGGCCGATCAAGCGACAATCAACAGCCTTATGCAGGATGCGATGGCTAAGGGAGTTGCGAGCGTCGTCCCAGGCTTCTTCTCGATAATTCTCTCTGGTATTTCGGCCTCCGGTACGTCCGGCGCTCTGTTCGACCAAACGGCATAGCTTTACGATCGCCTTCAGCGTATTGTGAATGGCCTATCGACGTCAAGCGCAGAGGCGCCGTTCCTAAAATTTGTCACTACAACGAGGGTTGGCCTCGTTGTAGTGGCTGGTTGGTTCCTTTACCTTGCGCTTTACGGGTTCAGATACGGTGGTTTGAGCGTCCCCGTAGCAATCTTTGTTTCCTATAACTTAACGCTTACGATGCCACTCGCAGCGATAACGATCTTTAACTTTAAAGGGTTCAAAAAGCTCGTCGTTGGCGATCTGACGGTTAAGCAAATAATCGTTCTAGGTGTCGTGCCCTGCTTGTTATGGTGGCTTGCTCAGTTGATGATAGCTGTTGCCTTCAGTTCGTCGTCGCATACGCCCTTGCACGATTATTTTTTTCGAGGAGACACGGTTGCACCGCTTATCTTTTTGATCCCAACCGCCCCATTTGTCGAAGAGATGATATTTCACGTTTGGCTTCAGACCCGTCTTCAGCAATATCTCGGCTTAGCTGGCGCGATTATCGCTGGAGCAATATTTTTCGGCTACCATTTCACAAGCGATTTAATGCTGGTTCCTATCATTACTATTTGGACGTGGCTGCGCTACCGATTCAAATCGCTCGGAGTAACATTAATATCTCACTATGTTTATGATCTTATGACAGTCGCTACGAATCTTATCATTTTTCAGCATGTGCGATAAGGGAACGGCCGAAGTTCCGTTAGGGCCCCCACATCCTCAAACCCCCGTTTGTATACGAACGGGGGTTTTGAGGATCTCGATCTCTGGAGCGACGCGCGTTAGGGCTGCGAAAACGGCGGGAGGATTGCCCGCTAGACCTGCATCTGTTGGATCTCTTGGTACGCGCTCAAAAGTTTATTGCGTACCGCGAGCGTGAATTGAAAGGCGAGATTCGCCTCCTCGACCGAGGTGATCACTTTCCCGCTGTTATGGATCTCTCCGGCGGCGAGCTGTGTCGTCAGATGATCCGAGGTCGCCATCTTGTCGTTCACGCCGGTTAAAAATGATTTCACGGCGTTCTTGAACGAACCGCCGGCGACCGGAGCGACCTCGGGGGTCGCGCTCGGCGCCCCGCCGCCGCCACCCGGCGTGACGTCGGGAACGAAGGTTCCGGGGAGAACGTGACGCACGGCATCGGCGTAGCTCTTGATATCCATACGAAGCTCCTTACGAACCGCTAGCTGAGGAGGCCGATTTCGGCACTATTCATCAAACGCGTCTCTTTGATCGCGGCGACATTCGCCTGATAGGCACGCGAGGCGGCCATCATGTCGACCATCTCTTTGACGACTTGGACGTTGGGATAGTGCACGTACCCGCGAGCATCGGCCTGCGGATTGCCTGGATCGAAGACCAAACGATCCGGCGACTGATCTTGCGTGATACCGAGTACCTCGACGCCAGCTTGGCCGGGGTTCGAGGTGTGGAACGGGTTGAACGGATCGCTGCTCGATTGCGTCGTCGGATCGGGCTTCTGTGCGAAGACCACCAACTGCCGTTTGAACGCGCCGCCCTGCGGCGTGAGCGTCGTGTTGGCGTTGGCGATGTTGTTGGCGATGACGTCCATCGCTAACCGTTCCGCCGAAAGCCCCGAGGCGCTGATATCGATCGCGGTATAAAAGCCCATATTACGGTTGTTCCTTGATCGCTTCGGAGTACCGGTTGTACTGCTGCAGGAGTAATTTCGCCATGTCTTGAGCGTATCCGGAATTCATCGAGAGGTGCGCCATCTCTTGATCGATATCGACGTTGCTACGATCGACGCGCATCTGCGTTCCGGTATCGACGATGGGAACCGGGTCGAATGGCTTCGGCGGCGCTCCGGCGCCAATTGCAAACTGTCGCGAGCTATTGGTCTTCATCGGCAACTCGGTCGTCGAAGGCGGCGTACCCAACGACTCGGCGAGCAGTTCTTTGAAATCGGTCGTCGTGCGCCGATAGTTTGGCGTGTTGACGTTGGCGATGTTATTCGCAATCTGCGTCTGCTCGAGGCCAGCGCCGGACAAGCCCTCTTTGAGGACGGCGACCGTCGAACCGAACGAGAGTCCTGGAATCTCTGCCATCGTCTTCTCCTATCGGCGTTCGCGCCTGGGAACTTAAGCTCCGAGCCCTCCCCGCTTCATGCCCGGTGCGCGGCGAACTGGGCCTCGTAGAGTGCGGCATAGGCCCCGTGGAGCGCCATCAACTCCTCGTGGGTCCCCGATTCGGCGATCCGACCGTGCGCGAAGTAGAGAATACGATCTGCACGCCGGATCGTCGAGAGGCGGTGCGCGACGATCAGCGTCGTCCTCCCGGGGAGCAAGCGATCGAGCGCCGACTCAATCAGCGTCTCCGAGTGGGTATCGAGCGCGCTGGTCGCCTCGTCGAGGATCAAGATCCGTGGGTCGCGCAGGATCGCCCTCGCGATCGCGATCCG
>JABEUX010000131.1 GCA_013044185.1 Vulcanimicrobiota bacterium | reverse complement strand
TCGTCGGCAGCACGGATGCGCGCGATTGGATCGGGATCGCTTGCGAGGACGCTCGCTGCCGCACTCGCCCCTAACGCAAATCGAACCCTCCCGAGTATGCCCGCTCCGGGATCGATACGAATCAGTTGCGGCTCGCGTTCGCAAGGAATCACAAAACGTTCGTTCTGCCGTTCCACGCGTAACGTCAGACGTCGCTCGCCTGCAATCGGCTCGTCCCCGGCATCGCGACGAAGAGCGTTAGGTCGCTCTTCGCAGATACCGACGAGCAGATCGAACGAAAAGGGCGGGCGATCGTCGTCGACCGCTTGCTCTTGGTCGATCGCAACCGTCAACGCCGAGCGTTTTGCATCCCAACTCGCGGCGATCTTCAGTTCGGGATGCCCCGCTTTCATCACCCAGCGATCGAAGAAGCCGCGCATATTGCGCCCGGTGCTCTCCTCGATCGCACGCACGAGGTCGATCGTTTCTACGTTGCGCTGAGCGTTCTGCGCGACGTAGCGGCGGATCGAGCGCCAGAAGCGTGCTTCTCCGAGATCGCGGCGCAACATGTGTAGCACGGCGGCGCCTTTTTCATAGAGATGACGATCGAAAAGTTCGATCGGATCGCGAAAACGATTGCAGACAATCGGGCGGCGATAACGCGTTGCATCTTCTTCGAGATAGCGCGTCAGACACCCGAGATGATGGTAGAGATACTCGTCGTACCCAAGATCGCGTTCGAACCACACGCCTTCAAAAAAGGTGGCAAAGCCTTCGTTCAACCACGCATGCGCCCAATCTCGGCAAGTCAGCAAATCCCCAAACCATTGGTGCGCGAGTTCGTGTGCGGCGAGAAAATCCGCCGAATAATCGATTGCAGCGCGTTCGTCGTGTAGGACGCGATCGGTCTGCGTCGTCGCCGAGGTATTTTCCATTCCGCCGAAGATGAAGTCGCTCACCGCGATCTGCGAGTAACGTGCGTATGGGTATGGCGTTCCGATGCGCTCTTCGAAGAGCTCGATCATCGTCGGCGTCTTTCCAAAGGCACGTCGCGCATCGTCGGCACGCCCCGGCAACGCATAGAGCAAGACCGGAACCTCGCCCGCACCGGCGGCGCCGAGATCGATCTCTTCGAACGGCCCCGCCACCATCGTCATGAGGTAGGTACTATGTTTGATCTCTTGACGATAGCGGAAGAGGCTCTTGCCGCCCTCATCGCGTCGCTCGACCAAGGCCCCGTTCGCAAGAGCGAAGAGCCCTTCATCGACGACGATCGTCGTTTCCGTCGGTTGCTTGGAATGCGGGTAGTCGAGGCACGGAAACCAGTAGCGTGCGTTCTCGTCCTGGCTCTGCGTCCAGCAGTGAGCGACTTTTTGAGGATACGCGGCGCTCGGAGCAATAAAAAAAAGCCCCGCCCGCGGATGCGACGCACGATAGACGACGCTCACTTCGCAACCCTCACCGGCACGGAGTCCCGGCTCGAAGGTGATCTCCAAGTGGCCGTCGCGCGCGACATATCGCTGTGGTTGCCCGTCGCGCGTAACCGACGAGATCGCTAAATCGACCGCATCGAAGGCCAGGCGTTCGACGGGTTCGTCGAGGGCACGCAATCTCGTCGTGCAGACTCCGTCGAGTACGCGCTCGTTGAAACGCGGTTCGAGCGTGAGAACGATCTCCTCGACCTCGACGGTTTTATCGGGTCCGTATCGATCGCGTGCGCCCGGCAAGGCAAAGGCGCGATGGGCATCCTCGATGCGCTGTGCGAATCTCATTGGGGATTCTTTCGCTCGTATGGGCCTTGGAGCCCCCCGGTCACCGGCAGAACGGCGCCGGTAATGAAATCGCGCTCCGGTGCGACAAAAAACCGAACCGCGTCGAGCACGTCCTCGTACGAGCCCGCTCGGCCGACGGGATTCGCCGCAGGTATCTTCCGGGCTTCGTCGCGCGTCAGCGCCTTTTCGCGAATATCTCCCGGCTCGACGGCGTTGATTGTAATGCCGCTACCGGCGACCTCAGCGGCGAGCGTCCGCAGCAACGAGATCAACGCGCTCTTCGCCGCGGCGTGCATACCGAGTCCGGGGGCAGAGCCCGCGAGCGCCGAGCCGTTCATTCCGAATGCAACGATCCGGCCGAAGGTCGCCGCACGCATATCGGGAAGGACGGCCCTCGCCGCGAGCCACGCGCTTCGCACGTTGCCATCGAACATCGCACGATACTCATCGTCGCCCGCGCGCTCCAAGCGAGCGAAGATCAACGGACCGACCGCATGTACAAGCGTGTCGAAGGGGCCGTGTTCGCTCACGCACATTGCGAGAGCGCGTTCGATCTCCACGCTCTCGGCAAGAAAATCGATGCGCGTCGCACTCGCGCGCGCGCCCGCGCCGCGGATGCGAGCGAGCGTTTGCTCCGGAGAACTCTCGTGCCAGGTAATCGCAACGCGCGCGAATCCATCGCTGGCGAGCCCCGCCGCAATACCCGCAGCGAGCCCCGAGGCCGCTCCCGTGACGAGAACCGAACGGCCGTTAATTCGTCGCACCCACCGGCGAGAGTTCGGCCCGAACCGCACGCCGGTCCGCGCGCCGCTCGAGCGCGCCCATCCAGGTGTTATAGATCATCGGCACCAGAAAGAGCGTCAGCACGAGCGAGGAGAGCAGACCGCCGATGATGACGGTTCCCATCGCTTGCCGCCATTCGGCGCCCTCGGCGAAACCCAGCGCGAGCGGCAACATGCCGAAGATCATCGCCGCCGTCGTCATAAGAATCGGGCGGAAGCGGGTGGCGGCGGCTTCGAGGACCGCCTCGCGAACGCGCATACCGCGCTTGCAGAGCGTGTTGGAGTAATCCACCAAAAGAATACCGTTTTTCGCGACCAGCCCGAAGAGCATGACGATACCCAACATCGAGATGATATTGAGCGACTGGCCGAGTTCACCGGGCAGATGCCCCATGAATGCCAACAACATCAACGCACCGACGATGGCAACCGGAACCGAGAACATCACGATGAGCGGCTCGAGAAGGTTCCCGTAGAGAATCACCATCAGGAGGTAGACGAGCCCGAACGAAGTCAACAAGGCAAGTCCCATGTTCACCAGCGTTTCGGAGAGAAACTGCGTGTCCCCCTGTGCCTTGAGATGCACGCCCGCCGGCAAGAAGCCCGGCTCTTTCAATTTCTTCTCGAGCGGAGCCACGACCGCTCCGAGCGCGTAGCCCGGTAAAACATCGCCCAACACGTTGACGACGCGTTGCCGATCGTAGCGCTCGATCTTCGTCGGCGCTTTCGTCCAACGGAAGCGAGCAACGTCGCCAAGCGGCACCAGCGTTCCGTCCGAGGCTCGCACCTTCACGTTTTCGAGTTGTGCGAGCGTACTACGATCGGCCTTGGGAAACTGCACGTAGACGTCGATGAGCCCATTCGGCGTACGGACCCTCGTTGCAACCGCTCCGGCGACCGCGATGCGCGCCGCTTCGGCTGCCGCCGCCGGCGAGACACCGAGAAGAATCGCCTTCCCTCGTTCGATCGCCACGCGAAGCTCCGGTGCAGCGACCTCGGCGGAGGTCTGAACGTTGACCGAGCCTTTCGTCTCCCGTAAGACGCTCGCAACTTTTTCGGCGGCGGCATCGATCTCGTTGTCGGGGCCTTGAACCGCATAGAAAATCGGTTGCCCGCTACCGCTTCCCGTATCGCCCGCGACCTGAAAATCGCCACCCGGCGCGAGCGCGGCGAACGCGCGAATTTTCGCAATCGTCGCATTGGTGTTGCCACGATCGGCGGCATGCATGTTTGCGTCGAGTTGCGCGTAGTTTCCGCCGGTCAGAGAACCCCAACCAGAGGGCATGCGCCCGACCGTCGAACTTACCGATTTTACGCCGCGTACCTTCATGATCGCGCGTTCGATTGCATCGACGCCCTTCGCCGTCACGCCGATCGGCGTCCCCGGGGTGTAGGCGAGCGTCATACGAATGTGCCCGGTCTGCTCTGCGGGAACGAAATCGAAGTTAATGCCGCCGAGCGCGACCATCGCCATCGCAAGCACCGGCGGAAGGATCAGCGTTGCAATCGCGGTCGGGCGATGCGAACCCAGCGACGCAATTCCTCGCAACCACGGCCGAATGGAAGCGCGCTGCCGAAGCAACGCGGCGAAGCCGTAGGCCCCCAACGTGCCGATAAGGACGACTGCATCGATCCCGATCGCATTTTTGCCGCTGCCGACGAGCGAGAGCGCATTCACCAATAACACCGCGCACACGAACGCGACGAAGCTACCGTGTCGTAATGCCGCGGGGAGCAAGCGCGTGCGGTAGAGATCGAGGACCGTCGTATAGCGATGGACGAAGAGATTCAGCAGTAAGAGTGCCAGGGCGAAAACGCCGAAGACGTTCAAAATTGTCGCTCGAAAGATCGCGCCCAGGGCGAAAAGGAGCACCGCTGCGATGAAGACCGAGAAATGTGCGCGCCGCGTATCGAGTGCCGCGAGCCAACGCGGTGGTTCCTTCTCGATCTTCTTCACGCTC
>JABEUX010000002.1 GCA_013044185.1 Vulcanimicrobiota bacterium | reverse complement strand
CTCGGCGAACTCCCCGACCTTGATCGGGGCGCGAAAGTCGATCCGGTCCATCGAGGCCGTCACGAAGGTGCGCCGGAAGGCCCGGGCCGCGGCGATCCCGGCGACGATATCCATCATCGCCAGCGCCTTACCGCCGAAAAGCGTCCCGTGATGGTTCGCATCGTTGGGGAAGACGATCTCGGTGCGACGCTCGACGATTTGCTCGGGTTCTATCATAGGTGGATAGTATCATTACACAGCGCAGCGAGGCACGCGCCTACTTCGATCACGGCTGGCTCAAGACGTATCACTCGTTCAGTTTTGCCGATTATTACGACCCCGAAAACCTTCACTGGGGGGCGTTGCGCGTGTTTAACGACGACGTCATCGACCCGGGAGAGGGCTTCGGAACCCATCCGCATCGCGACATGGAGATTCTTACCTACGTGCTCGAAGGCGAACTCGAACATCGCGATTCGATGGGGAACCACGGCGTCGTTGCACCCGGCGGCGTGCAATATCTCTCCGCCGGCACCAGTATCACGCATTCCGAATTCAACCACTCCAAGGAACGTCCCGTGCATCTCGTGCAGATGTGGGTGATGCCGCACGCCAAAAATCTCACACCGCGCTACGGCCAAGTCGATTACACGCGCGCGGATCGTCTCGATCGTTGGTTGCCGATCGCGACCGGGCAACCGGGCATCGAATCGCGCATCGCGATCTGGCAGGATGCAACGTGCTACGTCGCACGCGTCGAGAGCGCGCCGCTCTCGCTCGCACTCGGAAGCGATCGTTACGGGTTTCTCTTCGTTGCAAGCGGCGAGGCCGAGGTTGCCGGCGAGCAGCTAAAAGCCGGCGATGCGCTGCGTTTGCAGGGCCCGTACGAAGGCACGATTCGTGCGAAGGGTGCCGAACTCGTTTTCTGGGATACGCCTTCGATGAACCAGGCGCGGCACGGCGAATAACCGAAGCGTTCGCAACGATATGGGAAACAGGATCGCGGTCGTCTACGGTTCGGTGCGAAGCGAACGGCAGGGCATTCGCGTCGCGCGCTTCTTGCTCGACGTGCTGAAGGAGCGCGGCGATAGCGGCGTGTTCGTCGATCCGATCGAATATCCGTTACCATTGCTCGATCGCATGTATAAAGAGTACGAACGCGGAAGCGCGCCCCCGGTTATGGAAGGGCTCGCCGAAATTTTCCGTAGCGTCGATGGCTTTCTGATCGTCTCCGGTGAGTATAACCACGGCATTCCACCCGCGCTCAAGAACATGCTCGACCACTTCATGAACGAATTTTTCTGGCGTCCCGCCGGGCTCGTTACCTACTCCGGCGGGCGCTTCGGCGGCGTCCGAGCGGCGATGCAATTGCGTGCGACGCTTCCCGAACAAGGAATGGTGACGATCCCTTCACTTCTCCCGTTCGGCAACGTCGGAGAGTCCTTCGACGAATCCGGAAAGCCGAACGAAGGCTATATTCGCACCTCGACGGAAGCGTTTTTGAAGGAGTTCACCTGGTACGTGGAAGCACTCCGCGATCGTCGTGCGAACGGCGTTCCCTATGAATAGGAACGCTGCATGAACGCCCCGGTGCGCGTTGCCCTGGTCACCGGTGCAAGTAGCGGCCTCGGCGCTGCAACCGCGCTCGCGCTCGCCCGCGATGGGCATATCGTCGCCGTCGCCGCCCGTCGTCGCGAATCATTAGAAACGATCGCCGCGCAGGCGCGCGCGGCGGGAGCGCGCGAGGCGCGTGCCTTTCCCTGCGATCTCAACGACGACGGAGAACGCGCGCGTTTGATCGACGATGTCGGATCGGCGTTCGGGGGCATCGATATTCTCGTCGCGAACGGCGGCGGCCCCAAAGCCGGTTCGATCGAAGGCCTCACGCTCGATGATTGGGACGCCGCCTATCGCCTCGTCTTGCGTTCGATGCTCGGATTGCTCTACCACGTGCTCCCACTCATGCGCGAACGCCGGTGGGGGCGTATCGTCGCGCTCACGTCGACGAGCGTCAAACAGCCGATCGGTAACCTCGCGCTCTCGAACGCGTTACGCACGGCGCTCGTCTCCGCACTGAAGAGCGCGGCGACCGACGTTGCTGCAGCGGGAATCACCATCAATAGTATCGCGACCGGTCGCTTTCTCACCGATCGCCTGCGCTCGCTCTACGGAAGCGAGGAGGCGTTGGAGGCGGCGGCGCGCGGTGAGGTGCCGATGCAGCGCGTCGGCTCGCCGCAAGAACTCGCCGACGTGGTGGCGTTTTTATGCAGCGAACGCGCTTCGTACGTGACCGGGCAGACGATCTCGGTCGACGGCGGGCTCACGCGCGCACTTTTCGGCTGATGTTCGAGGGATTTCTCTGCGTCGCCGAACGTTCGGCGCTCGCTCGAAATGCGGCGATATCGCGGAGCGTCGGTGCGTACGAGGTCGCCATTTTCGATTGCGACGGCGAGCTCTTCGCTCTGGAGAACGCCTGCCCGCATCAAGGTGGGCCGCTCGTTGAAGGGAGCGTCGAGCAGGGAGTCGTCACCTGCCCGTGGCACGCGTGGCGCTTCGATCTGCGAACCGGTTGCATGACCCTGGGCGATTTCGCTCGGGTCGCGCGCTTCGCCATACGGATCGATGAGGGCCGAATCTGGCTCAGCGAGGAACCAATCGAAGAATGAATCAGCAGATACCGGTTTGGGATGCGCGGCTCGGGACGGCGGGTGGGCCGAGCTTCGGGGCGGCGTTGCAGGCGCTCGCGCGCGAGCGCGCGGTCGGCGACGCCGACCTCCTCGAAGCCCTCGGCTTCACGGCGGAGGATCTCGCCGAACTCTATGCCGGCGGCCGCCGGATCGGCACGAGTCTACTCGCGCGGCTCGCACAAGCACTCCGGCTTCGCCCCATCGAGTTCATGCAGAAGAGCACGCTCCTCTCGCTCGACGTCTATGCCTTCGGCCTCGACCCCCTCTTTTTTCTCCCCGAAGGGCAGCTCCGCTACGACGCGCGCATCTACATGCGCGAGATCAACCCGCGCCATGCGGTTCCCGAGGGCGATATGACGAAACGGAATCCGATCCTCAACGCCCTCGGAGAGGATCCCCTGCTCGACGCGCTCGGCCGGATCGAAATCGAGCTCACCTATCTCCTCCGCATCGCCTCGCAGGCGACCGGCGGAACGCTTTAGCTCGGGAAAGCAGAGGTTCGCACCCTTCAGCGCGAACCGCCCCTGCCATGCAAGGAGTTCAAGGTAAACGTATCGCCGCGCTCGTGGGCGATGGATTCGAAGAGATGGATTTAACCGAGCCGCGCCGGGCGCTCGAAGAGGCCGGTGCGATCGTGACGATCGTCGGTATCGACGAACGTTCGCGTGCCCGCATCCGCGGGAAGCGGGGGCTCGACGACGGGATCCTGGTCAAGGCCGAGGAGCTCGTCGCCGATTGCACCGCCGAAGATTTCGATGCGTTGCTCGTTCCGGGTGGGCTCTCCCCCGATCGCATCCGCGCCGATGCGGAGGTGCAGCGCTTCGTTCGTGAGTTCGACGCGGCGAAGAAGCCGATCTTCTCGATCGGACACGGGGCCCAGGTTCTGATCTCGGCGCAGTTACTGCGCGGACGACAGCTTACCGGCGCTCATTCGATCGCCGACGATATTCGCAACGCTGGCGGCCTCTATCGCGACCAACCGACCGCACAGGACAGCAATATCATCAGCACGCGCGGGGGCGAGGATCTTCCGCAATTCAGCCGCGCCATGATGGAAAAGCTCGCACTCTCCTCAGCAGCGGTCTAATTTTTACTCAGATCCACGTTCTCTCTCTTCAAGGCGCGGACGGCGTCGAAAGCGGCCTTCGCATCGCCGGGTCTTCGGGCCCGGCGATGCTTTTTATTCACGGCGTCGGTTCGACGGCCGAGATTTGGGATGCGCAACTCCATGCGTTCTCGTCACGTGCGCGCTGCGGGGCGTTGGAGTTACGCGGAAACGGCGCCGTTCCCGATCCCGCTCCGGCGGCAATAACGCGCGAAGGCTATGCACTCGATGCAATCGCCGCGCTCGATGCGTTGCAGGCGGAGCGGGCCGTCATCGTGGGATGTAGCCTCGGAGGCGTCGTTGCCTTCGAACTCGCGCGACGGATTCCCGAACGGCTCGCCGGCCTGCTCTTCGTGGGAAGCTTTGCGAAGTACCCCGATGCCGAGACGTACGTCGCGCGCATTCTCGCCGCCGTCGAGGCTGCGGGTGATATGGCGGCCTTCGCTCGTGCTCGAACGATGCAACTCGGGTTGCCGCCGCGACGCGAACGCGAAACAATCGAGCAGATGTCGCGCAAGAGCCGCACCTCCTACGAGGCGGCGACCCGCGCAACGTGGACCGGTGACTATCGCGGCGACCTCGGATCGATTCGCGCGCCGACCCTCGTGATGGTCGGAGAGCGGGACACGATCGCTCCTCGCGCGCTCTCCGAAGAGATTGCGGCGGGAGTTCCGGCAGCGCGCTTTGTCGAGATCGCTGCGGCAGGGCACGTCGCAAACGCCGATGCACCCGAGGCGTTTAATGCCGAACTGCGCACCTTTCTTGATGGGATCGCTACATCGTGAGCAGCCCGTACCCATTAAGCGCCGAACGCGAACGGGCGCGCCTGCAAGTGCTCGATTCCTATCAGGTGCTCGATACCGGCGATGAAGCAGTCTTCGATGCGTTCGTTGCGCTCGCGGCGGAGCTCGCCGACACCCCAATCGCACTCGTCAGTTTGGTCGACGAAAAGCGGCAGTGGTTTAAGGCACGTCGCGGCATTACGATTCAAGAGACGCCACGCGACCAGGCCTTCTGCGCCTATACGCTCGACGATCGTGTGAGCACGCTCGAAGTCGAAGATGCCCGTACCGACGATCGCTTCAAAGAAAACCCGCTCGTTACCGGCGATCCCGGAATTCGTTTCTACGCCGGCTTCCCGCTCGTCGCTCCCGACGGCTCGCGCCTAGGAACGATCTGCGTTATCGATCGGAAGCCGCGTACGTTGACCGCCGGGCAGCGCGATGCGCTTCTCGCGCTTTCGCGTGCGGTGATGGCGGTGCTCGATGCCCGCCGCGAATTTTATACCCTTTTTGAGTCGGCGCAGCTCGACGTCCTCACCTTCGATGCCGAAACGATGAAAGTTGTTTTTGCATCAATGGGCGCCGCCAACCATCTCGGTTACGATCATCACGCTTTAATTGGGAAAGAGATCGCGGAGATCTACGAAGGCTTAACGGCGCCGCGTATGGTTGCGGCGCTCGAAACGATGCGCGGCGGACACGCGTGGATCGCCGAGGTACAGGCGCGCCGCCGCGACGGCTCCTCCTTCCCAGTTGAAATTCGCGCGGATCTCAGCGGCGTCGATGGTAGCCAACGAATTCTCGCAATTGCATCCGATATTAGCGTGCAGGTTGGAAACCGGCGCCGCCTCGATTTGCTCTCGCGAGCGATGAATGAGACCGCCGAGATGCTCCGTATCTTCGAAGTCGACGAAACGAGCACTCGACTCCGACTGATCTATATGAACGATGCCTTCGCACGCGCCACCAACTGGAGAGCCTCGGAGGCAATAGGCAAAGAGGTCGACGATTTTCGCTTTGCTATGCCCGATGACGACGGAATGCGTCGACTACGGGAGGCGGTGCTCGCGGGCTCAACGGGCCAGGATCAAGTCGTTGCCTATCGTCGTGACGGGAGCGGTTTCTGGGCGCTCCGTTCGTGCACGCCGATTCGCGACGTTCGCGGCACCATTACGCACTGGGTCTTTGTCGAAAGAGATGTCAGCAAGGATGTCGAGGAGACCGCGCGCCTCGAAGAGCAGAACGATCGACTTGCCGCGCTTGCACCTGCGGCGCGAGAGATCGTCGCCGCCCTCGACGGTAAGGGGCTCGTCGAGTTCGTCGTTGCCGGCGCCCAAAAGGTTCTTGGAGCGAGCGGGCTCGTGCTTGCAAAACAGGGCGACGGTAGGGTCGTTGAGGTTCGTGACAGCAGCAGCCCGATCGCACCGGACGCCGAACCCTTTCACTGCGAGCTAGCGATTCGGCTTAACAACGACGAGCGGCTCCTTCTCTCCGACGATCGCTTCGATCTTGCCGTTGGCATCGGTCGCAGCAATAGATCCGATCTCATCCTGCACCTGCACCGCGATACGCGGCCGTTCGAGCGGCACGATCTTTTTCTCGTCGACCTCTTCGCACAATTTGTGTCGGTCGCGGTACGAAACACCGCTCTCTACGGCGAGGTCGAACGTCGGCGCAATGCAATCTACGAACTGAGCCGAACGAAGAGCGACCTTATCGCGATGCTCGCGCACGATTTTCGCGGACCGCTCACGACGATCGTCGGCTTTGCCGACCTGCTTGGCGAAGTCGGCGAACTTACTGAAGAACAGCGTTCTTTCACCCATGCGATGAAACAAGCGGCGCTCGACCTCTCTAACCTCGCAGCCGATACGCTCGCGCTCTCGCGTTTGGAGCGGAACGAATTGGTGCTTTCACTCGGTGAGGTCGATATTGAGTCGGTGTTGCGCGATCTTGCGGTGCGGTACGTCGATCGTCGAGAGATCGATATCGAAGCCGACGGGGAATCGAAAATCATCGGTGACGGTGATCGCATCGTACAAGTGTTTTCGAACCTGATCGAAAACGCTATCAAATACTCGCCTGCTGGTGAAGCCATTGAAGTTCGCATTCTCCGAGAGGCGAAAGACGTCGTCGTAACGGTACGCGACCGCGGCATCGGCATTCCGAAATCGGAGATCTCATCGTTGTTCGAACGCTTCACGCGTGCCTCAAATGCTCGTAAAATGAAGATTCCGGGGACGGGCTTCGGCCTTTTCCTAACGAGACAATTGGTACGCCTTCACGGTGGGACGATAACGTTAGCGAGCGAGGAGGGGCAAGGAACGACCGTTACCGTTCGGCTACCGTTCGCTCCGGTACCGAGCACCCGACCGCATGCGGTTGCGCTCGTCGGCTCCGGAGATCGCACGATGGTTCTTGCCGACGAACTTCGCGAGGCAGGCTATCGCGTCCGTATCGCCGCCCAAATTGACGAACTCGGGGCACTCTTGGAGCGAGAACCCGTCGGCGCCGTAGTACTCGCCGCGCAGCTTGAGGAAGGAAGCGCCGATACGGTAGAGAGCTTTCAGAGAATGCTTCGCGAGCGCGGTATTCCATTGGTGACGATTGGGGAAGGAAATGTCCGCGGATTGAAGCCAAAGGCGCACGTCGACGGGCCGCCGACCGCCGATGCGTTGCTGCGGGTTCTTGACAATATGCTCGGGGATAGTGCCGCTACCGTTGCCGGAACGCCTTAAAACGGCCCCGCGAAGCGGAACGTATTTTTCCCGGCGGACTTTGCTTCGTAGAGCGCTTTATCGGCTGCATCGAGGAGGGATGCCTCGGTAATTCCGTGCCACGGATAGACGGCAATGCCGATGCTCAGGCCGACGTGCAGCGCCTCTCCGTCGATAGGAAAAGGTTTTTCTAACGCCTCGATGAGCTTTCCAGAAAGCGCTTCGGCATCTTCGGGAATACGCAATAATTCTTGCAAAACTGCAAATTCATCGCCACCCAGGCGTGCGAACGTATCGCTTTCGCGTAAGATCGCGCCGGTGCGTTCGCCGAAGGCGCGAAGTACGGCGTCCCCCGCTGCGTGTCCATGGAGATCGTTGATGCTCTTGAAGCCGTCCAAATCGAGAAACAATAATCCGAATGGGCGATTGTAGCGCTTCGCTGCAGCGATGGTTTGCGTTAGGCGATCTTCAAAGAGCGATCGGTTCGGCAATTTCGTGAGAGGATCGTAAAAGGCCAAATTATGCATATGTTGGCGAGCGACGCGCTCGGCCGCGATATTTTTAACGACTGCCGATATGCCGATGAGTTCGACCTCCATGAAGAGCGGGGTGAAACGTACGCGTATCGGGATGGGCGGGAGTTCCTCCGAGGCGCGAAGGACGCTATCGAACTCCTGTGCCTCTCCAACAAGCGCCTGGCTAAAAGCGTCGCGTGCTTCAGTACGCATGTTCGGCTCCAAAAAATCAAACCAGGAGTCGCCGATCTCCTCACCCGGCGACATGGCAAACATCTCTTCAAACATCAGATTCGTTCTGATAACGCTGCCGTCGATACCTAAAAATGCAATGGAATCGACGTTATGAATGAAGAACGAGCGAAAACGCTCGCGCTCCGCGCGGATGGAGAAAGCGACCGGGTCGCGGGTTTCGAAAACCTGAAGCACTCTGCGTATCGTGCCCGATTCGTCGGGAATGCCAATGAGATATGCATCGAGAACGCCGACGGGTTCGCCCGATAGCGCACGAGCAAAGGCTCGCCGGGCGAGGTTGAGATCGTCGGGCTCAAATCGGTCGAGAAAGTGCTTCGCTACGCCTGGGGTCGCATCGACGAGGTACCCGTCGATATCGAAGTACGAGAATGAGGGTTGCTCTTCGCGCTCCACCTCTAGCCCTTCGGCGCGGTCGCCGTATTGTCATAGCGAAAGGGGCCCCTTTAGCGGATTCGATGCTCCGCGGAGTAAACGTTCGCACGGCGGCCGCGCAGAAAACCCACGAGCGTGAGATCGAAACGTCGCGCGAGGTCGATGGCGAGGCTACTCGGTGCGGAGATCGATGCGAGGATCGGAATGCCCGCGGCGACGGCCTTTTGCACGAGTTCGAAGCTCGTCCGTCCGCTCACCAACGCAATCCGGCCACGCAGCGGCAACCTCTCCGCGAGAAATGCCTCACCGACGGCTTTGTCAAAGGCGTTGTGGCGACCGATATCTTCGCGCAGCAGCAGAAGCTCTCCCGATGCATCGAAGAGCGCGGTCGCATGGAGCCCGCCGGTACGTTCGAAGACCGGCTGTGCCGCACGCATGCGATCGGAAAGCGTGTAGAGCGTCTCGGGAGCGATCGTCGTCGCATCTTCGATCGCACGGAGACCTCGCGCTTCAAGTGCATCGAGGCTCTCGCGCCCACAGATACCGCACGCTCCATAGCCGGTGAAGAGTCGTTCGTGCGCGCGCAGATCGGGCAGGGAGCCGGATCGTAACTCGACGTTCACGATGTTGTACTGCTGTTCGGCGCCGAGCTCCGCGTCGAGACAGTACGAGATGCCGGCAATTGCATCGCGCGATGTGATAATGCCCTCGTTGAAGAGAAAGCCGGCGGCGAGTTCGAAATCGTTCCCCGGCGTCCGCATGGTGAGAACGAGCGAGCGCTGTTCTCGGCCCGCGACCAGCCGAATCTCTAACGGCTCTTCTACGGCGACGCGGTCGTGCCGTTTGGTGGCGATGCCGTCGCCGAGGGTCGTCAGGATGACTTCGACGCTCCGGCCGGGGCGGGTTGAGGAATCGATCACGACGGCTGTCGGAATGCGACCTGTGGATCGTTCGCCGAGAGTTTTCCGGCCTCGATGAGGCTTTCGCGCAGCACGTATCCACCGATCAGCGTCAAGGTTGAAGCGGCGATGCTGCGAAGTGCGTCGATGGATTTCGGCAGTTTAACGGCGCCGCCGATGGCATTGAGGGCGAACGGTACGACGATACCCCCCAGAATAGTATAGTTGCGAAGGCGCTTACCGATGCGACCTTCGAAGAGCGGAGCGGTCGCGAGCCCACCACGCTTGCGAAAATCGGCGATCGCGGCGATCTCAAGAGCCGATGCCGCCATCTCCAAACGTTCGAGTCGCGGGAGTACTTCGTGGTTCCCTTGCAACGTCGAGAGTAACGTTGCGAGCGCGCTCGCACTCGCCGCTCCCGAGCAGACGGAGAACGCGGGAATATGGCGTTTGCCCGCAGCCCATAAGGGGATCGCCGTCGCACTAATAAGGACGCCCGTATATCCGGCCATAAAGGCTCCCAAGAGCGCTTGAATCGGTACGGTTGCGTTCGGTGCGAGGTGGCGCAATATTTTGGGAACGACACCATCGTCGGCGAGTTCGCGCAACGCATTCGCACCCGCAGCGCCGGAATAGAGTACGAGCCCCCAGACTCCCAGCGACATCGGCGATTTGAACTTTACGATTCGCAGCATGTTGAGGAATCGTTCCGGTCGACCGAGGTGAGAAATGAGGATCGGTGGATTGATCGCCGCTAATGCGAACGCCGTGTAGCGTGTCGTCTTGCGCAACTTTTTCATCGCCGGCTCCGGCCGGTCGTCGGAGAGCAGCGAGATCAGGCCGAGCCCGCCCATAATACCGCCGAGAAAGAGATAGGTTACGACGTTCGATCCCCAATGCGGCCCTTTCAGCAGCGGTCGGTCGTAGTAACTTTTCATGCATCACCACGGAAGATCGCCCAACCGATCGTCGCTAACGTTAACGCTGCCGCCGCCGCTGCTGCGTACCCCATCGCCTGTCGCGTCGATGGGAGAACGGGTTCGACGGGGAGATTGTAGGCCTCGGGGCTATCGGTTAAGAGGAAAAAGGCATTGAGCGGGCCGATCCCGCCACCGACGTCGTCGGCACCATAGAGTTGCGCCTCCACGCCGCGTTGTTGCAGCGTTTCGACGCGTGCTTTCGCGCGTTCGCGGAGCTCCTCGATCTCACCGAACTGAATCGATTCCGTCGGGCAGGCTTTCGCGCACGCCGGTACCATTCCGACGCGTTGACGGTCGAAGCAGAGCGTGCATTTTCCCGCAACCCCACCGGTCGCTTGCACGGCGGTCTTCCGTTCGTTCAGGCGATCATCGTGCAACGTCGCGAGGCCGTACTTCGCCGCATCGTCGCCGTGTCCGACCGCTTCGATGAGATCGATGACCCCGAACGGACAGGAGACCACGCAATAGCCGCATCCATTACAGACATCCGGTTGGACGAAGACGCTGCCGAATTCGTTGCGGACGATCGCTCCGGTCGGGCAGGCTTCAAGGCATCCGGCGTTCGTACAATGTTTGCAGACGTCGCTCAACATCGACCAGCTTGCGGTGACCCCGCTCTCGTCGACCGATTCGCGTTCGATAAAATCGACGTGGCGCCACGTCGTCCCCGAGAGTTGACTGGTGTTGTCGTAGGAATTTCCAGTAAACTCGTAGCCGTCGGAGGGCAGCTCGTTCCACTGTTTGCACGCGACCTCACAGGCCTTGCAGCCGATACAGAGGGTCGCGTCGGTGAAAAATCCGGTCGCCATTACCGGGCCTCGCCGGCATCGACGCCGTGCGGTACGCCCGCACCGTACGCACGACGCTGCTCGGTGGGAACCGGTGCGTCGATGATACCCGCCGAGCGTGCGGCACGCCGCCCGGGCCGAATAGAACAGGTGAGGGATTTCGCCTCGTGGATGGAGACGTTGGGATCGGTGGAGAGCGCGATCAGCTCTCCGGGGGAATCGCCGCGCGCGAAACCGACCATGCGGCCGTAGTTGTAGGGGATGCCAATCTGGTGCACGCGTTGTCCTTTACCGATGCGCAGCGGCTGCATGCGCCCGCTCACCAGCGCGCGCGCCTCCATCTCGCCGAGCGCGGTCGATATCGTGACGTAGCTGCCGTTAGCGATGCCCTTCTCAACGGCGAGTTCGGGATCGATCTCGCAAAACGCCTCCGGTTGAAGCTCGGCGAGCCAGGGAATGTAGCGCGTCATAATTCCCGACATCTCCGTTATTCGATAGGTCGTTAGGACGTATGGGTAATCGGGATCGATCGACCGGTTATAGCGATTGTCGTCGCGATTCCATTCGCGAAGGAGCGGGTTACTCTGTTGCGCGTAGAGCGGGTTTTCGATAACCGATTGAAGGGGCTCGTAATGCGCCGGCATTGGGGCGTCGGCGAGCGCACCCGCAACGAAGAGTTGTCCGCGTCCGTCGAGGTTCATGATGAAGGGGTCGGCGCCGGAGTGTGCGTCGACGCCGGAGGCTCCGGCGCGCGCTGGCGTCGATGGATCTTTCCCTTTCGGAAAATCGGGAACGTCGTATCCCGTCCACTCGTGTTTTTGCCCGTCCCACCAAAGATACTTTTTCCGTTCGCTCCACGGATTGCCCGCCGGATCCGCCGACGCGCGATTGTAGAGCGTGCGCCGATTCGCCGGCCAGGCCCAGCCCCAGCCCGGCGAGCTCCGCGCGTCGGCGACGCGACCGCGCGCGTGGTTCGTCGTTTCGTCGGGGCAAACGCCCGAATAAATCCAGCATCCGCTCGCGGTGCTGCCGTCGGCGGCAAGATCGGCAAAACCCGCAACCTGTCGGCCATCGGCGACGGTGAAGCCGTTGATCTCGCGCAGGACGCGAAGCGCCGAGGGTTCGCCACCCGCACGTTCGCGTTCGTCTTCGTGGTCGTACTTCCACGTCATGTCGAGAATCGGTCGATCCCTCGGATCCTGCGAAGCTGCGTAGAGCGCTTTGAGGCGTTTCCCAAGATCGTAAAAATACCAGAGGTCGCTCTTCGAATCGCCGAGCGGCTCGATCGCTTTATCGTGC
This sequence comes from Vulcanimicrobiota bacterium, assembly GCA_013044185.1. Lineage (GTDB taxonomy): Bacteria > Vulcanimicrobiota > Vulcanimicrobiia > Vulcanimicrobiales > Vulcanimicrobiaceae > JABEUX01. The sequence goes on along the minus strand of JABEUX010000002.1, from coordinate 3,251 downwards.
CACTGCAGCACGCGCGAAGTCTGCGTCATCGTGCCTTCTTTCTCGAGGATCGTCGCGCCCGGGAGAAAGAAAACCTCCGTGCCGATCTTCGATGGATCGGCGCCTTCTCGATGCCAGAACGATACGGTTTCGTTATCGAAGAAATCGATGTTGACCAGCCAATCGAGGCGCTCCATCGCCGAGCTCACGAGCTCGGCATTCTGCCCCGAGGCACCCGGGTTTTGCCCGATGACGAAGTAGCCCTTGACCGATCCGTCCTTCATGGCGAAGGTCGTCGGAAGCACCGAATGGTCGCCGACGAGCTGCGGCAAGTACGCAAAACAAAATTCATTTTCGGCGGTTGCCGCATCGCCGTAGAATGCCTTCAGGAGCGAAACGACGTACTTCGGAGTGTTCGCCCACCAGCCGGTCGCTTTGGTATTTTGCGCGAGGTATCGTTCGAGGCTCTGCTCGTCGCGCAGCGCCGACGGCATCGGAAGATAACCGGGTAAGAGGTCGTAGAGCGTAGGAACGTCGGTCGCGCCTTGAATATCGGCATGTCCGCGCAGGGCCATAATTCCACCGCCAGGGCGGCCGATGTTGCCGAGCAACAGCTGTAATATCGCTGCGGTTCTGACGAACTGCACTCCGGTGGTGTGCTGCGTCCAGCCGACCGCGTAGGCGAAGGCCGTGGTGCGTTCGCGGCCGCTGTTTTTCGCGAGGAGTTCGGCGATCTGCAAGAACTGCTTTTGCGGCGTGCCGCAGACGCGTTCGACCATCTCCGGTGTATAACGAGCAAAATGTCGTCGCAGGACGTTGAGAACGCAACGGGGGTGTTCGAGGCTTTCGTCGCGGCGAAGCGTTCCATCGTCGTTGCGTTCGAAGCTCCAACTCGAGGTATCGTAGGTTTTCGTTTCGCTATTCCAGCCGGAGAACATGCCGTCGAGGTCTTCGGTATCGGCAAATTCTTCACTGACGATGGATCCCGCGTTCGTATACGCGGTAACGTATTCGCGAAAGTAACGCTCGTTCTCCAGGACGTAATGAATGATACCTCCGAGAAAAGCGATATCGGTGCCGCTGCGAATCGGCGCGTAGAGGTCGGCTAAGGCGGAGGTGCGGGTAAAGCGTGGGTCGACGTGAATGATCGTCGCGCCGCGCTCCTTCGCCTTCATCACGAAGCGAAACGCTACCGGGTGTGCCTCGGCGAAATTCGATCCTTGAATGAGAATGCAATCGGCGTTTTCAAGATCGGGAAGCCATACCGTCGCGCCGCCGCGGCCGAACGAGGTGCCCAGACCGGGCACCGTCGAGGAGTGTCATATTCGGGCTTGGTTCTCTATCGCAACTACTCCTAGGCTATGCATTAGCTTTCCGAGGAGATAGTTTTCTTCGATGCCGAACGTGGCGCCGCCGAGTGAGGCGATGCCGAGCGTATGGTTGAGACGCTTGCCCTCTCGTTCCCGTACGAAGGTTGCATCGCGCGTTTCCTTGACCCGAGCGGCGATACGCTCGAGCGCCCATGAAAGCGGCTTCTCCTCCCACTTCGTGGCGAAGGGTGCGCGATAATGAACGGTCGTCCAGCGTTGGTCGTTGACGGTCATGCCGAAGATCGCCGAACCCTTGGGGCAGAGGTGTCCCGCGTTGATCGGGCTATCGGGATTCCCTTCGACGTCGAGGAGTTTTCCGGAGTCGTCGACGTAGGCAAGCGTGCTGCAACCGACGGCGCAGTACGGGCACACGCTGGTGACCGCCTTCGCGCCGTCGATGCGAGCGCGCAGTTGTTGGGTGCGTTGCGAGGCGACGTTCGGCAACTCGCCGATGCGTTCTTCGAGCGAGGAGCGCATATTGCGGGCACTCGCTAGGCCGGTGATGTCGATCGTCGTTTTTGCCATTTCCGTACCCTACAACCAGTCCTGGTTAAGCGTTCGCCGGCGCTTGCGGCTTTTTAATAAAGAATGGAATGACCGCGGCGACGATCAGCATGATCGCAATTGCGGAGAGCCCGCCTGCATACGATCCGGTTCGGTCTTGAACGAAACCCGCGATTGCAGGCCCCACGACGCCGCCGAGGCCCCACGCGGTGAGGATGAAGCCGTAGATCTGTCCCATGTTCGCCGTCCCGAAGAAGTCGGCGTTAAACGACGGCATAACGCCGAATCCGCCGCCGTAGCAGAGCAGGACGATTGCGAAGCATACGAGGACGCCCGCGAGTCCGGCGACGTGTCCGACCGTGAAGAAAATGACGACTTGAATGAGATACATCACGGTATAGGTGAGGTTGCGACCGAGACGATCGGAGATCGAGCCCCAGAAAAATCGGCCGAGCCCGTTGAAGATGGCGATGAGGCCGTACCAGAGAGCGGCGGTCGGAATGCCGACCGATGCGAACTGGCTAATCATCGGAACGGCATTCGAGATCACGAAGATACCGGCGGTAACGTTGAGGAAGAGCAAGAGCCATAGCCCGTAGACCTGCGGCGTTGCAAACGCTTGCGCCATGGTGAAGCCGCTGGCGAGAACGCTCTCCGTACCGATCGTCGGCGGATTCTTCAACGCAAAGGCAGCGATGCCGCCGAGAACGATAAAGACGATGCCGGAGACGAGGAAAATACCCATCAAACCATGCATGAGATGGTGCGAGAGCTGGTAGCTCGTTGCGTCGAACGGCGTCCCCGCTTTGATCGCCGCATCGCGCGCCTTCACATACGCGAGTGCCGGCTTGGCAACCGCAGCATAGGCTGCTAGACGCGTGACGATTTGGTTGTAGAAAAATGCTCCGAGCCCAAAGCCCATCACGACGAGGCCGCTGCCGAGTCCACGCATATCCGGGAACCATTTCGTTACCATCGCCACCGGCGTTACGTAGGCCATGCCGTTGCCGAAGCCGCCGATAATCCCATAGGTGAGCAACATCCAGGTATGACCGAAATGTTGAGTGCCGAGACCGGCGAGCATCACGCCGATTCCCCAAACGATCGCCCCAACGATCGTCACGGTGCGCGGCCCGACGCGATCTTGCCAGCGCCCGCCGATAAATGCTCCCAGCCCAAGAAAAAAGATTGCGGTTTCAAACGGGGTGGTTGCTTGTTGAGTCGACCAATGAAAACCGGCGATAAGCGCGTTGGTAAAAATACTCCACGAATAGACGGTTCCAAGGCAGATCATCACAATGATACCGGCGATCGCGATGGCCCAGCGGTTGGAACCCGGAGCGGATGCGTCCATAGTTCTCTCCTTCACGTATCGTTATGGTTGCGCCGCAGCAGAGG
>JABEUX010000017.1 GCA_013044185.1 Vulcanimicrobiota bacterium | reverse complement strand
GCGACGGCAATCTACCATGCCGTTGCAAACGGTGACCGCGTCATTAACCTCAGCCTCGGTTCGCAGCCGAATAGCGGCCCCGATTTTACCGAGCAGGATGCGGTGGAGTATGCATTGGCGCAGAACGTCCTCGTCGTGGCGGCTGCCGGGAACGAACGCAATCTAGGGGTTCAGGGGCTCGATTATCCCGCCGCCTACCCCGGTGTGATGGCGGTCGGTGCGACGGCATTGAACGACAGTAACGCGTGCGCGGGAGCGACCTGGCCGACGGTCGGTGCAGCCTGTAGTGCGGCGCTGCCTACTGCCGATGCGCCTGCGCCCGGAGAGTACGTCGCACCGTACTCCAACAGTGGCCCCGGCCTCGGGGTCGTCGCACCTGGTGGAGATCCGAGCGGAAGCAGCGATAGCGACGATTTGCATTGGATCAGCAACCTCTATTCGACGACGGGTAGCCCGCCGTGCTCTACGCCTGCGACCTGCTACACCTTAATCGCCGGCACCTCGATGGCGACGCCGCACGTCACCGGAGCGGCTGCGCTGCTGCTCTCCGCCGATCCGAGTCTGACGGTACCGCAACTCGAGGGGCTCATCGACGGCACCGCCGATAACCTCAACGATCCCAACCAAGGGCATGGACGGCTCGACGTCTATCGCGCGATGGCGCAGCTCGAAAACGACAACACGATCGCTCCGACGATTCCGGCGAAGGCGCAGTTCGTCGCGTTTGCCTACAGCAACAGCGGAGCGGTGAACGCCGCTCCGTCGATCGTCGATGCGAACTTTACCGCCGGCGTTCCCGTCGCGGCGAGCGGTGCGTTCCGCATCGCCGATATTCCGGCGAGCGCATCGAGCTATCGCATCGCGGTCTGGTTCGACGCAAACGGGGATGGGAAGGTCGATGCCGGCGACTACTTTGCGGTATCGGGGCCGTGCACCGCAAGTGCGCCGTGCACGAGCGCGAGCGGACTCGTGCCGACGCTGATTACGGCATCGAGCTTCTCGCTACCGTAGTTTTTTCGCCGGAGGATGTCACGCCACGGAGGTATTGGCATCCTGGGAAGCTCACGAAGTGGGCGTGGCGCTACGATCCGTAGCCCACGGCGGCGAGCACGCGTTGCGTGGCGAGGGCGTCGGCGAAGCTCGGCAGCGCCTGGCCGATCGCCGGTGCGTCGGTGCTGCCCTCGATCTTTGCGACCCACGCGTCGTAGAGCTCCATCATCGGCGGAACGTTGCCGTTGATCGCGGCGAAGCGTGCATAGCGCGAGGGCGCACATTCGAGTTCGTTGGTCTCTTCGTCATCGACGCTGAAGAGGCGTTGATCGGCGAAGGCCTTTCCGCTGCAGACGGCGGTGCGTGTCTCGCCATGAACCGCAAAGGTGAAAGCATTCACCGCCGTGGTTCCGTCGACGGTTAAACGTGTCACCACACCATTTGCGTACCGGAGCAGGGCGAACGCGCCATCGTCGACCTCGCTCGTGAATTCGCCATCGGCATCGAAGCGCTGCGGGTTCGCCGTTCGCAGCGAGCCGACAACCGCCACCGGTACCATGCCGAGCAGTGCGTTCGATGCATCGATCGCGTGCGAGAGCATCGCTCCGGCGACGCCGCCGCCGCGCGCGCGTTGGAACCACCAGCCGCGCGGACGCATCTCTTTGGCGCGCAGGAATCCCATCAGTTGGGTATACTCGATCTCGCGAATCGGGTCGAGGTGTGCGTTGCCGACGAGTTCGGCGAGAGCGATGCGTTCGGGGCGAAAGCGGAATTCATGCGCGATCGCGCATGCCGTTCCGGCAGCGCCCTCCGCGGCGATCATCGCTTCGGCCTGCGCGACGTCGAGCGCGAAGGGTTTCTCGCAGAGTACGTGCTTTCCGGCGCGAAGCGCGGCGAGTACGTCGTCGTGATGGGCGAAAGGCGGCGAAGCAACGACGACGGCATCGAGCTCGCAACCGGCGAGCATCTCCGCACAGGACGCAAACGTACGCTCGATCCGTTGTTCGGCACCGATGCGCGCGGCGTTGCGCGGCGAGGCGAGGGCGACGACCTCAAAACGTGCGTGCGCGCGGAGCGCGGGAAGGTGGGTGCTCGCCCCAAAGCCGCTGCCGACGATGCCGACGCGAAACGAGCCGCTCATCGCATCGTCAACGCACGATCGAGAAGATCGATCGCACGAAAGAGTTGGCGCTCGCTCATCACGAGCGGCGGTGTTATCGAGATCACGTTTCCCTCCGGTCCGGCTTGAAGCAATAGTAGGCCCAGCGACAACGCGCGCACGACGACGGCATGGGCGCTCGCCGCACTCTCGAGTTCGATCCCCCACATCATGCCGCGTCCGCGAATATCGAGCACGCTTTTGTGGCGATGCAGGCTTCCCAGCCGCGAGACCATGGTGACGCCGAGGTGTTTCGCTCGCGTTACCAGATCGTGCCGTTCGATCTCACCGATCGTCGCTAAGGCGGCGGCGCAGGCGAGCGGGTTCCCCAAAAACGTCGAGGTATGGAGTGCCTCGCCCTCCGAGAGCGGCCATGCATTCATCGCCGCCTCGGTGCCGACGAGTGCGGCGATCGGCAATCCACCGCCCATCGCCTTCCCGATGCAGAGCAAGTCGGGAACGACCGCCTCGCGCTCGCAGGCGAACATCGTCCCCGTTCGCCCGAAGCCGGTCCAGATTTCATCGATCACGAGCAGCATGCCGAGCTCGTTGCAGATCTCGCGGAGGCCGCGCAGAAAGCCGGTCGGCGGAAGAATGACGCCGCCGCGCCCCTGAATCGGTTCGACGACGAGCGCACCGATATCGCCGCGCGATCGTAACGATGCGCGAATGCCCTCGAGTGCGGCGGCGGGATCGTCGTCGGCGGCATTTCGCGCGCGTGGGTACTCGAGAAAGAGTGCGTTCTCAGCGATCGCCCCCGCGAAGGGCGCACGGAAGCGTTCGATCCCGGTAACCTCCAGCGCACCGAGGCTCAATCCGTGGTAGCCGTTGCGAAAACTTGCGTGGAAGGGTTTTCCGGTGGCGAGGATCGCCGTTTTCAGTGCGACCTCGACGGCTTCGGAGCCGGAGGTCGCGAGATAGGTTCGCGTAAGGCCCGCGGGGACGATCGAGGCGATGCGTTCCAAGAGTTCGATGCGAACTTCACTGGGGTGAACGTCACCCATACCGTGGGCGAGCCGTACCACTTGGTCGGCGACCGCCGATGCGACGTAGGGATTGCTATGCCCGATCGCGGCGACGCCGAACGCCGATGTCAGATCGAGATACTCGTTCCCGTCGACATCGGTAACGACCGAACCGAGCGCCGACTCCCAGACGATGGGGTAGCGTTCGTCGATCGCGGTTACATTTCGAGATTCGTGGAGGCGCAGCCGAGCGAGAAGCTCCGTGCTGCGCTTTCCGGGGATGGGGCCGCGCACGTTTTCTAGCGGTTCGCTCACTCACGATCTCCGTCAATATCGAGAAAGCGGACGTACTCGGTGATCCGAGGGCGCCCACCATGATGCGCACGTAACGGAGGGCGCTGCATCTCGCCGAGCGGGGCGATGCGAGCGGCACCGATACGCTCGGCTATTTCCGTGTAGGATCGAGGAGTCCCGGTAACGCCGAGGCATTCGATCGGCAGAGCGTGCCGTTCGACGTAGCGGGCGATCTCCTCGGGGGAATCGACCGGAAGAACGGCGACCGTCCGCGGCAGAAACGGTGGCGGCTCGCTCTCGGAAGGATCGAGAAGGAGCAGATAGGTGAGTGCGTCGTCGCAAAACGCCCCACCTCGGCCGCCCGCCGAGCGAAATGCGGCGAGATTGCGCGCTTGGAGCATTGCGGCGCGGTTCGCTGCGGAGCGCTCCCCGACCGGAAACTCGGTCGCTGCGCTCTCCATCGCGCGTGCGAATCGAATGGCGAGCTCGCGAGGTTCGCAGGCGGAGCTCCGTTCGAAGAAGAGTGCGTGCAAGCTCATGCACCCCTCGCCTTCGTAGAGGCTTGCGTCGCGCGCCGCGCCGGCGAGGGCAGCATCGAGGAGAGCGTTCTTGGATTGCGTCGTTGCATCGAGATAGCCGATACTCGTGCGCGAACCGAAGCCGATCGTACGCGCCTGCCCCGCATGCTCGGCGGTGACGCGTGCGATGGTTGCGTCGTTTCCGAAAACCACGATAAGGCGCACGTCGTGCAATCGGGATTCTTCGCGGCTCCCCTCCCACGTCGCAATTTCGAGCGCGCTTGTGAAGCTCTCGAGCTCCTCGCAGAGCGTGCGCGCGAATGCGGCGACGAGCGCATCCTCGCGGTCTTTTATCAAGACGTCGTTCTTCGCGCAGAGCGCGAAGCACATCGCCGGAATCGCGACCCCGATGGTGGTGCGGCTCGAAAGGATCGCAATGCGCCCGAGCGGATAGGCCCGTGCTCCGGGCGCATCGAGTGCCTCCATGTCGCCGAGTTCGCGGAGGATCGTTTCGAGCAACGCATCGGCACGAAGCTCGCCGAAGAGTGCGTCGAGTGCAAACTCGACCGCTGGAATGCTGTACCCCGTACGTTCGACGATGCTTCCGGTCGCGCGCACGCGCGGGGGAAAATCGGCGTCGCACCAGCGAGCGGCGGCGTCGCCGATCGCCGCGGCGATCCTGCGGAGCGGTACCGAGGCGAGTGCGGTCACGAACGGCGAAGGTCTTCGGCGTCGAGCGAACAGCCGCGAAGTTGCGCCCCGCTCTCTCGGCCGAGAAGAACGATCCCGCCGTCGACGAGTGCACCGAGATCTTCGGTAAGAACGGCGAGGCACGAACTCCGATTTGCGAGGTCGACGTGCGCGAGCGCTCCGACGGTTCCGGGCGGGCAATCGCGTTCGCGCTCGTCGAGCGCCCGCGTGCGCAACCACGGCGGCGCGTATTTGATTCGGTGGGACGCGTCGGCGATGCGTATCTCGGAGCCCGGCCGATCGTAATACTGCGAGCAGATCTCGCTCATTCCATACTCGGCGACGATACGATCGATCGGAAGAGCGAAGGCGCGAGAAGCGCGCGCGTAGAGCTCCTCGCGCGTCACGACGCGCGCGCGCCCCTTAAATCCGCCGGTCTCCATCACCCGCGATCCGCCCGGAAATTGCAACGTGATTCCGCGCTCTTCGAATGCTTCAACGAGATGGAGCAGTGAAAAAGCGGTTGCGGCGAGGCAGATTGGCTGCCCTCGATCGCAGGCATCGCGAGCATCCGCGATAAAGGCGTCGACCAGCAAACGATCTTCATCGAGATACCAACCGGTCTCTCCATCGCCGAAGAGCGCGGCGACGCGCCCCATCATATATCCGAGCGAGGAGTGCGGGCGTTGCGCCGGGTTCGGTACGAGAAGAAGATAGCGTAAGCGGGCGCCGTCGCCGAGCATCGCTCGTTCGAATCCCGCGAGTAGCGCGGCGTCGTAGAGCCGCCGATCTTCGATATAGTGTCGGCTCGGCTCCCCGAGCGTCGTGCCGCTGCTCTCGAAGACGAGGTCGGCGCGTTCGATCGGGAAGGCGGCGATCGCCGCTTCCTTGTAGGCTCGCGCCGGAATCGGAGGAATCTCGCGCCATGTCGAGGGGAGCGCGGCGAGCGAGAGCCCGTACCCCGCGCAGTAGGCGGCGTATGCGGTATCGTAGCGCAGTTGATACGCGAAAATCGCGAGCGCGAGATCGTCGAACTCCGCATCGCTGAGGGGGCGGTTGTGGTGATGCCAGGCCTCAATCGTCGCGAGAATTCGCTCGTCAAGCGCTTCGGCCTCGCGCTCGCGGCTCATCGTACGCCCGTTCGTCGCGAGGAGATGATGCCGCTATTGAGTCCGGCGGTTGCGAGCCCACCGGTAAAGCGCGCGATCTCGACTTTGATGCAGCGATCGACGACGACATCGAGCCCGGCTGCGTCGGCACGTGCGATCGCTTCGTCGTTGATGACCCCATATTGAAACCATATCGCTCGCGCCCCAATGGCGATACTTTCGTCGACGATCGGGAGCACGGAGGCGGGATTGCGAAAGACGTCGACGATATCGGGCGCACCGCGTTCGCGCGCGTACTCGGTGAGCGAAGCGAAAGCGCGGATCCCATCGATCTCTTCGAGTTTCGGGTTGATCGGCGTGACGGTATATGCACCCGCGGTGCGCAAGAAGGAGAAGACGGTATAACTCGGGCGCAAGGGGTCGTTCGAGGCGCCGACCATTGCGATGCTCGTACTGCGAGCGAGCAACGCGCGGCGCTCTCCGAGATCGGCGAGAATCATGCCGTCACCCGTTCCTGCGCGCGGGCCTTTTCGAGCGCCTGGTCGATATCCCAGATCAAATCCTCGCTATCCTCGAGCCCGACGGAGAGTCGCAGCATCTCCGGGGCAACCCCCGCAGCGCGCATCTCGTCGTCGCTCAGTTGCGAATGCGTCGTCGACGCCGGATGAATGACGAGCGATTTTGCATCGCCGACGTTGGCGAGGTGGCTCCACAATTCGAGCGCATCGATAAAACGGCGGCCGGCTTCGCGCCCTCCGCGAAT
>JABEUX010000130.1 GCA_013044185.1 Vulcanimicrobiota bacterium | reverse complement strand
CTGCTTACGCACTTCGATCAATTCGTCGCGCACCGCGGCGGCCTTCTCGAATTCGAGGTTCGCGGCGAACTCGCGCATCTTTTTTTCGAGATCGGCGGCCATTCGCGCCGCAACTTCGCGCGGTAGCCGGTCGCGCGCGCTCGCCTTTTTTGCTCCGCGATCGCCGCCGCCGCCGACCATTGCGAGGATATCGCGAACCTCCTTACGCACGCTGCGCGGCTCGATTCCGTGTTCGAGATTGTACGCCGTCTGGCGTTCGCGGCGGCGACGCGTCTCGCCGATCGCCCGCGCCATCGATTCGGTGAGGTTATCGGCATACATGATGACCTTGCCTTCGACGTGGCGAGCGGCGCGGCCGATCGTTTGAATCAACGAGGTCGCGCTGCGCAGGTAACCCTCTTTATCGGCATCGAGAATGCCGACGAGCGAGACTTCGGGAAGATCGAGCCCTTCGCGCAGGAGATTGATTCCCACGAGCACGTCGAAGACGCCGTTGCGAAGATCGCGCAAAATCGAGATCCGTTCGAGGGTATCGACCTCGCTATGGAGATAGCGCACCTTCAATCCCGCCTCGACGAGAAAGTCGGTGAGGTCCTCGGCCATTTTCTTCGTCAGCGTCGTGACTAAAACGCGTTCGTTGCGCGCGACGCGTAAGCGAATCTCCTCCATCAAGTCGTCGACCTGATGGCGCGTCGGGCGCACCTCGATCTCGGGATCGACCAATCCGGTCGGCCGCACGATCATCTCCACCACCTGAGCGCTACGTCCGGTTTCGTAGGTTCCCGGCGTCGCCGAGACGTAGATCGCTTGGTTGAGATGTGCGTCGAACTCTTCGTAACTTAACGGACGATTATCGAGCGCGCTGGGAAGCCGGAAGCCGTGCTCCACCAGCGAGAGTTTTCGCGCGCGATCGCCGGGCAGCATGCCGTGCACCTGCGGCAGCGAGACGTGTGACTCATCGACGAAAAGCAGCCAATCCTTAGGGAAGAAATCGAGCAAACACCACGGTGTCGATCCCGCTTCGCGACCGGTGAGATGGCGCGAGTAATTCTCGATGCCGTTGCAGTAGCCGACTTCGCGCAACATGTCGAGGTCGTAGCGCGTCCGTTGCTCCAGGCGTTGCGCTTCGAGCAGCTTTCCTCCATCGCGCAGCACCGCGAGCCGTTCGAAGAGCTCGGCCTCGATGCTCGCGATCGCGCGCCGCAGTTTTTCGTCGGGCGTAATGAAGTGCTTGGCGGGGAAAACGAGGAGTTTGTCCTTCGATTCGACGTATTCGCCGGTCATTAAATTCACCACGTTGATCGCCTCGATCGTGTCGCCGAAAAACTCGATCCGGTGGACGAGTTCTTCTTCGACGCCGACGAGTTCGAGCGTATCGCCACGCACTCGAAAAGTTCCGCGCACGAGGTTCAGGTCGTTTCGGCGATACTGCATATCGACCAACCGACGCAGCAAATAATCGCGATCGATCTCTTCCCCAACGGCGATGCGCTGCGACATCTCCATGTAGTCCGAGGGCGAGCCGAGGCCGAAGATACACGAAACCGAGGCGACGATGAGCGTGTCGCGCCTCGTGAGCAGCGATTGCGTCGCGGCGTGGCGCAGCCGCTCGATCTCATCGTTGATCGAAGAGTCCTTCTCAATATAGGTATCGGTCGCCGCAACGTATGCTTCGGGCTGGTAATAGTCGAAATACGAAACGAAATACTCAACGGCGCTCTGTGGAAAAAATTCGCGGAACTCCGCACAGAGCTGGGCGGCGAGCGTTTTGTTGTGGCAGAGCACGAGCGTCGGCTTTTGGACGAGTTCGATGGTTCGCGCCATCGCCATCGTCTTTCCCGAGCCGGTCACGCCGAGCAATGTCTGAATGCGCTCGCCGCGCTCCACGCCGTCGGCGAGCGCCGCGGTTGCCGCCGGCTGGTCCCCGGCGAGCGAGAAGGGTGAAACGAGCCGAAATGTTCCCTGCAAAGCCACTTTGAAAGTGATTCGGCGAGGAGTGGGAGCGGCCCGCTCGGAACCACAGGGTCTACCCGCCCGCCCTAGGAGCCAGCCCTTGAGCACCACGCCTCTCCTGTTTTCCGGGAGTTCGAATCCGCAACTCGCCGAGGCGATCGCCAAGCGCATGAAAATCTCGTTGGGCGACGCACTCGTTACGAAGTTCAAAAATGAAGAGACGCGCATCGAGATTCGCGAGAACGTCCGCGGTGCGGAGGTCTTCGTCGTGCAGTCGATCTGCAAGGCACCCAACGGCAACGGCGTCAACGACGCGCTCGTCGAGCTACTGCTGATGATCGACGCGCTCCGGCGTGCCTCGGCAGCCCGCATCACCGCCGTCGTCCCCTATTATGGGTACGCCAAGCAAGATAAAAAGACGAAGCCGCGCGAACCGATCTCCGCGAAAGTCGTTGCGAACTTGCTCAAGACGACGGGGAGCAAGCGCGTGGTGACTATGGATCTTCACGCCGCGCAGATTCAGGGCTTCTTCGATATTCCGGTCGACAATTTGATGGCGATGCCGACGCTCTGCAATTACCTCAAGCGCGAAGGGCTCAGCGACGACCGCATCGTCGTTGTCTCTCCCGATGCAGGCGGCGTTCATCGCGCGGAGTTGTTCGCCAAGCGGCTCAACGCCTCGCTGGCGATCGTCTTTAAGCGTCGCCCGCAACCCGACGTCTCCGAGGTAACCGATATCGTCGGCGACGTGAAGGGGAAGGTCGCCGTCATCGTCGACGATATGATCTCGACCGGCGGCACGCTTGCAAAGGCCGCCGAGGCGATCAAGGCGCGCGGTGCGACGAGCGTTCATACCGTTGCGACGCACGGGCTCTTCGCCGACAACGCGATCGAAGTGCTCGCGAATTCCGTGATCGAGCGCGTGATCGTCACCGACACGATCCCCATCTTGCAGCCTGCAGGCGAAAAATTCATCCAACTCTCGATCGCGCAGACCTTCGCCGACGCGATCGGCCGCATTACGACCAACCGTTCGGTCTCCGAACTCTTCAGCGTCGAAGAAATCAAAATCGACGCGAACTTCGTAGAACCCGTCACCGTTTCTTGAAACGTCCCTAACACGAGAAAGCAGAGGAATCCCATGCCTACGAAAGTCCACGTTCTCCCCCGAGCCCCGCGAAACGACGGGTACTTCATCGGCGTCGGCGCTACGCGCGAAGGGCATGGTGCCTGCGGTTCTCTATGGACACGGCGACGCACCGCGCCATTTAGCGATGGAAGGCCGCGCATTCGAAGAGCTCGCAGGGCGGCACGAAGCCGGCGGCGTGCTGACGCTGGTCCACGCGGGAAAGACGATCGACACCGCATTGTTACGCGCGGTTCAACGCCACCCCGTAACGCGCCGCGTCATTCACGTCGATTTCCAGCGCGTCGGCCTCACCGAGGCCGTAACTGCGCGCGTGCCGATCGCCACGGTCGGCGTCGCGCCGGGCGTGAAGGAGTTCGGCGGCGTCATGGATCTGCTCGCGCACCACATCGAGATCGAAGGGCCCGCCGACCAATTGCCGGAGCATATCGATATCGACGTCAGCGAGCTCGGCGTCCATCGTCACATCAGCGCCGGCGAGGTCAAGCTGCCCAAGGGCTTCCGCCTCGTTACGTCGCCCGAGACCGTCCTCATTACGGTCGAAGCTTCGAAGACTGCACGCCAGGTCGAAGAGAGCGCGGTTGGCACCGTGGAGCAGATCGAACCTGAGGTGCTCGGTCAAAAGAGCGAGATCAAGGCATAAGCGACCGCAGCGAGTCGCCCAGCCTGATCGTCGGGCTGGGCAATCCCGGAAGAGAGTACGAGGCAACGCGCCACAACGTCGGCTTCATGATCGTCGACGAAGTGGCGCGCCGTTTCGGCGTTACGCATTGGCGGCAAAAAGATCAGGCACGCCAGGCGTTGATTCGCGAACGAAATGTGGTTCTCGTCGAACCGACATCCTTTATGAACCTCAGCGGCGTTCCAATCCGCTTGATCTCGTCGTGGTACCGTACGCCGCCCGAACGTATTCTCGTCATCAGCGACGACATGGATCTGCCGCTCGGCCGCCTACGCATGCGACCGTCGGGCGGGCATGGCGGCCATAACGGGCTGCGCTCGATCATTGGAACCGTCGGCGAGAACTTCGCACGTCTTCGCGTCGGCGTCGGCCGCCCCGAGGGAGGCGAGAGCATCGACTACGTGCTTGGCGCATTTCCGGTCGCGCAGCGCGATACGCTCGCGCGCGTCATCGTTGCGGCCGCCGATGGCGCAGAACGCTGGCTCGCCGAAGGAACCGAACGCGCGTTACCGAGCGTGAACGCCTTTCGCGCCGACTAAACCGCCGCGTTTGCGTGCCGATTCTCCTAGTAGGGGGGGTGTCAAAGGGTGAGCGGACGGAGATTTTCGGGGACGACCTTCGTGCTACGCTGCGATTGCGAGACCGCGAACGCACAGGATGCGACGCTCTTCGCCGATATCGACGTGCTGCGCGACGAGGGTGTCGGCGCGGTGATCGTCGCCCCCGATGCGCCGAGCGCTCGCGCGTTGGTCATGCGCATGAATCTCTCGCAGAACCGCGCGGTCGGCGTCACCGGTTCCGATGGCGCACTCTTGCCGCATGCCGCCGGAGGTGTCGGCGAGGTTCAGCCCGAGGTGCTGCTCGCGCTTCTCGAAGCCGGCTTCGTGCCGATCGTCGAGCCGATCGCCTACGCACCGATCTCCGCGCGCGAAGAATCGGTCGAAGCCGACGACGTCGCACGTGCGATCGGCATCGCGTTGCGGGCCTCGCGGGCGATTTTCTTCCACAGCGCCGGTTCGGTCGCCAATCCGCTCACCAACGATCCCATCTACGAGCTCACCGCCGCCGAAGCACTCGCATTCGCCGATGACGAGCGCTTCGCTCCCGACCTGCGCGCGACGATGCGCGCCGCCGCACGCGGCGTTCGCGGCGGCATCGGCGCAGCCGAGATCTGCGACGGACGTATCGCGCACGCTGCGGTGATCGAGCTCCTTACCGAGCAGCATATAGGAACGCGCGTTACCGGCGGAGTCGTGCTCGCAGCTTAAACCGATATCGCCGGCATTGGGCTCCCGTTACCGTCGGCAGGGGTTGGGGCGTCCCTCGATCGCGGCGATGCGCGCGCCGAGCGGAGGGTGCGAGTCGACGAAGAGTAGCGCTACTGCGCTCGGGCAGAGCCCTTCAACGCGATGGTCGCCTTGGCGCACCAAAGCGCGCACGGCTGCCGCCGGATCGTGCGTCATCGCCACCGCCGCACGATCGGCTGCAAACGCGGCCGAACGGCGCATGGCGAGGTCGACCGGAGCGATCGCCGCGTACGCGAGCACCAAGAGTGCGGCGAGCAATGCGACGCGCGAGAGTGGGTCGTCGTCACGCCGCACGCCGAGCCGTTCGGAGAGAACTACGGCGATCGAGATGCCGAGCAGAACCAGCGCGAGGTCGACTGCGATACGGCGCATCGGGAATCGCGCTGCGAGCATCGCATCGACGCGTGCGAGCAGAAAGGCGCGTTCGCGAATCGAGTATGCGCGTTCCACCGAGAGCGCGGCAAGAATTTCGCGAGTCGTGAAAACGCCGACCGGCACGACGCGATCGGTCAATCCTGCATAATCGGCCTGCGCGACGCGAATGGGGATATCGTGGAGGCCGAATGAGGGGGCGAGCGTTCGATTCTCCGTCGTCAATTGCACCGAACGTTCGTGATGTGGCCATAGCACGGGCACCACAACCACCGGATAGAGCATCCCCCCAACGAACGCCGCAATTGCGAGCATCGCCGCCGTTGGAAGATACCAACGCTTCGTGCGCGCGACCAACCGAAAGACGACGGCGATTAAGGCTCCTCCGACGAGCATCGCCGTGACGGTTCCGAGCAGCCATATCCAGAGCCACTCCGCACCGAGGACTTCGGATCGTCCGAGAGCGCGGTCGAGCCGATAGCGCGCATAATTGGGAATCAACGCCGCAACGCGAACGACGGCAGCCAAGCACGCGCCCATCGCAAACTCGGCTGCGGCATCCCCTCGCATCCCCCGCCGTAACGCATCGCGTAAGCGCGCTGCGTTCCCAGAACTCCAAAGGTAGAGCAGTGCGATACATTCCGCTGCCGTTACCACGATCCAGAGCGGTAAGCGCCATCGCAGCAAGCGACCCGCCGCCGCGCTCCGTTCGGGATCGAGCAGGTGGCGGATCGGCGTCGCTAAGAGCCGGCGATCGGAGACCGCATTCAACTGCCGGTCGAGCGCATCGGGGCGGAACTCTCGGGCGCGCAGCGCGTGCGGGGCAAAAATGAGTACGAGCAGGAAGCAACTCGCAGCGAAACGCACGATCCGGGAGGTAAGCGACATAGTGCAGGGCATTCGCCGAGCAGCGCGCGCCGCCTAGCGATAGAGCGCAGGGTCTCGCCCCTCCAAGGCAAAGCTCACCCGATCCCTACCCGCCTTTTTCCCGGCGTACATCGCGCGGTCGGCGCGCTCCAAGAGCGTCGCCGCAGTTCGGGCATCAAAGGGGTAGGCCGCGACCCCGATGCTCGCCGTCAGGCGCAACGGGATCCCAAAGTCGTGCGACCGCACGGCATCGCAAAAATCCTGCGCTCGTTCGATCGCGAGCGTTTTCGGAATACCGATTAATGCCGCACAAAACTCGTCTCCGCCATTGCGTGCGACGAAATCGGTACGAGCGACCGCATGCGTGCGAAGCAACTCCGCCATCTGTTGTAGCACGCGGTCGCCGACTGCGTGCCCGAACGAATCGTTTACTTCCTTAAAGCGATCCGTATCGACGAACCACAGAGCGACTTTGCCTCCATTGCGATCCTCGTCGAGCACGCGTGCGAGCCGTTCGCGAAAGGCGCGCGGCGTCAGCAGCCCGGTAAGCCCGTCGTAAAGGCTACGCGCGAGGTCGCGTTCGCGTTCGCATGCGAGCGCAAACGGTACGGCGATCTCCGAAGCGAGTACGCACGTTCCTTCGAGGAGGCTGCTGGACTGCCGTTGTACGAAGCCACAGTAGAGCACCGCGATCGGCACGTCGTTATCGATCAGGGGTATCGCACATCCGCTCCGTTCGGTCGGCAACATCGGTAGAACGTTCGTCGATGCGAAAAGCGCATGCCTTGCCGACCACGCATTCGCGACGAGCGAGCTCGAATCGTTCAAGCGCACGCGCATCTCCAGCGCATATTCGACATCGTTTCCGAAGCGTTGACGACAGTGCAATTCGTCGCCGGAAGGAACGAAGAGCAGGATATTATCGGCGATCGCGCGCTCCTCGTTTCCGCGCTCTGCAAAGGCGCGAACGACCGCTTCGGGGCCTTCGCGGATCGCTGCAACGGCGGAGCGGAGCAACGGCATGCCGTCGAGCCCATCGAGCGGGTTGCCGCGCTCGCGGCGAGGCGACGGCGTGCGATTACCGAGGGTCGCCAGGAGCGTGAGGGCGTTCCCGAAAAAGATGCTCGTCATGCAGCCTCCGATGCACGACGTTCCCGGCAGCGGGGCGAACCAGACATTCTCGCAGGACGACGTACGTCGCGCCAACCAAGAGGCGCTCCGCCTGCGTGCCCTCGGCGACCTTCGCGGCGCGCTCGCACTCCTCGACGCAGCGAGCGAGCAATCGCCGCCGACCGCCGAGATTTTTTCGAATCGAGGCTTTATCGCCGCCGAACTCGGCGAGCGCGAGCGCGCGCGAACTTCGTACGCGCGCGCCGTCGAACTCGACCCGCATCTCCTCGCCGCACGACTGGGGTATGGTGCCGAACTCTATGCCGCCGGCGATTTAGAGGGTTCCCGGTCGCAGTATCGCCTCGCGCTGGGTATCGATGAGGAAAACCTCGTCGCGCATCTCGCTATGTACGAGCTCGAACAGCAGTTGGGCAACAGGCCGAAGGCCATCGCGCACCAAAAGCGCGCACTCGCCACACAACAACTCTTCAGTTCGATCGCACCGCAGGAACGGCGGCGCATTTTAGCGCTCTGCGCGCCGGGCGACTGGTTTGCCAACACCCCGCTGGAGTATCTCGTCGATCGCGAAACGACGACGCTCCACAAGCTTTTTCTAACCACCCCCGAGCAGCTTGCGACGCTACGCCTGCCCGAGTACGACGCGCTTTTCAACGCTATCGGCGAGTCGAGCGAGAACGTCGAGATGCTCTTGCTCGCCCAACTCGTCGCACAAATGCTTGCCCGCCCGATCCTCAACCCTCCGCTACGCGTCTTGGAGACCAACCGCGTGCGTTGCGCTCGGCTCGCCGCCCGTATCGCCGACTGTAACGCTCCCGAAACAGTCGAGCGTTCGCGACGGGAGCTCCAAGCCGAAGCGATCGATCGACCGACGATCGTGCGGCCGGTCGATTCGCACGCCGGGAAGGGCGCGCGACGCGTCGACACGACCGCCGAATTACAGCGCTATCTCGACGAAATGACGGGAGAGCAATTTTTTCTGACGCCCTGGATCGACTACGCATCGCCCGACGGCTTTTTTCGCAAATATCGCCTGGTCGCCGTTGACGGCGAGATCTTCCCATACCACCTCGCGATTTCGTCGAACTGGATGGTGCATTACTATAGCTCGGAGATGAAGGCCGAACAGTGGATGCGAGACGAAGAGCGAGGCTTCCTCGAAGACTGGCGAGGCGTTTTTCCGCCCGCCGCTGCGAGCGCGCTCGAGCGTCTTGTGGAGGCGCTTGGCCTCCAATACGTCGGCTTCGACTGCTCCATCGATCGCGAAGGACGGCTATTATTGTTTGAAGCCGATCCCGCGATTATCGTGCACCTTACCGACGACCGGGAACTCTTCGCCTACAAATATCAATACGTTCCGAAAATTTTTCGCGCATTCGAGCGCCTGATCGATCGGCAACATGCTCGACCCGCGTGATTGGGAGGCGTTTCGGGCGGCGGGGCACCGCGCGCTCGACGATGCCATCGATTTTCTCCGCGACGTGCGCGATCGCCCCGCATGGCAAGAGATGCCGGAGAGCGCCAAGGAACGATTGCGCGAGGCACTGCCGCGCGAGCCGAGCGATTTCTCCGACGTCTACCGAACCTTCGTAGAGACGATTCTTCCCTACACCGGCGGGAATATTCATCCGCGTTTTTTCGGCTGGGTTCAAGGCACGGGGACCCCGAGCGGAGCGATAGCCGAGCTGCTCGCAGCGACGATGAACGCCAATGTCGGCGGCCGAAATCACGGTGCGGTCTACGTCGAACGCCAGGTGATCGCATGGTCGCGCGATCTCTTCGGATTCCCACCGGAGGCGACGGGGGTCCTCACCACCGGCGCCTCGGAGGCGAACCTTATCGGCGTCCTCGTCGCACGCACCCGCGCGCTCGGTGGTGAGGTGCGCGAGCACGGCATCGATCCGCAACGCGCGCGCATCACCGGCTATGCGTCGGCCGCAACGCATGGGTGCGTTCGCCGTGCGTTCGAGATCGCCGGCATCGGCAGCGAAGCACTACGCATCCTCCCGACCGATGCGCAGCAGCGCATCGATACCGTCGCTCTAACCGAGCGTATCGCGAGCGACCGCGCGTCGGGTTCGCGCCCATTTCTCATCGTCGCGAACGCCGGAACGGTCGACGTCGGCGCGATCGATCCGCTCGACGAACTCGCAACGATCGCCGGCCGCGAAGGCTGCCATCTCCACGTGGACGGTGCCTTCGGAGCGCTCGCGATGCTCTCTGAAACCTTGCGCGAACGGTTACGCGGTATCGAACGCGCCGACTCGATCGCTTTTGATTTCCACAAATGGGCGCACGCGCCATACGATGTCGGTTGCGTTCTCGTTCGCGACGGTGAGGCGCACCGAGCCACCTTCGCCTCCGAGGGCCCATACTTAACGCGCATGACGCGCGGGCTCGCAAGCGCGACGCCGTGGTTTACCGATTATATACCGGAGCTCTCGCGATCGTTTCGCGCACTGAAGGTGTGGTTTACGTTGAAGGAGCACGGCGCCGATCGCATCGCCGCCGCGATCGAACGAAACGTCGAACAGGCGGGGGCCCTTGGCACTGCGATCGACGCAGATCCCAGGCTCGAATTACTCGCTCCGGTGCGCCTGAACGTGGTCTGCTTTCGCTACCGCCCTCGTGGGCTCGACGAAGCCGAACTCGACGCCTTCAACGACGAGTTGGTGATTCGCGTCCAAGAGAGCGGGATCGCCGTCGTATCCTCGACGAGCATCGGTGGAAAACGGGCGCTCCGCGCCTGCTTCGTCAACCATCGCACGACCGAAGAGGATTTACGCATCCTCCTCGACGGCATCCGAGCGTTGGGGGAAAAACTCGCTCGCGAACGCGGCTAGGGTAGTGGGCGGGCGGGGTTTCCCGCGACGCGCCCTCCGGGCTCGATATCTTTGGTCACCACGCTCCCCGCGCCGGTCAGAGCACCGTCGCCGATCGTTCGCGGAGCGACGATGGAGGTATTCGAGCCGATCGAAACGTTGCGCCCGATCTTCGTGCGATGCTTTTTCTTCCCATCGTAGTTGCAGGTAATCGTGCCGGCGCCGATGTTGCTCTCTTCTCCGATCTCGGCATCCCCAAGATAGGAGAGGTGCGCCGATTTCGCTCCGCGTTCGTAGCGCGAATTTTTAATCTCGACGAAATTCCCGACGCGGTTCTCTCCGACGAGAACCGCGTGGCCGCGCACGTGCGCGAACGGCCCGATCGCCGAACCCGAGCCGATCTCGCTCTCGATCACCACGCTCTCCTGCACCGTCACGTCGTCGCCGATTCGTGCGTCGGAGATCCGCGTATGCGGCCCGATCGTGCAGCGGCTGCCGATACTCGACTGCAACGAGATCGCGGTACCGGGATAGATGACCGTATCGATACCGATCGTTAACTCCGGCTCTAAGAAGGTGGTCGCCGGGTCGACGATCGTGACGCCGGCAAGCATATGTCGTTCGCAGATACGCCGATTCATGGCAGCACGCGCGCGGGCGAGCTCGCTCCGATCGTTGACCCCAAGCACCTCTTCGAATTCATCGGCGACGACCGGAACGGCGGGACGATCTGCCGCGGCAGAGAGTTCGATTGCATCGGTGAGATAGTACTCGCCCTGTGCGTTATCGCTGCGCAACCGCGCGACGGCATCGCGAAGGTGCGTTTCGGGGAAGGCGTAGATGCCTGCATTCATCTCGTCGATCGCGCGTTCGCTCTCGCTCGCATCGCGTACCTCGACGATACGCGCGACGCGTTCGCCGTGCCGTACGATGCGGCCGAAGTTTGATGGCAACGGCATGCGCGCGGTCACCAACGCTACGTCGTTCTCTCCGGCAGCGGAGAGAACGCGAACGAGCGTCTCGGCGCGTACGAGCGGCATATCGCCGTTGGTCACCACGATGCGGCCATCGGCGCGAGCTTCCAATGCCGCGAGCGCGACCTGCACGGCGTGCCCCGTACCGAGCTGCTCCCCTTGAACGACCGTACGAACGCCGAGCGCGCGCACCTGCGGATCGAGCTCGGGGTTCGTCACCACGACGATCTCTTCAATCCCGGCATCGCGCAACGCGGCGAGCGCGTACCAGAGCATCGAACGTCCGCACAATTCGTGTAGGACCTTCGGCCGCGCGCTCTTCATGCGCGTTCCCTTTCCGGCGGCTAAGAGAATCGCTCGCACGATCATGCCGGAATCTCCGTACTCGCGCTCCCGATATTCTTCCATTCTTCCTGTTCGCGCTTCGAGGGGAGACCGAGCATCTCCAACGCGTGGCGCAAACGTTCGCGCACGATATCTCGCCCGAGAATCTCCATTGCGTCGTAGAGCGGCACCGAGGTGGGGCTCCCGGTAACGGCGACGTAGAATGGCCGCGTGAGGTCGCGTACTTTGATGTCGAGCGCTCCTGCGACCCGTCGAAAGAGCGCGTCGATCCCCGCGCTCTCCCACGCGCGTAACGTGTCGAGCTCTCGCTGCATCACCGCGAGCGCCTTGCGCACGGTCGGCGCTTCGATTTTTCCCGCCGCGAGCAACGCGGGATCGTACGTCAATCGACCGGCAAAAAAGAAGGCGAGCAAATTCCCGATATCGGAGAGGCGCTCGATGCGCGGCTGCGCGAGCGCAGCGATGCGGGCGACGCGCTCCGGCGTAAAGCCCCAGGCGCCGACGCGCCGTGCGAAGCCGTCGCCCTCGAGCCGTTCGCGCAGGTAGCGCCCGTTGAGCCAATCGAGTTTCGGCACGTCGAAGACCGGGCCGCCGAGCGAGATGCGGTCGAGCGAGAAATGTTCGACGAAATCGGTGAGCGTAAAGAGCTCTTCGCCGTCGACGGCACCGGCGGCGAGCAACGCCAGAAAATTCAAGAGCGCTTCGGGGAGATAGCCCATCCGTTCGTAAAAAAGGATGCTCGTTGGATTCTTGCGCTTGGAGAGCTTGCTCTTATCGGGATTTCGGAGGAGCGGGAGGTGCGCGATCTCCGGCGGCGTCCACCCAAAATACGAATAGAGCAGCAAGTGCTTCGGAGCGCTGCTCACCCATTCTTCGCCGCGAATGACGTGCGTGATCTCCATGAGGTGATCGTCGACGACGTTGGCGAGATGGTAGGTGGGAAGCCCGTCGGATTTCATCAGCACTTGCATATCGACATCGCTCCAGGCGATCTCGATGGGGCCGCGGCGCGCGTCGCGCACCACGCAGATGCCCTCGGACGGGACCACCAGGCGCACGACAAAGGGTTCGCCCGCCGCAGTACGGCGTGCTACTTCTTCAGCGCCGAGGCCGCGGCAGAGGCCGTCGTAGCGAGAGGGTTGCCCCGCCGCGCGTTGCGCGACGCGAAGATCGTCCAATCGCGCCGACGTGCAGAAACACCGAAACGCGTGCCCGTCGGCGAGCAGTCGATCGACGTGTTCGCGGTAGATCGCCGCGCGTTCGCTCTGCCGATACGGGCCGTGTGGGCCGCCCTTGTCGGGGCCTTCGTCCCATTCGATACCGAGCCACTGCAACGATTGGAGAATCGCACGTTCGCTCTCCGGCGTGCTGCGAGCGCGGTCGGTATCCTCGACGCGCAACAGAAAATCACCGCCGTGTCGTTTGGCAAATGCGTAATTGACCAGAGCGACGTAAGCCGTGCCGACATGCGGATCGCCGGTCGGCGACGGCGCGACACGCGTTCGTACCTTCACGTATTCCTCTTCAGTAGTAGCGAGTCGTGCGAAACGGAGATCGTCGGCCTAGCCGACCAACGCGCGGCGCTTGCCGCAGGCGTCGTTGACGAAATCGACGATATCTTGCAGCGGCGCACCCGGAGTGAAGACCGCTTGAACGCCGCGTTCGCGCAACGCTTCGGCATCCTCGGGCGGAATCGTTCCACCGCCGAAAAAGACGATATCTTCGGCCTGCTGTGCCTTGAGCTGATCGATAATCAACGGAAAGAGCGTCATGTGAGCGCCCGAGAGAATCGAGAGCCCGATACCGTCGGCATCCTCTTGAATCGCGGTCTGTACGATCTGTTCGGGCGTTTGAAAGAGCCCGGTATAGATCACCTCCATACCCGCGTCGCGCAGCGCGCG
>JABEUX010000129.1 GCA_013044185.1 Vulcanimicrobiota bacterium | reverse complement strand
TTCACGCATCTCGGTCAATGCGAAACCTGCTCCGGCAGCGGCGCCGCCGAAGGCAGCACCGTCGCGCCCTGCGTTCAGTGCGCGGGCACCGGCGTCGTGCGCGTCGCGCGACAGACTCCGCTCGGACAGTTCGTCACGCAGAATACCTGCCCGCGCTGCGGCGGCGACGGCCAGATGGTCGCGCGCCCCTGCGAGAGTTGCGGAGGCCGCGGGCGCAAGGAGAGCGAGCGCAAACTGACGGTCAAGATTCCCGCCGGCGTCGATGACGGCGCGCGCATTCGCATCGCCGGTAGGGGAGAAGGCGGCATTCGTGGTGGAGCTGCGGGCGATCTCTTCGTCTGTCTGAGCGTGCGGCGCCACGAACGCTTTCGGCGCGAGGGCATGGACACGGCGGTCGATATTCCGATCGCTTTCACGCACGCCGCACTTGGCGCGACGCTGCGCGTACCGTCGTTAGAAGGTGAGTTGGATCTGACGATCCCGCCCGGCACGCAGACGGGAACGACGCTGCGGATGCGCGGACACGGAATGCCGAGCGTTCGCGGCGGGCAGCGCGGCGACCATCACGTGACCGTTCACGTCGTTACGCCGACGCGCGTTTCGAAAAAGCAACGCGAATTGCTCGAAGAGTTTGCGAAACTCGGCGGCGATGAAATTGAGGAACGTTCGTTTTTCGAGCGGCTTAAAGAAGCCTTTCGTCCGGAGTAATCGATGACGCGTTTTTTCGTCGAAGGGATCGTTCGTGTCGGCGAACCGTGCGAGATCGTCGGCGAAGATGCGCGCAAGCTCAAACTCGTCATGCGCGCTCGCGTCGGCGACGAGTTGGAGATTCTCGATTCCGCAGGCGCGCGCTATCGTTGTACGATCGAACGGCTCGATCGCGACGCGTTGGTGATTCCGCGCGAACGTCTCCTGGAACCGCCGCCGGCGCGCACGCTCCGCTTCACGCTGGCGCAGGGGATACCGAAGGGCAGCAAGATGGAGTACGTCGTCGAGAAAGCGAGCGAACTCGGCGTCGCCCGACTGGTTCCGCTCGTCACCGAGCGATGTATCGCCCGCGATTGCTCGCCTGGGAAGTACGAGCGCTGGCGACGGCTCGCCCGTTCCGCCGCGCTGCAATGCGGCCGGAGCGAGCCGATGGAGATCGCCGCTCCTCTCACGCTTGAGGCGCTCCTGCTCGAAGCCGGGACGTACGGAGCGATCCTCATGCCGTGGGAGCTCGCCCCGCTGCATTCGCCGCTCCCACTCGTGCGCGATGCGCTTGCCGGAGTCGAGAGCGCGCTGGGGCTCGTGGGCCCCGAGGGTGGCTTCAGCGCAGGGGAGGCCGAGCGGGCCGCTGCCGCCGGCGCGAGGATGCTCCGGTTCGGGGCACGGATATTACGGACCGAGACGGCCGGAGTCGTGCTCTCGGCTGCCGTACTTCTTACGGTGCTCTAAAACCGCGATTTGACGGCCTGGGGGGGCTGGCGTATGCTCGGTGGGATGCTCGTTGCCGAAGCTCCGAAACGGGAGGAAGGGCGCTTCTTCGCCTTTTCTTCGCGTGCGTTCGGTCTCGCTGCCTTTGCGGCGACGCTCTTATCCGCCGTTGCAACCGTGGTTGCCTGGCCGCTCCATCATACTGCGGCGCTTGCTATCGCGGTGGCCGGTGCGACGATCGTGCTGGTACTCGGGGTGATATGGCGCTGGATGATGGCGCCGACGCTTCGGCGCTTCGCGGCCTTCGCCGCCGCGATCGAACTCGAACGCACGCGCTTCGAGCGGCTCTTTACGAAAATACCCGATATCGGCATCCTCTGCGATAGCGACGGGATCTCGCAACAAGCGAATGCGCCGGCACGCGAGCTCTTCGGCGATGAACGTGGTGACTGCACGGGGCGTCACCTCGACGAGTGCGTCACTGCCGAACAGCGCGATGCACTCGGTCGCTATTTCGCGCGCGCTCTCGGGGGAGATGTCGTGGAATTCGAGACGGTGGCGCTCGGCTCGCGCGCTCTACGGGTTCCGGTCTGGGCGACCTTGGTGCCGATTGCCACCGGGGGCGCGGTCGTCGGAGTTTTCTGGATCGCCAAAGACCTTCGAGCGATACGGAGCTTGGAGCGCGACCTTCTCATCGAAACGGAGCGTTTCCGTTCGCTCTTCGATATCAACTACGAGCCGATGCTGCAACTCGGTGCCGACCGGCACATCCTACGCGCGAATGCCGCCTTCGAGCGAATCTCCGGCTACGGAAGCGGGGAGCTCGTCGGTGCGACCTCCGCGCTTTTCTCGCAGACAGGCTCGGAGGATATTCGAGAAAATGCCTATCGCCGGGTCATGGCCGGTGAAGCCTTCGAGTCTGAATCGCAGCTTCGCTGTAAGGACGGCCGCGTTCTTCCGGTGATGGTTGCATTGATTCCGATGGCGCATGGAAGCAAGATCGAAGGGTATTACATCGTCATGCGAGATATGAGCGCTCAGCGTACCTTCGAGCGTCGCGAAGAGTTGACGCGGGAAAAATTACGCGAACTCTATCGCCTAGCGACCGTCTCCCAAGATGAACTCGAACCGTTGCTCGGGCGCGTTCTCGATTTCGGGCGCCGCATGCTCGGGATGGAGATCGGCTACGTCCTCGAGATCGACGGCGACGATTTTGTGATCCGTGCCAAGGGCGGCTCGGAGCGTTTCACGACTGGGAACCGCGTACCGATCGTGCGAGCGATATCGCGGCACTTGCTAGAGAACGAGGCGCCGCTCGTAATCAACGATATCCGCGAGAGTTCGCTTCGCGATGATGTAGCGGCCGACGGGGAATCGTGGCGTTGTTTTTTAGGAGCACCGATCACGGTGGAAGGGATTCGCTTCGGGGGATTGGCGTTTTCCTCGAGATATCTCCGCGAGGCTCCGTTCGACGCCAACGACGTCGACTTCGTGAAATTGATGGCGGCGCTGTTGGGGAGTGCCTTCGAACGAGACCGACGGGCGCGGACGCTCGGGGACCTTGCTTTGCGCGACCCGCTCACGGGGCTCGCCAATCGTACGATGCTCGCGCAGCGACTGGAACGGGAAATTGCGCGTACGAAGCGCAATGGTGGGGAGTTGGGCATACTTTTTCTCGATCTCGATGGTTTTAAGAACGTGAACGATCGTTTCGGCCATGCCGTGGGGGATCGAGTGCTCGCCGAAGTGGGGCATCGCCTCCTCGGCGTCATACGCGGCGACGAACTCGTCGCCCGCATCGGCGGCGACGAGTTTATCGTCGTACTCAACGATCTACGGAGGGATAGCTTGGAGCGCTGTACGGCGCGAATTGAAAAAGCGATAAACAAACCATTCGCAGAGATCGATCTGCCGGTGGGCATCTCGGTCGGCCCCGCGATATTCGGCGTCGATGGAAACGATCCAAGTGCGCTGTTCGTCGCCGCCGACGCGAAGATGTATCAGGCGAAGCAAGCGCGCCGTGCCGCGGAGGTACGGTAGTGGCGCTCTCGACCATCGTTGCCGCGGCCCTCGGCGTTATCGCTCTCGTTTTTCTCGTCGTGGCGGTCGCGATCGAAATCGAACGCCGAAAACTCGCCGCGAATCTGGAAATCGGACGACGTAAATATCTTCAACTCCGCGCCCGCTTCGCTACGCTTTACGATCGCAGCCGGGATGCGATAGCGAGCTACGATTTGCAGGGGCAGCTTATCCACGGAAACGCGGCGGCGCTCGCGCTTTTAGGATATGCGCCCGGAGAGATGCTCGGGCGTCACTTCGCAACCCACATCGCGCCCGAATCGATCGAGGAAACCTCCGCCGCGTTCGAACGAGCGTCCGCCGGTTCGACCGAGTATCTCGTCACGCGCTTTATCGACTCACAAGGTGCGAGACTCGACGTTTTGGCGACCGTCTCTCCAATCGTCGAAGATGGGATGCCGATCGCCGTTCTCGCAACCGCGCGAGACCTGCGGCAGATCGTCCCGCTCGAAGCGAGCAGCGCGCGGATCGAGCAACGTTTCGACGCGCTTTTCGACGGTCACGCAACACCGTTGATCGAACTCGACGCACAGGGACGATATCGGCGTGTCAACGTTGCGTTCGAGCGCTTTGGTGGTGCGTCGCACGCAATTGAGTTCCGGCTCTTTGAAGAGGACGTTGCTCCAAGCGATCTTACAACGCTCCGTACCGCATTTGCCCGCGTGATGTTGGGCGAGCACCCCCAAAGCGAACTGAACGTCGTTCGCAATAACGGCGAGAGCGTCTCGATGCGGTGTTCGTTCTCACCGATCGTCGTCGATCGCTCGATCGAAGGGGCGTACGTTGCGCTCGAGGATGTTTCCGAGATGCGCGACCTCGCTCATCGCGAGCGTATGCGGAGCGAGCGCATGCGCGAGCTGCTCGCGCTCGCGGCAGCATCAGGGCTAGAGTTCGACGCGCAGATCGAACGAGTGATGCGTTTCGGCATCGAATCGCTCGGCGCCGACGCTTGCTTCGTGACGCACGTGAAGGGCGATGCCGTGGTCGTAGAGCGTTGCGTGGGTGCGACCGAGATTCCCGTGGGAATGGAGATCGCTTTCGGTCGGACATTTAGCCGCGAAGCCTTCGGAACCCATGTCGTTTTGGCTATCGACGATACGCAAGATGGGAATTGGCGGTTCGATCCGGCGACGGACTGGCAGGGTTGGCGAAGCCTCATCCTTGCGACCATTTGGGTCGAAGGCGTGCCGTACGGAACCGTTTCGTTCGAGTCGCGACGCCCGCGCGCGGGTTCGATGCGCTTCGACGATGCCGATCGCGATTTTATGCGACTGCTTGCGGCGCTTTTGGGTTCGGCAATGGAGCGCGACCTCCAAGTGAAACGCATGGGCGAACTCGCATTTTACGATCCGCTTACCTCTTTGCCGAATCGTAGTAATTTTGCGGAGTCCCTGCGCCGAGAGATCACTCGCGCGACGCGTTCGAACGCACAGGTGGCGCTCTTTTATATCGATCTCGACGGCTTTAAAGGAGTGAACGATGCGTACGGGCATGGAGTCGGAGACGAGGTGCTGCTCGAAGTCGCGCGCCGCTTCGACGGCGTCGTGCGTGCTTCCGATACGATCGCCCGTATCGGCGGTGATGAGTTTGCCGTGATTCAAAGCGATGCGACCGATCTCTCGATCGAACGGCTCGAACGGCGGATCGGCGAAGCGTTGGCCAGCCCCGTCGAAGCGCGAAATCTCTCGATTCCGATCGGTGCCAGCGTCGGCATCGCGCTCTTCCCCAACGATGCGACCGATACGGCTCGACTCATCGAACAGGCCGACGCCGCGATGTATGCCCGCAAGCGCAGCCGCTCGCGTCGCTCGGATGGGGCGGAACAATTGCGCTCGACGTCGTAGAAATGCAGGATATATGAGCGCCCTTCCCTTTACCATCGTGGTTCCCACCTACAACGAAGCCGGTGGCATCGAGCGGCTCCTTCGGGGAGCCGTCGACGTTTTTCGGGGCGCGGCCCTCGATGGTGAGATCGTCGTCGTCGACGACAACTCGCCCGACGGTACCGGCGAGATCGTCGATCGGCTCGCGGAGGAGCTGCCCGTTCGCTGCCTGCATCGCCCCGGGAAGATGGGGCTATCCAGCGGCGTGATCGCCGGGTGGAGAGCCGCGCGGCCGGAGTCGCGCGCACTCGGTGCGATGGATGCCGATTTCAGCCATGACATCCGCGTCCTCCCAAAGATGGTTGGGGCGCTCGCCTCAGGTGAATATGGGCTCGCGGTCGGCAGCCGATACGTTCCGGGCGGGGGCATCACCAATTGGCCAGCAAAGCGTATCTTCACCTCACGCGTCGCCTGCATGCTCGCACGGCCGCTGACGCCGATTGCGGACGTAACCAGCGGCTTCTTCCTGGTGAAGCGCGAGGCACTCGACGGCGTGGAACTCGACCCGATCGGCTTTAAAATCGGGTTGGAGGTCATCGCCAAGGCGCACTATGGGCGGGCGCTGGAGATTCCGTACGTCTTTACCGACCGGGTCGTCGGCGAATCCAAACTCAATCAGAGCGAGATTTTCAACTACCTCAAGCAACTAAGCCGGCTCTACCGTCGCCGCCTTATGGGCGCGAAGGCCTAAGCGATGCCGATGGCCGATTGGCTGCGAGGAGGCCGAAATCGCGAAAAAGTGCGCGACGACGCCGCACAATGGGTGAAGTGCCCGAGTTGCGGCGAGGTGCTCTACCGTCCCGATCTCTCGGCGAACCTCGACGTCTGCGCCCGCTGCTCGCATCACTTTCGTATGCGCGCGCACGACCGCATTCTTTCCTTGATCGACGGCGATTTCGAAGAGATCGCGCGCGGCGTCCTCCCCGCCGATCCACTCTCGTGGAGCGATAAAAAGAGCTATCCGCAGAAACTCGCCGCCGACGCCGCCAAGAGCGGCATGGACGAAGCCGTGCTCTGCGGTTTCGGGAGCATTGGGGGCTACGAACTCGCGCTCGGCGTTATGGACTTTCATTTTCGTGGCGGAACGATGGGCTCGGTCGTCGGCGAGCGCCTGACGCGCCTCATCGAAGCTGCGACGGAGCGGGGGCTCCCCTGCGTGGTTTTCACCGCGTCGGGCGGGGCGCGCATGGAAGAAGGCATGCTTGCGTTGATGCAGATGGCGAAGACGACGGCGGCGGTGGTACGCCTCAAAGCGAGTGGGCAGCCGTTTATCACCGTGCTCACCGATCCGACGACCGGCGGCGTCTCGGCCTCCTTTGCCTTTCAGGCCGACGTCATTCTCGCCGAGCGTAACGCGATGATCGGTTTCGCGGGTCGCCGCGTGATCGAGCAGACGATTCGGCAACGCCTTCCCGACCGTTTTCAGACCGCCGAGTTTTTACTCGAACGCGGGCATATCGACGGCGTGCTCGATCGTTCGAACCTCAAATCGACCCTCGAACGTTTGCTTGGCTACGCGCGCGCCGGAATGCAGCGCCGCAAACGTGCGGAGTTATCGGCATGAACCCGTTGCTCGAACGCGAGAAGGGGCTTCTGGAACTCGAGCGACGCATCGAGGATCTGCGCTCGGCGAACGAAGGACAGCGGATCGATATGTCCACCGAGATCGCTTCGCTCGAAAGCAAATATCGCCAGTTGCTCGCCGAGGTCTTCGGCTCGCTCTCCCCGTGGGAAAAAGTGCATATGGCGCGCCATCCTCGGCGCCCGACGACGCTCGATTATATCGCCGGGCTCGATGCATTCGACGAATTACATGGCGACCGCATGTTCCGCGACGATCCGGCGATCGTCGGTGGGTTCGCGCGCCTCGGCGGCCATTCCATCGTGGCGATCGGACAGCAGCGCGGCCGCGATATGAAGGAGAATCTCGCGCGAAATTTTGGGATGTCGACCCCCGAAGGCTACCGGAAGGGCGAGCGTCTCGCCCTGCTCGCGCAGCGTTTTAACCTTCCGTTGGTGACCTTCGTCGATACGAAAGGCGCCGACCCCGGCATTCTCTCCGAAGAGCACGCGCAGTCCGAAGCGATCGCCGCATCGCTCGAAGTGTTCGCCGCGCTCCAGGTGCCGACGCTCTGCATCATTATCGGTGAGGGTGGATCGGGCGGCGCGCTCGCGTTAGCGATCGCCGACCGCGTGCTGATGCTCGAACACAGCGTCTACTCGGTCGCGTCGCCGGAAGGCTGTGCCGCTATCCTCTGGGGCGACGCGAGTAAGGCCGATGAAGCGGCCGCACATTTAAAATTGACGGCAGCGGATCTGCGCGGCTTCGGCATCGTTGATGAAGTGATTCCCGAACCTCTCGGCGGGGCGCATCGCGACCCGGCCGCAACGGTGACGCGCGTACTCGATCGTATCGGGGCGGTGCTCGATATTCTCGAGTCGTTCTCGCTCCCCGCGCTTCTCGACGCTCGGTACGAAAAATATCGTCGCTTGGGAAGTTGGCGCGAATCGGTCGCTGGTTCGGAGGGCGCAACGTGATCGTTCGTCTCGCTCGCCATCCGCTCGTACGCTCCACCCGTCGCTTCGCGGCGCTCGCCGTCGGCTCGGTCTTCATGCTCCTGGTTGCCGCACAATTCGCTCGCGTCGTCGGGACCGATTTGAAACTCGAATCCGATCTGCGCCAAACGCGTACGCAAATCGCAGCCTACGAGCGGCGCGACGTTCGCCTTCGCCGCCGCATCGCGCGCCTGCGGACCGCACGCGGAGCGATTCCCGAGATCCACGAACGGCTTCGCATGCTCGCACCCAACGAACGCATGGTCCTCGTCGAACCGCGCCCCTCGCCCACCGTCCATTGAGGAATTTCGGAAAACGAAACGGAACCGTCGTGCAGATTCATGCACACGGCGCGCTCGTGCGCTTCGAGAATGGGGAGTTAGCGAGCATCAACGAAAGCGAAGTGGCGGCGTATCGACTATTCCTGGAGCACGCGATGCAGAGCGAACGAGAGATCGAATTGGCCATCGTTCAGCGCAATCGGCGTTTAGAGGCGAAGGTACTGCCGATTCAACGCGACGACGCTTTCGAGGAACGTTTGCTGCACTTCAACCAAGGTGAGGAGAGCGAGAGCGACGACGACTCCCGAGCCGCGCCGCCGCAACGCCGCCGGCGTTTCGTCCCCAAAAAACGAGACGATCTCCACCCTTGAGCGGCTATCTTGCCGTCATCTCGATCGGCACGAATTCAACGCGGGTTCTCCTCGCCGATGCGCCCGAGGGGCGTCCGCACGTTGCCGTCGAGCGTTCGATCGGCACCCGCCTGGGTGAAGGGATCGGCGAGAGCGGGATGCTCGCCGAGGAGCCGATGGAGCGGACGCTCGAGGCGGTGCGCGTGCATGCGGGCAGCGTGCGCGGCCACTACCTGCGCCTCTACGCGATCGCGACCAGCGCGGTGCGCCGAGCGACGAACCGCGATGTTTTTTCGCGCGCGGTCGAGCGCATTACCGGGGTGCCGCTTCGCGTTCTCTCGGGCGAGGAGGAGGCGGCGGCCTCATTTCGTGGAGCGCTCGCAAGCCTTCCTCCGAGCCCCGGAACGATGACCGGAGCGATCGATGTCGGAGGTGGCAGTACCGAATATGCCCTCGGCGACGGGCACCTGCCGCAGCGCTCGCTCTCGCTGGAGATCGGCGCGGTTCGGCTCACCGAGGCGGTGCCTCAGCTCGGCGGTCACGACGGCCCGGTCGACCGGGCTGCCGTCGAACGCGCCCGAGCGATCGCCGCCGAGCGGCTCGCGCCGCTGGTCGAGTTGCGCGGTGCGCGGCGCATGGCGTTGGTCGGCGGCAGCGCGACGAGCACGGCGGCGTTGATCCGCGCGAAGCGTGGACGGATCGAACGCTTCGACCTCACGCGCGAGCGGCTCGACGCGACATTCGCGCGGCTCTGCGCGCTGAGTATTGGGGAACGGAGAGCGCTCGAAGGCGTCAAAGCACAGCGCGCCGATATTCTCCCCGCGGGCGTGCTGATTCTCGCGACCGCGCTCGAATGCTTGGAGATGGAGAGCGCGACGGTGACCGCAGGCGATCTCCTGCTCGGCTATCTCCTACAACAGCAGGATGCGCTGGCGGGCGCGCGGCATCAGGGCGGGACGGGAGGGTGGTGGAATCGGTAGACACAGCAGACTTAAAATCTGCCGCTCGAAAGGGCATCCGGGTTCAAGCCCCGGCCTTCCCAAATAGATTCGCCGGAAACCAACGTGCGCGCTCGGCGGTTTGACCGAGTATGCCCGCGTCATTATTATCACCGTTTTCGTTGCGCTCCGTTGCAATTTCCAATCGCGTCGTCGTTTCGCCGATGTGTCAATATTCGGCGATCGACGGCACCGCTTCGGATTGGCATCTCGTCAATCTCGGTCACCTCGCGCTCTCCGGGCCGGGGTTAGTTTTTTTTGAGGCGACGCACGTAAACCCGGAAGGACGCATCACGCCGCACTGCCTCGGCCTCTATAGCGATGAAAACGAACGCGGCCTTAAGCGCGTCGTCGATTTTTTGAAGACGTGGACGCAGAGCCGGGTCGGCATTCAACTCGGCCACGCCGGGCGCAAAGGTGGGACGAAACCGCCGTTTTCCGCCGGCAACCTGCCGCCCAACCCCGCGCTCTGGCAGCCGGTCGCGCCGAGTGCGCTCGCCTACGACGAAGGCTGGGCCGAACCGATCGCCCTCGATCGAGCCGGAATCGCGAATGCGATAGCGGATTTCGTCGCGGCGGCGCAGCGCGCGCGGCGCGCCGGCGTCGAGGTTGTGGAGCTCCATTTCGCCCATGGCTATCTCGCGCATCAATTTCTCTCGCCATTGAGTAATCGGCGCGACGACGAGTACGGTGGGACGTTGGAGAATCGCATGCGATTTTCGTTGGAGCTTTTCCAAGCAGTACGCGATGCGCTGCCCGCCGAGATGCCGGTCGGCGTGCGCCTCTCGGCGACCGATTTTGTCGAAGGTGGCTGGGATCTCGATTCTTCGATCGTCCTTGTGCGGCGGCTCGCCGAACGCGGTTGCGATTTCGTCGACGTTAGCGGGGGCGGGCTCTCGCCGTTGCAAAAAATTCATCCGGCGCCAGGCTACCAGGTTGATTTTGCGAAGGCGATTCGTGCGGCGACCGGTATGGCGACGATTGCCGTTGGGATGATCGTCGATCCCGAGTACGCCGACCGCATCGTGCGCGATGGCGAGGCCGATTTCGTAGCGCTCGCGCGGGGATTTCTGCGCGATCCACGCTGGCTCTGGAACGCCGTCGATAGGCTCGGGGGCGAGAGTTTCGTGCCGCCGCAGTACGCGCGCGGGCGTCAGAGCGCGATTCCGAAACCGAGCCCGAAATAATGTGAGGCGATGCCGTCGCTCGTCGATTGCGCGGCCTCGATATCGAGTTCGAGCTTCGGGGTAGCAGCGTACTGAAAGCCCCCGTCGACCGTGAACGCTCCGGGGGCGTCGGGTGCGGTGCGAGAGAGCGCGACCCCTTCGAGATAGACCTGCAGGCGCGGCGTGATGAGATTGGTGAGCGCCATCGAGGGCTGGAAAGCGACGTAGCGCTGCCGGGCACCTCCGGTGCGGAACCCGCTGGTATCGATCGCTGCGAGCGTGATGCCGAGCCCCGAGCGCGAGCCCAGAGCGGTCGCGAGGTCGAGATTCAGGGTGGTCGAGGGAGCGCCGAGGGTTACGCCGGTGCGAGCGGTCGGCAAATTCTGGATGAGGTCGAAGGCCCCGCCGAGGGTCGGGCGGTCGAGAAACTGCCACTTCAGCCCGAGCCCGAGATCCTGGAGCCCGGCGAAGGGCACGGTGCTGCCGGCAATGACGTTCGGGCCATTGATATCGGCCTCGAAGCCGTGCCCGAGCCCGTAGCGCAAAAAGCCCTGCCCGAGGCTGATATTGCTCCCGGCGGCATCGAGGGTGTTCTGGATACCGAATTCGCCGACAACCTGCCGTGGAGCGACCGCGCAGGTCGAAAACCCGATTGTCGGACGGTTAAGAATGGCGAGAAGCCCTCCGTCGCAGAGGCTTGCCGGCTTCGGTGCCGCCGCCGCTCCAATCGTTGCAATCAGCGTTACGGCGAGGGCGAGCGCGCGACATGTCGAAAGCATCGCATCGACCTTTGCAGGCGCGAAAGAGTCTCCCCTGCTCGTAGGATGGCACGGAATGCCTCCTTGTAGTGAGATGAGGCATCGCTTCGATACGTTTCCCGTTCATCT